>NZ_LJPA01000002.1:0-324466 GCF_001414035.1 Frankia sp. ACN1ag | reverse complement strand
CCTGACCTGCTCGAGGGCTGCCTGGCGGGCACCGGGTTGACCTTGACACCATCCCATGATCAATCAGCCGACCTCGCGCATTAAAGGTCGGTAGTGGCGGGCGCTGGTATCCGAAAGGTCGGTGGTGTCAGCGGCGTCGGTGGTGTCAGCGGCGTCGGCGGGGCGGGGGAGCAGGGCGAGGACCTGCTCGGCGGCGTCGCGGATCATCGAGGGCGGGGCGCCGCACGCGCCGACCGTCTCCAGCCCGCGCAGCACGACCAGCACGAGGCCGGCCAGCCGGGCGGGATCGTGGCCGGCGGCGAGCTCACCGGCTCGCTGCGCCTCGCTGACGCACTCGGTCAGCAATGCGTGCGCCTCGGTGAGAACCCGGTTCACCCGCTGCGCCACCTCGGGGTCCGTGCCGGCGAGCTCTGCGGCGCTCTTGGCCATCAGGCAGCCGCGTCGCTCGACGTCGCCGACGATGATCGCCACCATCGCGTGGACGTGCCCCGCCAGCCGCTCGAACGGGCTGCCCGCTGCGCGCAGATCGGCCCGGATCGCGGCGGCCGCCTCGTCGCAGTAGCGGTCCAGGGCGCGCAGGAACAGCGCGTGCTTGTCGCCGAAGGCGCCGTACAAGCTGCCCCGGCCGAGCCCGGTGGCCGCCGTCAGGTCGTCGAGCGAGGTGGCGGTGTAGCCGGTCGCCCAGAACTGGTCGCGCGCCGCGCACACGACCTGGTCCTCGTCGAATGTGCGTGGTCGTGCCATGCAATCGAGGCTACCGTATAGTTTACCGTATGGTCCATAACGGGCTCCGGGGTAGGTGGGCATTGTGTGCCCGATCGGTCCGTTACCTGGGCGATTGCGCGCTTCGCGCGGTTCGTCGGCGTTGACAGGGGCCTGGCGCGAACCGCATACTCCGATCGCTTGTGTGAGGAAGCCGGTGGGAATCCGGCGCGGTCGCGCCACTGTGACCGGTCTGCCTGTCCGTGTGGGCGGCGGTACCGGGAGTCAGACCCGAGCACAGGTGGTCCGAACAACCGGGACGCACGATCCCTGAGGGGGCTTCCATGACCACACCCGTTGCCCAGCCACGGCAGCGATCCATCTCCTTCCCGCTGACCGCCCGCCGGGCGGCGCTCGGGCTCACCGCGCTGCTGTCGCTGCTGCTGCTCTACTTCATCGGTGTCGACCAGGGCGCCACGTCGCTGTTCGGCTCGGATACCCACCTCCACGAGTTCGTCCACGACGCGCGCCACTTCCTCGGGTTCCCCTGCCACTGAGCGGGGGCGGGAAGATGGAGTTCCGCTACATCTACCGCGGTCTGGGGGCCGGCCTGCTGGGCGGGCTGCTGGCGTTCGTCTTCGCCCGCATCTTCGCCGAGCCCCTCGTCCAGGAGGCGATCGACTACGAGGACGGGCGGCACGAGGCGCAGGAGGCGCTGGACGCCGCGGCGGGTCTCACCGCCGGCGCCCACGACCACGGCGAGGTCTTCAGCCGCTCGGTGCAGCGCAACCTGGGCATCGGCGTAGGGATGGCGCTGTTCGGGCTGGCGGTGGGCGGCCTGTTCGTCGTCGTCTACCTGATCGTCTCGCGCCGCTACCCGAACATCCGGCCAAGGGTGCTGGCCGCGCTGCTCGCCGGGGCCGGCTTCGTCGGTCTCTACCTCGTCCCGTTCGCGAAGTATCCGGCCAACCCGCCGGCGATCGGGCACGAGGAGACGATCGGCGCCCGCAGCGCCCTGTACGTGACGATGGTCGCGGTCTCGGTGGTCGCGTTGGGGCTCGCGGTCGTGGTGGGCCGGTGGCTGGCGGGTCGCGTCGGCACCTGGAACGCGAGCCTGGTCGCGGGGGTCGTGTTCCTGGTGCTCGTCGGCGTCGCGATGGCCCTGCTGCCCGCCTACGGGCATCTCGGTGCGAACCGGGCGGAGTTCGGTGACTTCGCCACCGAGACCCCGCAGCCGCTCACGGCCCCGAACGGCACGATCGTCTACCCGGGTTTCCCCGCCGACGTGCTGTTCCGGTTCCGGTTCTACTCGGTGGTCAGCCAGCTCGTCCTCTGGGCGACGATCGCGCTCGCCTTCGGCCAGCTTGCCGAACGCCTCGCCGTCGCGCCGGCCCGCCGGCAGGCGCGGACCGCCGCGTCCGCAGCCGACCGGCCCGCCCCCGCACCGACCACCGCCCCCGCACCGACCACCGCCGCCGGCTGAGCCCTGGCCCGTTCCCGGACGCCGGCTGTTGCCCGGGCGTCCGGGAACGGGGAACACGACGGGGAGGACGGGGGCGCGCAGGATGATCGATCACGAGGTGCGGGTACACCGCAGCGCCGAGCGGTTGGAGCGGCCGGACCAGCTTGCCTGGAAGATCGCCGCGGTGGCGGCGGACTCGGTGGAGGTGGTGCCCGAGGTCGCGGAGATGGTGATCAATCGGGTGATCGACAACGCCGGGGTCGCGGCGGCGTCGCTGCGCCGTCCGCCGGTTGCCGCCGCCCGCGATCAGGCGGTGCGCCATCCGGCTGCGCCGGGGCGGGTCGGCTCGACGGTGTTCGGCCTGCCGCGCGAGGTTCGGGTGTCGCCGGAGTGGGCGGCGTGGGCAAACGGCGTTGCGGTGCGGGAGCTGGACTTCCATGACACGTTCCTCGCCGCCGACTACTCCCATCCCGGTGACAACATCCCGCCGATCCTCGCCGCCGCGCAGCATCTCGGTCTCGGTGGCCGGGACCTCGTCCGGGGGATCGTCACCGGCTACGAGATCCAGGTCGCCCTGGTCCGTGGGATCTGCCTGCACCAGCACAGGATCGACCACATAGCGCACCTCGGCCCGTCGGTCGCCGCCGGTCTCGGGTCGCTGCTCGGCCTGTCCACCGAGGTCGTCTACCAGGCGGTGCAGCAGGCGCTGCACACGACGACGACGACCCGACAGTCCCGCAAGGGGCAGATCTCGAGCTGGAAGGCGTACGCCCCGGCGTTCGCCGGCAAGCTCGCCGTCGAGGCGGTCGACCGGGCGATGCGCGGGCAGGGTGCGCCGTCACCGGCCTACGAGGGTGAGGACGGGTTCGTGGCCTGGCTGCTCGACGGACCGGGCGCCCGGTATGTCGTGTCGCTGCCCGGATCGGGCGAGGCCCGGCGCGCCATCCTCGACACCTACACCAAGGAGCATTCGGCCGAGTACCAGAGCCAGGCGCTGATCGATCTGGCCCGCCGGCTCGGCCCCCGCCTCGGTGACCTGTCTCGCATCAGGAAGATCACGATTCACACCAGTCACCACACCCACCAGGTGATCGGCTCGGGTGCGGGTGACCCGGAGAAGTACTCGCCGACGGCCAGCCGGGAGACGCTCGACCACTCGATCCCCTACATCGTCGCGGTGGCGTTGCAGGACGGCGACTGGCATCACGAGCGGTCCTACGCCCCGCAGCGGGCGGCGCGGCCGGACACCGTGGCCCTGTGGCGGAAGATCGTCACGGTGGAGGATGAGGAGTGGACGCGCCGCTACCACGCGGCGGACCCGGCGGAGAAGGCGTTNGGCGGTCGGGTCGTCGTCGAACGGGACGACGGTGACCCGGTCATCGACGAGATCGCCGTCGCCGACGCCCATCCGCTCGGCGCGCGGCCGTTCGGACGGGCGGAGTACCTCGCGAAGTTCCGCCGGCTGACCGAGGGCGTGGTGTCCGCCGAGGAGCAGGACCGTTTCCTCGACGTCGCCGTCCGCCTACCCGAGCTCGCCCCGGACGAGCTCGGTGGGCTCACCCTGGTGCCCGAGCGGCCGCCGGCCACCGGCGAGACGGCGGGGATCTTCTGATGCTGCATGCCCGCACCCCACCCCACGCCCGCCGGGCCGCGCTGCGCGCCGCTTTGGCGTCGGGCCGGCTGCTGCGTTTCCCCGGGGCGTTCAATCCGTTGACCGCCGTCCTCATCACCGAGCTGGGCTTCGACGGGGTCTACGTCTCCGGCGCGGTGCTGGCCGCGGACCTGGCCCTGCCCGACATCGGCCTGACCACGCTGACCGAGGTCGCCGGCCGGGCCGGGCAGATCGCCCGGGTCACCGACCTGCCGACGCTCGTCGACGCCGACACCGGCTTCGGTGAGCCGATGAACGTCGCCCGCAGTGTCCAGGTCCTCGAGGACGCCGGGCTCGCGGGCTGCCACCTCGAGGATCAGGTCAATCCGAAGCGCTGCGGCCACCTCGACGGCAAGACGGTCGTGCGGGTCGAGGAGATGGTCCGCCGGATCCACGCGGCCGTCGTCGCCCGCCGCGACCCGAACTTCGTCCTGTGCGCCCGCACCGACGCCTGCGGTGTCGAGGGCCTCGACGCCGCGATCGAGCGGGCCCGCGTCTACGTCGAGGCCGGCGCCGACATGATCTTTCCTGAGGGGTTGGCGGATGCCGCCGAGTTCGAAGCCGTCCGTGCGGCCGTGGACGCGCCGATCCTCGCGAACATGACCGAGTTCGGCAAGAGCGAGCTGCTCACCGCCGCCACGTTGGAATCGGTCGGGGTCAACGTCGTCATCTACCCGGTCACCCTGCTACGCCTCGCCATGGGCGCCGCCGAGGACGGCCTGCGCCGCCTCGCCGCCGACGGCACCCAGACCGGGCTCCTCGACCGAATGCAACACCGATCCCGGCTCTACGAACTCCTCGACTACGCCGCCTACAACACCTTCGACGACAGCGTCTTCACCTTCCGCATTCCGGGATCGCCCGACGGCGCGTGATTGCAGGCGGGCGCGTGACTCTAGGCTGGCTGGTGACCCGGCGGGGGCCCGGCTCTCAGCCGCCGGCGGCGTCGGCAAGGACGCCGACCAGGGCGGTCACCGCCATCGCCACGCAGCCGCCCAGCACGACGCGCAGCGTGGGGCGCAGCAGCGCGGTGCCCGCGGCGCGCGCCGCCAGCGCCCCCGCGACCGCCAGGCCGAGCACGGTCACCGCGACGATGAGCAGGAGCCGGGCGGTGCCCGCGGGCGCCGCCATCCCGATGAACGGCACCAGCGCGCCGAGGGTGAAGCTACCCGCCGACGCCGACGCCGCCTGCAGGGGCCGGGCCTCGTTGATCTCGTTGTGGCCGAGCTCGTCGCGCAGGTGGGCGCCGAGGGCGTCACGCTCAGTAAGTTCCTCGGCGACCTTCTCCGCCAGGTCACGCGGCAGGCCGCGGCGCTCGTAGATGCCGACCAGCTCCGCGAACTCCGCCGCCGGGCTCGCCGCGAGCTCCGCCCGCTCCAGGGCGATGTCGGCGCGCTCGATGTCGGCCTGGGCGCTGACCGAGACGAACTCGCCGGCGGCCATGGACAGCGCCCCCGCCGTCAGCCCGGCGAGGCCCGCGGTGAGGATCGCGCCGCTCGACGCGCCGCTTGCAGCCACACCGACGACGAGGCTGGAGGTGGACACCAGCCCGTCGTTCGCGCCGAGGACAGCCGCGCGCAGCCAGCCGGCCCGCTGCGCGCCGTGACGCTCCCGGTGCCGGGCCATCGTGCTCGCTGCCGCCATGCCGAGCATTTCAGCATGGGCAGACCGGACCGGACACCCGCGAATGCCCTTCCTCACTGTGACAATCGCCCCGCGGCGCGAGGCCGTTGCCGGCTCTGCCCGCCGCTGCTCACTGGCCGCGCCACCGCTCACTGTCGGTGCCGCCGCTCACTGTCGGTGCCGCCGCTCACTGTCGGTGCCGCCGCTCACTGTCGGTGCCGCCGCTCACTGTCGGTGCCGCCGCTCACGCGCGGTCGGGTCGACCCATCCCCCTGCTCGCCGGCCGGCGGTCGAGCCAGGTTACGTACTGGCGCAGCCCCATGACCTCCCACAGCGTGTGCCGGCTCCAGCCACCACCGTCATGCACCCGGGCGTGGTGGGCGACCATGCGCAGCCCCTGCCCGCCGGCCGACTCGGGTCGCAGGGCGGCGCCGAGGGTCACCACCGGGGAGTTCCAGCCGGCTGCGGACCGCTCGATCCGCAGTTGGCGCCCGATGAAGAACGCCAGCCGGGTCCGTGCCGGCGGATGCCGGCGCGGGTGCACGGTGACGGATCCGACGTGCGGCCAGGCGGCGGCGTCCACCGCGGCCCGCAGCAGCACGTCCGGTTCCACCGGCAGGAAGTCGACCTCGACGCACGCCTCGCCGGCCGGGGCGGCGGGCGGGCCGGCGAGGATGAGGCCGTCGGTGTCCGGCAGCACCAGGGTCGGCAGGTCGGCGCCGTCAATCTCCCATTCCGTGCCGGCGGTCATGCCGGCCGGCCGCGGCCGGGGGAGCGGTCGTGTCGGCGGGTCACCTCCAGCATTCTGCCGACCGGCAGCTGTCCCATCCGTCACCTTTCCCACAGCGTCCATCGAGCATGGCAAACATCGGTCGGCCGGCCCAAGGGGGAAAACCCGGGGCGTCGCTCGTCCCGACCGGGACGA
Source organism: Frankia sp. ACN1ag (assembly GCF_001414035.1). Taxonomy (NCBI): domain Bacteria; kingdom Bacillati; phylum Actinomycetota; class Actinomycetes; order Frankiales; family Frankiaceae; genus Frankia; species Frankia sp. ACN1ag. Next base: position 318,103 of record NZ_LJPA01000002.1, on the reverse strand, counting down.
TCCGGGCGGTGCCCCACGCGGCCGCACCGGCGGGTCGGCGTCCGGGTGGTGGAATCGACAGCCCTCCCGGCTGTTTCCGGCCACCCGACCGCACGGACGGCGCCCCCACCGATATCACCCGCCGTCAGCGCCAGGCCGATTCCGTTTCGACCGCGCCGTGCTCCCCGCCACCGATCGAATCCGCCGCCCCGAGACCGGCTCTGCCGCGCCGGAACAGCGGCCGGAATCAGCGCGGTGTGCACTGATCCGGACCGATGCCGATCCGGACCGATGCCGACAGTGTGGATCCCCCAGGACGAACAATAGGTTCACCACCGTTTCGCACTGAGGATGCCGGGGTGATATCGCCGTGTCCCTTCACGACCCGAAGGGGTCTGACCCGTATCGGTCCGGCGCGGCGCCGGTCCCAGCCGGCCCCAGCAACCCGTACGAGCAGAGCTGAGTGGCCGGCGCCGACCGGGGCAACGCGCTCGCCGCCGGGTGGCAGCCCCGGCCGCAACCCGCCCCCATCGCGCTGGCACCCGGCGAGGTCGTGCTGGCGCAGGGGGCCGTCCGCCTCGGGCAGCTCGACCGGCTCGACCGGCTCGACCGGCTCAGCCGGCCCGCTCCGGTCGCGCGCGGGCGGTGTCGATGAGCACGGCCGCGGCCGCCCTGGCGTCGGCGAGTGGCGCGGGATCGTTGAGCGAGGTCGCGAGCGCCGTCGCGCCCTCGAACAGGACGGCGAGCTGACGGCCGAGCGCGGCCGGATCGGTGGCGCCGGCCGCCTGGGCGGTCTCGGTCAGCAGGCGCGTGAACGCCTCCTTGTGCCGGACCACCGCCCGCTCGACCGCCGGCACCGTCCCGGCGGTCTCGACCGCGGCGTTGTGGAACGGGCAGCCCCGTAGCCTCGCCTCGCCGGTCGCGGGGCCCGCGGGGTCGGCCGCGAACAGGGCGAACAGGGCGAGCAGGCGGTCGCGGGGGAGCAGGTCGTCGCGGGCCAGGGCGCGCTCCCGCGGCGGCGCGGCGATCGTGTCCAGCCGGTGCAGGTACTCCTCCACCAACGCGTTCTTGCTGGGGAAGTGCTGGTAGAAGGTCCGCTTGGAGACCTGGGCGACGTCGGTGAGCCGCTCCATGCCGGTGGCGTTGATGCCCTCGGCGTAGAAGAGCCGGTCCGCCGCCCGCAGGATCCGCTCCCGGGCGCCGCGCCCGCCTCGCCTACCCGGCGTGGCCTCGCCCCGATCGTCCGACATGTCGTCAAGGTAGACCGGTCGTTGTACTTCTGTCGAGCGCCCTGCTACCGTCGCAGAAGTACACCGATCGTTCTACTTTGGTGGGCGTGCCGGTCCCCGCTGCGTTCCGCCGCCGGGAGGACCCCATGCAGCACACGACCTTCGGCCGCGCCACCGGCCTGCGCGTCAGCGAGCTTGCGCTCGGCACCGGCAACTTCGGCACCCGGTGGGGCAGCGGCGCCGAGCCCGCGCAGGCGCGCAAGATCCTCGACCGGTTCGCCGAGGCCGGCGGGACGGCCCTCGACACCGCGGAGAGCTACCAGTTCGGCGAGTCCGAGGAGATCCTCGGCCGCCTGCTCGCCGGCACCCGGTCGCACTTCACCATTGCGACGAAGTTCAGCCTCGGCGTGGCCGGCGACGGCGGCGTGCTCGGCACCGGCAACGGCCGGCGCAGCATGGCCCGCGCCGTCGAGGGCAGCCTCGCCCGCCTCGGCACCGACTACCTCGACCTGCTGTGGGTGCACTTCCCCGACACCGTCACCCCCGTCGAGGAGATCATGCGCGGATTCGACGACCTGGTTCGCGCCGGCAAGATCCTCTACGGCGGACTGTCGAACTTCCCGGCCTGGCGCTCGGCGCGGGCCGCGACCCTGGCCGAGCTGCGCGGCCTCGCCCCCCTCACGGCCGTCCAGTGCGAGTACAGCCTCGTCGAACGGACCGCCGACCGCGAGATCCTGCCGATGGCGCAGGCGCTGGGCCTGGGCGCCGCCCTGTGGTCCCCGCTCGGCGGCGGGCTGCTCACCGGCAAGTACCGCACCGGCAGCGCGGGCCGACTGACCGACCTCGGCCGGCTCGTCCACGTCGAGGACGAGGCCCGCAAGACCGCCGTCGTCGACGCGCTGCTCGCCGTCGCCGCCGACCTCGGCGTGCCGCCCGCCCGGGTCGCCACCGCCTGGCTGCGCGAGCACGCCGCCCGCGCGTCGACCGCCCTCGTCCCGATCATCGGCCCGCGCACGATCGAGCAGCTCGACGACTACCTCGCCGCGCTGGACATCCGCCTCGACGAGGCCCAGTACCGCCGCCTCGACGAGGTCAGCCGGGTCGACCTCGGCCAGCCGCACGACCAGATCGCCGCCCAGCGCGCCGCGACCCTGGGCGGCGACGCGACCGCGTTCCGCTCCTTCCTGCCCGTGGCCTGACCGCCTCCTCGACGCCCTGACGCATCTCCCGGCCCCCTGATCGTCGGCTTCGTCACCGTCTCCGGGGCGCCGGCCGCCGCCCGGCGGGGGCCCGTCGAGGCTGGGCAGTATGCGCGGGGCGACCGGTCTGATGCCACGTGTCACAATTCGGGGGATGGCTACCGGGGGACTGGACCGGCCGTACACCNACGGCCGGTGGGATTTCTTCATTTCCTATACGGCGCGGGACCGGGCCTGGGCGGAGTGGATCGCCTGGCAGTTGGAGGCCGCGGACTTCCGGGTGCTCGTGCAGGCCTGGGACATGGTGGCGGGTTCCAACTGGTCCGCCGCCATGCAGGACGGCATCCGGTACAGCACCCGCACCCTGGCGGTCCTCTCCGCCGCCTACCTGGAGTCGGTATACGGCGAGCAGGAGTGGCAGGCCGCGTTCGTCGCCGACCCGGACGGCGCGGCCCGCCGCCTGCTCCCGGTGCGGATCGAGAACTGCGCGCGCCCCGGAGTGCTCGGCTCGAGGGTGTCCGTCGACCTGTTCGGCCTGGCCGCGCACGGCGCCCGCGACGTCCTCCTCCATGCCGTTCAGGCCGCGATCTCCGGCCGGGCGAAGCCCCCCGCCGAGCCGCATTTCCCGGGCGGCGGACCCATCCCCCCGAAAGCCCCGACCGCCCGCCGTGCGCCGTTCTTCCCCGGTTTCCCGGACGGCCCGTCCACCGCGTTGACCGGCCCGTCGATCATGCCAGCGTCTGCCGCGCCGCCGACTGCTACAGCGGAGCGCACGCGCAACGATCCGTCCTGGCTGCCGGCCGGAGCGCGGGCGGAGGCGTCCGGCGGTTCCCAGACGGCGCCGCCGATGCGCGCGGAGCCCGAGACGCCGGGGGAGTGCCGGGCACTGCTCATCGGCGTGCCCGGTTACGACGACGAAGGGCTGCCCCCACTGCCGTGGCTCGCGCCGCTCATGGATGCCACGGCCGAGTCACTGGAGCGGGTCGGCTACCGGGCTGACGTCCACGACCGGTCGCGGCTCGGTCTCAGCGCGATCAAGTCCGCGATCCATGCCTTCCTGCGCGACGCGGCGCCCGATGACACGCTGCTGCTGGTTCTGGCCGGCCACGGGGTCCACCACGACGGTCGCGACTTCCTCGTCCCCGCCGACGCCGACCTCGGCTACCAGCCGTTCTGGGACCTGTGCGTGCCCCTGGACTGGGCTCGCACGATCTCCCGCAGCGCGGCCGGCCGCGTGCTGGTGATCGTCGACGCCGCCGCCGACCTCGCCGACGACGAGGTGCGCGCCGCCATGACCGAGGACGGCTGGGCGGAGGGGCGCCTGCCCGCGGCCGAGGGCACCGAGGTCGCGTACCTGATCCGGCAGACGCGGTCGCCGGGCGTGCGGTCGCCGCTGCTACGGGCCCTGGTGGATGTCCTGGCCAGCCCCGTTGTCCCCGGCGACCTGCGGATTCTTGAGGAGGCGCTGCGCCGTCGCCTGGCCCTCGCCGGGCCGACCGACTCGGCGGCCGACGGCCCGGTCAGCCTGGCCGGCGCGGCGGGAGCGGCGGGAGCGGCGGGAGTGATCGACCCGGCCGTGGTCGCAGACTGCGTCGCCGGCTCGGCGAGTCCGGGCGGTGCCGGCGTCGGATCGCCGCCCTGCGCGCTGCGACTGGTCCTGTACTGCGACCCGCGCGAGTTCCGGCCATTTCCGGCCGCCCCGTCCGCCGGCTCGCCGGCATCCCCGGAGCATCCCTGGCGCCGCGCCGCCGATCGGCACGCCGCCTGGACCCTCATGGGGGACGGCCCGGCCGCCGAAGAGTTGCGCGCGCAGACCATCGACCTCGTCGCCCGCCTGGGTATCGGGCGCGACCGCGCCGCAGCCGGTCTGAACGCCGATCCCTGGCTGGACCAGACGCTCGCGCTACGACTGATGAAGCGGATCGAGTTCCTGGTCAGGCGGCTGCCAGTCGACCCGCCACCGCTTTCGCCTGCCGAGGCCGGCCTGCTGGTCGCGGTGCCGTTCCTGCACGAAGCCCTCTGGACGACCTTGGTGGCACGCGCGTCCGTCGCGCACCCGGCCGGGTCCGACCGGGATGGCTGGACGGCCGGACGGGACGTCGAGCGGACGGAGTTCGAGAACTTCACCCGGCTGCACCCTCGGCTGCTGCGCCGCATCGACCGGGCCCGACGGGCAGGAGACACCGGCGCGGCCGAGGCAATCGGCTGGTGGCTCGCGCACCGCTGGGTGGCCCGGCGTCCGGAGTCCTACACCGGCCCGGTGCTCGCCGGCCTGCTCGCCGGGGTCGATCCCGAGACGCCGGCCGGGGATGTTTTCACCGCCGCGCGGGCGAGTGCCCTGCTCACCGCGGTGCGCGCCGACCCCGCGTACCTGAACCGGCCCGGCCAGGCCGCGGCGCTGCTCGATCTGGTCACGGTCGCGCCCGCGACCGGGGATGAGATGACCCTGCGGGAACGGTTCGTCGGCTACCTGCTGACCATCGGCCAGCGGATGGCCCTCGAACCCGCGGCACTGCCGGACGTCATCGTCGAGCACCTCGGCGTGGGCGACCCGGTCGACCTCGGCGTGCTGGGCGAGACCATCCGCCAGGCGCAGTGGCAGCATCGGGGTCGGTCCGGCCGGGCGCTGTCCGCCCGCTGCCAGCACCAGGCCGTCCAGGTCGCTCTGGAGCGGCACACCACCGAGCTCGACAGCCTGCTCGCCGAAGCCCATCGGGTCACCGGCGAGATACCGGCGCTGGCCCACCTGCCCACCCATGCCACCGCCGACGCCGTGCGCGCCGTCGAGGTCGACGGGCAGCCCGCCTACAGCTCGGCGGGTGCCCAGTTCCGGCTCGCCGAGGACAAGGTGCAGGAGCTGCTCATGGGCGAGCAGCTCTACACCAACCGGGGCCTGGCGATCCGCGAGCTTTACCAGAACGCCCTCGACGCCTGCCGCTACCGCCGGGCCCGCGAGGAGTATCTGGCCCGCACCACCGGGCGGGTGAGCCCGTGGACCGGGCGGATCAGCTTCACCCAGGGCTTCGAGCCGGACGGTGGTGCCTACCTCGAATGCCACGACAACGGCATCGGGATGGGCCTGCGCGAGCTCACCGACGTCTTCGCGGAGGCGGGAACCCGGTCGGTGGATCTGCCCGAGGTCATCGAGGAGATGGTCGCCTGGAAGTCCTGCGACCCGCCGATCGAGTTCCATCCGAACAGCCGCTTCGGCGTCGGCGTGCTGTCCTACTTCATGATCGCCGACGAGATCACGATCGAGACCTGCCGCCTCGGCCTGGACGGCCGGCCCGGCGACCGGTTCCGGGTCATCATCGCCGGCCCGGGAAACCTCTTCCGGGTCCAGAACCTCGGGCCCGGCGCCGCCGCAGGGACCAGCGTGCGGCTGCATCTGAGCCGCGGGGCGGGCCAGGCCACGGTGTCCTGCGTCGACCTGCTGCGTCGCATCCTCTGGGTCGCCGAGTTCGAGACGCAGGCCACCGAGGGCGTCGCCCGCGCCCACTGGTCCCCCGGCGAGCTGGCCGACTTCGCTCCCGTCGGCGACGTCGGGCCGCTGGATGGGCTGGCGCGCCGTTGGACCTCGCCGATCGTGCCCGCGGGAGAGGGCGTCTGGTGGGCGAATGGTCGTGGTGCGCTGCTGGCCGACGGCCTCTGGGTGGGCCAAATCGTGTTCGGCGTCGTCGTCAACCTCACCGGCCGGCTCGCACCCGAACTGTCGGTCGACCGCAACGAGATCCGCGAGCTGGTCGACGAGCCGGCGGTGGACGAGCGGCTCGCGGCCGCGGTGCCCCGGCTGCTCGCCGCCGGCGCCTTCGAGCTGACGTACGAGTGGCTGTCGTCCCTCGCACGCCACTTTCCCCTCGTCGCGGATGTCATCCTTGCCGCGCTGCTGGCCGGCGGCGCCCGGACCTGGCCAACCGCGGACGGCGCGGCGGTGCCGATGGACCGGGTCGGTTGCTTTCCACTCGACGGTGAGCTCCTGCCGACGGTGCCGCGTCAGCAACTGGACATCAACACCGGGTACTGGTACCTCCCCGATGCCCTCGTCTTCCGTCGGCTCGCGGTGTGGGCGACCGCCACCAGGCCCGGACCACCGCCCGAGTCCCGATCCGTGCCGAGCGACCTCGTGCTGGCGGGCATGCTCAACGTCTTCCTCCTCGCGGAGCCGCCGCGCGAANTGAGCGTCGTCCTGTTTCTGGCCGGCCGGCTGCGCCGCCCTCCCGACGAGATCCATCGGCGCATCGGCGCGCTCGGCCTCGGCTCCTGGAGTGGCAAGGCCACCACCGTCTCCGCCGTCACCCGCGGCGACCTGGTGCTCCTCAGCGCCGAACTGGACGGCGGCCAGCCGTTGCTGCTGCCGCAGATGCCTCTGGGCCACGCCGTTCTCGCCGCGCAGAGCCTCGGCCTCGGGCTCGGTGAGGTCGTCCGTCGGTTGCGGGAGCTGGGACTGGAGATCTTCCCCGCCGGAACGGGTGAGGTGGACCTGCTCGCTCTCGACCTCGTCCTGCTCAGCACCGATCTCACCGGCCGGGCCCCCTGGCTGTCGCGGGATCGGGTCCCTCTGGCCCACGTGCTGCGCGCCGCGCTGCACACCGGCCTGACGATCGACGCGCTGTCAGCCCGCCTGCGGACTCTCGGGCACCGCGCCCATGTACTGTCCGGCGTGTCGGCCACCCCGTTCGAGCAGGACGACGTTCTCCTGTTCAACGCGGACGACCGCGATGCACTCGCCGGGTGGCCGGTGCCCGTCGGCTTCGTCCTGCTGGCAGCCGTGCGGACCGCGCGCTCTCCCCGCGAGGTCGCGCGCCGGCTCGCCGCACTCGGTCTCCCCGCGGCGCGGACCAGCCATCTGCCGGCGGCCGTGGACGCCTTCGAGCCTGAACTGGTCGAAGCCGACTTCTCCCGGGACTTCCGCCAGGCGGGGGTGCCGGTCTCCCGGATAGCGGTGCTGCGCACCGCGCAGCAGACGGCCACGCCTCCGGTGGAGGTGATCACGCAGTTGCGCGGCCTTGGCTTCACGGTCGCGGAGCTCGCCGGCACCGACCTGGCGGACGCGCGGATGTTGATCGGCGGGGACGGTTCCGGGCTGCGGCGTCTCGCCCATGGCGACCGGGTCGGCCTGGTCGACGTGCTCGGGCTCGCCGGGACGCTGGGCCTGCCGGCGGAGTCGGTGGCGGGGCTGTTCGACCGCGTCGGTATCGCTACGCCCGACCTCATCGGTTTCGCGTCGAAGCCGGAGGACGCCGTCCTGTTCAGCTACCGTCTCGACGGCGCCGTGCTGTCGTTGGCGCGGGACCGCGGCGACGCCTTCCCGGTCGCCCAGCTGCTGGCCGCCGCCGCGCGGCTCGGGCGCAGTCCCGCCGAGCTTGCCGAGCGGGTCCGCTATCTGGGCGTCGCTGTTCCCGATCCGACCGGTTGGGACGCCTCGCCGCTGGCCACCGAAGATGTTCGTCTGCTGTCGCACGACGCCGGTCTCGACGGCCCGTGGCTGCCGGCGGGAACGGTGTCGAGTGCCCATCTGCTGCGCGTCGCGGCGGCGACCGGCCGGTCGCCGGGAGAGACCGCGCGTCGCCTCGGCGACCTCGGTTTCCGCGCCGGCCCGGTACCCGAGACCGCCCTCACCGCGGCGGAGGATCGGGTTCTCACCGCGTTGCTGAGTCCGGCGAAGTACTGGAGTGCCCTGCGGATCTGGACCGAGCCCACCCGAGCGGGACTACTTGCCGTCGCGCGACTGTCGGGCCGTGCGCCGTCGGACCTCGCGCGCTGGCTGCGCGGCCTCGGATTGCGACCGGACGCCATGACCGTCGAGCCGGACGGCGTTGTGCCGTGGGACCGCAACCTCGACGTGGACGTGACCGGCGACGACCTCGACCTCGACCTGTTGAGTCGGGACGTCGACGGGCAGGCGCCGTGGCTCGCCGACGGAGCCGTCCCGACGGGGCATGTCCTGGCCGTCGCCGGGCTGACTGGTCGGCGCCCGGCGGACCTCGTCGACACGCTGCGCCGGCTGGGCTTCGCGACGGCGGACGTCGGCCGCGAGGCCGCCACCGGGTACGCGGGGCCGGCGGCCGTCGACGCAGTGGATGTAGTGTTGCTCAGCCGTGATCTCAACGGAGAGTCGCCGTGGCTGGCCGGCGGGCGGCTGCCGCGGGCGCACCTGCTGCACGCGGCCTGCGTGCTCGGCTGTGACGTCGCCGAGGTGCGGGAACGGTACGCCCGGCTCGGGTTCGCAGTGCCGGACAGGACGCAGGAGATGGACCGCGTCGAGCGGGCCGCGGTGACCGTCGCGTTCTACCGCGCCGACACCGCCGACCCGCAGCTGACGCCGGTGTCGTCCGCCACGACGCTCGGGGTCGCCGAGTTCACCGGCCGGGCGCCCGGCGAGGTCGCGCAGACCTTCGCCGGCCTCGGTCTGCGCGTCGACCACGACCGCCTTGACACCGCTGTGCGCTGCCTTGATCCGCGCCTTGATCCGGACGGGACGGCCTTGACGGGGCTGACCGCGCGGGATGTGCTGCTGCTCAGTGCCCGGCTGGACGGGTGCGGGCCGTGGCTCGGTCGCGGGCCGGTGCCGCTCGCCCACGTCATCGGCGCAGCCGGCTACCTGCGGTGGACGCCGGGCCGGGTCGCCGACCGGCTGGCCGCGCTCGGCTGTCACGTCCCGACGCTGGTCGACGCGGCCCGGGAGGCGTTCATCGACGGTGTCGACGGCGCGCTCGTCGACCTCCTGCGCGATCACCAGAGCCGGCATGTCGACCGGGCGTTCTCCCGCGCCGAGGTCCTCGTCGCGTCCTGGCGCTACCGCTGGACGCCGCGGCGCATCGCCGACCGGCTCGCCGAGCTGGGCTTCGCGGTACCCGCCCGGGCGACCTTCGACCGCTGACGGCGGCCCGTCCGCCGACGGCCGGCCGACGGGCCCGGCCGGCCGCCATCCCGCGCGCCTGTCCGCGGCAGGTCCGTGGACCCGGGCACGTCCCGTCAGGTCGGGGAGCCGGCCCACAGGTCGGGGCCGAAGACCTCGTAGCGGATGCGCTGCGCGGGCACGCCGCGGCGCAGCAGGCCCGCGCGCGCGTCGCGCAGGAACGGCAGCGGTCCGCACAGGTAGGCGCGGGCACCGTCGGGCAGGGGAACCGCGTCGAGGTCGACCGTGCCGGTGTGGCGGGACTCGCCCCGCGCCCCGCCGGCGCCCGGGGTGGCGCCGGTGCCCGCCGCGGTGCCGATGCCCGCCGGCCTGCCGGTGCCGGACTCGTACCAGGTGTGCAGGCGGAAGTCCCGCAGGAGGGCGCCCATCTCGAGCATCTCGGAGCGCAGCGCGTGGTGGTCGGGGGAGCGGTCGGCGTGTACGGCCACGACCGGGCGTTCCGGCTGCAGCCGGGCCGTGTGGCCGAGCATCGCGATCATCGGGGTGACACCGATGCCCGCGCTGATCAGCACGAGCGGGTCGGCGCCGGTGGCGAGCGTGACGTCGCCGGTCGGCGGGCTCACGTCCAGGATGTCGCCGACCTTGACCTGGTCGTGCAGATGGGAGGAGACGACGCCCGCGGGCGCGCCGGCGGTGCCCGGCACCCGGCGCACGGTGATCCGCAGGCTGCCGGCGCCCGGCGCCCGGGACAGGCTGTACTGCCGGGCCTGCCGTCCGCCGCCGGGCAGGTCCACCGCGACGGAGATGTACTGGCCGGCCAGGTACGTCGGCAGCGGCTCGGGGCCGGTCGGCACGAGGTCGAAGGAGATTACCTCGGCGGTCGCCACGGTGCGCGCGGTCACCCGCCAGGGCCGCCAGACGTGATCCGGGTCCGCGCCGACGCGCTGGGAGATCCGCCCCTCCTCGGCGATGAGTGCGGTGGCGAACAGCCAGTAGACCTCGTCCCAGGCGTCGTGCACCTCGCGGGTCACCGCGTCGCCGAGCACCTCGCCGACCGCGGCGAGCAGGTGCTGACCGACGATCGTGTACTGCTCGGGCCGCACCCCCAGCGAGACGTGCTTGTGCGCGATGCGGCGCAGCACCGGGGCGAACGACGACCCCGACCCACCGAGCAGGTGCCCGGCGTAGGCGACGATGGCCGCGGCCAGCGCCTGCCGCTGCTCGCCGGTGGCCTGGTTGCCCTGGTTGAACAGGTTCAGCAGCTCGGGATGGGCGGCGAACAGGCGCGGGTAGAACGCGGCGGTGATCTCGACGGCATGCTCGGCGACCACGCCCGCGGTCGCTCCGACGACGGCGGCGGAACGTTCGGACAGCATGGGATGACCTCCGGACTCGGACATGGCGGCGCCGCACGGTGTGGGGAGGTGCCGCGGGGAGATCTCCAGTGGCGGCCAGCTCCACTTCTACGTGTCGTAGTAGCTGGACGGCGCAAGCATAGTGAAAACCCGTCCCCAAGACCGCTTTTCGGGCCTCATGGTGTCGTTCACAGCCCGTGCCCGTCCGGCCTCACCCGGCGTCGGCGGGATCCGAGCCGTGCTCGGCCCAGGTCCCCGCGTGAGATCGAGTGGCGGTGTTCGGCCGCGCGCTGACCGCCCGGACCAGGGGAGATGCCCCCTGCGGCGCGATCGGGACAGCGTCCCCGGCGATGATCGGACGCCGGCCGGCGACGGGCTCTACGGTGAGGGCACGTTCCCCTACCGGCTTGGCCTGCCGACGGTGGCGTCCGGTTGCCGCCGGTCGGTGCGTGATGGTTTGGTGTCTCACCAGGTGTTGCTGCTGTCCAGCAGCGCCAGATTCCGTCCAGCCGTGCCAGAGGAGCAGCGACGATGACGCAGGCGATCCCGGAGCAGTCGTTCGAGCTGGGCCTGGCCGGGAAGGCCGCGGTGGTCACCGGCGCCGGGGCCGGCATCGGGCAGGCCATCGCGGTGGCACTGGCCCGCGTCGGGGTGTCGGTGGGGCTGGTCGAGATCGACCCGGAGCGGGCCGCGAGCACGCGCGAGATCATCGAGAAGGCGGGCGGCACGGCGCTGACGCTGCCCACCGACGTGATGGACACCGCGGCGCTGGCCGGCTCGATCACCGCCGCGCACGGGGAGTTCGGCCGGCTCGACATCCTCGTCAACAACGCCGGCGGGGTGAAGGCCAACCGCTTCCTGAAGCAGAGCGAGCGCAGCTGGCGCCGGCACATCGACATCAACCTGGTCAGCATGATCGCGGCGACGTCGACCGCCGCGCCGCTGATCGCCGCGGGCGGTGCCGGCGGGTCGATCCTCAACATCACCAGCATCGAGGGGCAGCGCGCGGCGCCGCTGTACGCCGTCTACGCCGCCTGCAAGGCCGGCATGATCTCCTTCACCCGCACGATGGCCCTCGAACTCGGCGAGGACCAGATCCGGGTCAACGCCCTGGCGCCCGACCACACCGCCACCGCCGGCATGCGCGGCATCTTCGCCGGCCCGGTCGACCCCGACAACCTGCCGCCGCTGGCGCCGCAGCGCCAGTCCGACGTGGAGCGCTACGTCCCGCTCGGCCGGGAGGGCCACGCCGACGAGGTCGGGGACGCCGCGGTGTTCCTCAGCTCCGACCGGGCGAAGTACATCACGGGCGTCACGCTCAACATCGACGGCGGCGCCTGGGCGTCCAGCGGCTGGGGGCGCGCGGGCGACGGCTGGACGCTCTACCCAGGAGACACCTCCGTCACCCTGTGACGCCGTCCGGAGGTGACGGCGTCCGGAGATTCAGACGGCGAGGCTCTCCCGCCTGGTGAGCCGCCCGTCGACCGTGCTCGGCGTCCCGGGCCGCCCGGCGCCGGACGACCGCACCCGGTGGCGGTTCGCCCTGCGCCGGACGCCCGACGGCCACGCTAGGACGACCAGCCACCCGCGGCTGTTTCGGCGACGCAAACACCGCATCTCGCGGGACACGGCTGCGCGGGCGCGGCGGGTGGGCTCAGACGCGGGCGGGCTGGCTCAGACGTCGATGGGCGGGCTCAGGCGACTCGGGATCGCGATCCGGTTCCACGCGTTGATGGTCACGATGGCGAGGATCAGGTCCGCGGCCTCCTTCTCCGACCAGCTCTTCGTGACCAGTGCCCAGGTCTCGTCGCTCACCCCGTCCGGGCCGAGCCGGGTGGCCTCGTCGGTGAGCGCGAGCGCCGCCCGTTCGCGCTCGTCGAAGAACGGCGCCTCCCGCCAGGCCCCGACCGCGAACAGCCGGCGCGAGGACTCCCCGGCCGCGAGGGCGTCCCGGCTGTGCATGTCCACGCAGAACGAGCAGCCGTTGATGATCGAAGCCCGCAGTTTGACCAGCTCAAGGACCGTGTCGTCGACGTTCTCCCGGACGTAGCGCTCCAGGCCGAGCATCGCCCGGTACCCCTCCGGCGCAACCTCCGCCACGTTCAACCGCTGGGTCATCTCTCGATCCCCTTCCCGACTGGCCGGGGCCTGCCGCCCCGGGCGGGGCCGCCCGAACGGCGACCCCTGTGGGGAGGGACGGGGCCGCGGGCCGCGGTGTGACATGCCACGGGCCGGCCGCTTCCCGCGTTAGTCGCCGCTGCGGGGGGAGGGCAGCTTGCGGGCGATGGTGAGTCCGTCGGCGATCGGCAGCATCACGACTTGTACCCGGGAATCGGCGGCGAGCAGCCGGTTGAACTCCTGGACGGCGACCACCGCCGGATTTTCCGAGCGTGGGCGCACGACTGCACCGTATTGCAGAACATTGTCCACGATGATGACCCCGTTGGGGTTCATACGGGGCACAAGCAGGTCGTAGTAACGCTGATAGGAGACCTTGTCCGCGTCGACGAAGGCCAGGTCGAAGGTGGGTTCCTCNGCGAGGTTCGCGAGGCTGTCGGCGGCCGGCCCGAGGACGAGGTCTATCCGGTCGGATACGCCGGCCCGATCCCAGTGCCTGCGGGCGATCGCGGTCCATTCGTCGCTGACGTCGAGGCAGAGCAGCCGGCCGCCGGCCGGCAGACCGCGGGCGATGCACAGGGCCGAGTAGCCGGTGAAGGTGCCGACCTCGATGGCCCGACGGGGGGCGATCGAGGCGGTCAGGATGGTCAGCAGGGTGCCCTGCTCGGCCGGCACCTGCATCTCCGCCTCGGGCAGCGCGGCGGTGAGCGCCGACAGGTCGCCGAGGACCTCGTCCGGTGGCGAGCTGTGCTTGGTCAGATATGCGCCGATTTTTCCACTGAGAAAGGCGGATTTCGAGCCCCGGCCGCCGCCTCTGATGACCTCGCGGCGGACCGTCTCGGCGCTGAGCGCCGTGGCTTCCCGAATGCGTTGTGCCGGACTTCTCGACATGATCAGTGGGTGCTCCGTCTCTGGTCGCTCGGTGCGAAAATAGCCGCCCGGCGGCGAATTGCCGGCGCGCTACCGCGGTTCGGCCAGGAAAGAAACGGTAAAGATCACAGATGGACCTCGGGTGGCCGGCGAGCCCACCGCGTGCTCGTCAGGGTTCTCGTCCGGCCTCGCGGTCTCGGAGGGGATCGTCGACGATTTCCAGGAGCCCGAGTTCCGGAGGATGCCGGAGGTGGCTGGCCTCGGCCCGCTGCGGCGGCACCGCCGCGACGCTCTCGCCGGACTGCGGGCTCGCCCACGGCAGGTCGAGAACGACACACAGGCCACCGGCCGTGGCGGGGACCAGCGCAATCGTCCCGCCGTCGGCGGTCACCAGGGCGTGCACGATCGCGAGACCGAGCCCGTGGCCACGCCGATCGGCGCGGCGCGGCGTCCGGTCCCGGTCGGCGACCTGCCCGTCCGAGCCGCCCCGCTCGTTGCCGCTTCCCCGCTCGTTGCCGCTTCCCCGCTCGGCGCCGCTTCCCCGCTCGTTGCCGGATCGCTGCGCCTGGCTCGGCTCGCGTCCGCCGGCGGCGCCACCGAAGCGGCGGAAGGCCGCCTGCCGCTGCTCGGCACTCATGCCGCTGCCGCTGTCGGTGACGGTGAGGCGGATCGCCGGCCCGGCCGAGGCCGCCGGGGCCGGGCGCGACTCGATCCGGATTTGGCCGCCGGGCGGGGTGGCCTCGAGGGCGTTGCTGAGCAGGTTGTCGAGGATCTGCTCGAGATGGCCGGGGCCGCTGGCCACCGTGTGCGCGTTGTCGACGTCCCAGGTCAGCGCGATGTCCGCGGCGGCGGCCACCGGCCGCCAGATCAGGCAGCGCTGCGCGGTCACCGGCGCGAGCGCAACCGGCCGGGCGGCGGTCGGGGCGTGCTCGGCCCGGGAGACGGCGAGCAGCCCGTCGACCATGCGGGACAACCGGTGCACCTCGACCAGGGTGCCGGCGACCTCCGCGGCGACCGTGGTGTCGACGTCCTGTTCCAGCAGCTCCAGGCGCAGCCGCATCGCGGTCAGCGGGGTGCGGATCTGGTGGGAGACGTCGGCGAGGAAATGCCGCTGGCTGTTGACGAGGGACTGGATCCGGTCGGCCATCGCGTCGAAGGTCGCCGCGACCTCCCGGACCTCGGGCGGCCCGCCGACGGCCCGGGCCCGGATCGTCAGGTCACCCGTGCCGAGCTCGCCGGCGGCGTGCCCGAGCCGGCGCAGTGGGCGGCCCACCCAGCGGGCCAGCAGGATGGAGATCGCCAGGGCCGCCAGCGCGACCAGCATGCCGCCGACGGCGATCATCGTCCACCGTTGGTTGATCGAGGTACGCAGCCCGTAGTCGCTGCGCGCGACCACGAGGACGCCGACCAGTCCGCCCGCGTTGGACACCGGCGCCACGAGGATCATGCGGTGCCCGTTGGCGTTGCTCGGCTCGATCGTCACGCTGTGGTGGTGCGCGCGGGCGAGGTCCTGCGGCGTGACCGGAATGTCCTCGCCGGTATCGGCCACGGGGCTGTCGTCGGTGCGGTAGAGACGCAGCTCGTCGGGCGGCACGTCCGCGCTGTCGCGGCGTGGCACCGGCAGCGGCGCGGCGTCCGGCGACAGCCGCCGCCACTTCACCTCGGCGACGTAGGCGTCGGTCGACGCGGACAACCGCAGCCCGAACAGGGCCCGGTCATGCCGAGTGGCGTCCAGGCCCATCGGGACGCACAGCCCGACGAGCAGGGCCGCGGTCAGCAGGAGCTGGGCGGCGAGGATCCGCCGGCTCATCGGCCCGGCAGCTCCTGCCGCCGATCACCCTGCGCCGGCAGGCGGCTCGGATCGGCCGGTCCGGCCGCGGCCTGTGTCCCGGCGGCCTGTGTCCCGGCGCCCTGGGCGCCGGCCAGCCGGAAGCCCACTCCGTACACCGTCTCGATCAGTTCCGGTTTGCCTAGTTTGCGGCGTATCGCGCCAATGTGCACATCGAGGACCTTCGGCGAGCCGAACCAGTCCCCCCAGACCCCGGTGAAGATCTCCTGCCGGGNCCGCACCCGGCCCGGATCGGCGGCGAGGAACGCCAGCAGGTCGTACTCGCGAGCGGTGACGGCGACGGGGCGGTCGTCGACGGTGATCCGGCGGCTGCGTCGGTCAAGGGTGAGCGGGCCGTGCCGGAGCAGGTCGGCGTCCCCACCGCCCGCCCGCCCGGCGGTGCGCCGGCGCACCGCCCGCATCCGGGCCAGCAGTTCGGCGAATCCGAACGGCTTGACCAGGTAGTCGTCCGAGCCCAGGTCGAGCGCCTCGACCCGGTCGGCCTCGTCCCCCCGGGCCGTCACGACGATCACCGGGATGTCGGTGCGCTCGCGGATGCGTCGGCACACCTGCGCGCCGTCCATGTCCGGCAGGCCCAGGTCAAGCAGCACGAGGTCGGGCGGGGAGGGACCGGCGACCTGGTCGAGGGCGGCTGCGCCGCTGCGCACCCGGCTCGCCGTGTAGCCGGCCCGGTCCAGCCCGCGGACGAGCTGCGTCCCGAGCCCGTCGTCGTCCTCGACCACGAGGATCCGGGCGCCGGCCGGGTCGGGCTGGCGGGGCGGGTCGAGCTGGCGGGACGGGTCAGGCTGGCGTGGCGGGTCCGGCACCTGTCCCGAGAAACGGTGGCCTGCGGGCGTCGCCATCTTCCCAGCCTAGGGCTCCCACTCAGACAGGTGGTGGCGCCCCGGCAGGCGTGACCGCCGCGTCGCCGACCCCTCACCCACCTGCGGCGGACTCGCCCCCGGGCTGCGGGTCGACGCTGGCCACCGCCGCGGCGAGCGTCGCGGCGAGCGAGTGGCGCGGCAGGTCGATCAGCCGGGCGGCGAGCAGATCAGGGTCGGCCACGGCCCGGCGCACGGCGGCCAGGGCCTCCCGCTGGGACGGCGCCCGGCCGTCGGCCTTCCGAACGATCCGGATCAGGCCGTCGCGCCAGACGTTGCCGATCTTGCCGTGCGGACGGTCCAGCAGCCAGCGGGCGAGGCGCGGGCCGGGGTCCAGGACGGCGGGGTCGACCGCGGCGAACGTCACCAGGCGGGTCGCCTCCCAGACCCCGTCCCCGCCGCCGTGGTGGTTCTGGTCGGCGGCGGCTGCGTCGTGCTCGGACGTGGGAACCCACTTCGCCCGCAGCGGGTGGAGGGCATCCCGCGGGCCGCCCCCGGCGCCCAGCACGGGATGGTCGGCGGTCACGATCACGGCGAGCCGGTCGGCGTTGACCGCCAGCAGCAGCCGCGTCAGCCACGGGCCGGGATCGTCGGACAGGTCGGCGACGGCGGACAGCGGCCCGCCCGCTCCGGCGGCGGCCGTCGGCAGCCCGCGTTCGACGACCGTCGCGAGGTGCGCGTGAGCCGCGTCCAGCGCGGGGCGCTCGCCGACGAAGACCGCCCGGCCCGGCGCCGCCGCCAGGAACCCGGTCGCCGCGGCGATGACGGGTTCGGCCAGCGGCACCGGCCGGCTCTCGGTGGACTGCCGGCCGCGGGTGTAGATCGCCGTCGTCGCCGGCCCGCGCGCCGGTGCCGGCCGGTCCAGGTACTTCCAGGTGGCCGGGGTCGGCTGGCAGACGTACATGTCGGCGCGGGCGCCGACCGCCTCCGCGCCCTCGTAGGTGTGGAAGGCCGGCCAGATCGCCTCGAAGACGAGCCCCTGGTCGAGCAGGGCCCGCTGCACCTTCCAACCCAGGGTGGGTACCCGATCGCTGAACCCGTAGGCGACGAGGACCCGACCGCGCTCCCGGTCGGCGAGGCCCTGGGCCCCGCGCGCGGCGAACAACGACACGCCCTGCGGGGTGTAGGGCGGGTCGGTGAAGGCGAGATCGGCGCTGCCCGCCACCGACGGCGGCAGCCCGAAGCGCAGGTCCGCGTACAGACATCGCAGCCGTACGCCCCGCGACCGGGCCGACCGGTCGAGGAACTCCAGCAGGTCCTCGTCGATGTCCACCACCGTGACGGTCGGTCCGCGCCGAGCCGGGTCCGGGGTCGCGGCGGCGGCGAGCAGAACGACGGCCAGCGAGGTCAGGTCGTGGTCACCCACGCACAGCAGGTGGGCCCCGCGCAGGTCGTAGTGCGTCGCCAGCCAGACGGCCCGGCGGACCACCGTCGCCGCCGTGGCCGGCACATGGTCCAGCTCGGCCCGGGGGCGCGGAGCCGAGGCGATGAGCTCGTGCATCGTCGTGACCAGGGCGCCGTTGCGGCCGATCTCCGCGGCGAGGGGGTCGAGCGGGGTACTCGCGCGCAGCTCGGCATAGTCGATCATGGTGCGGTAGCGGTCGACGGCGCCGGGCCGCAGCACGAAGGTCCCGCCGGTGGCGGTCCGCAGATCGTCGCCGAGGCAGCCGAGGATCTCCTCGACCGAGCGGCGCGGCAGCCCCGAGTCCTGGATCAGGGCGCGCAGGGTCCGCGGCCGCTCGGTCAGCGCCGCCACCACGCCGCGGGGCGCCCGCGCGTGCACCCGGTAGGCGTGCAGCAGCGTCGCCAACGACTCTCCGGGCGCGCTCGCGGGCCCCGCCGGCGGATCGGGGGCGGGCGGCGGGGTGTGGGGATCGGTCACGCGGATGAGCGTGACACCCCGCCGCGAGCTGTGATTTCACCGCCCCCCGGCTCGGCGGCTAGTCTCGTATCGTGCTCAGAAGGCTTGATCTGCGGGCTGCGGTGCCCGCTGCGGTGGATGTCCGGCGTCTGCTGCCCCGGGCCGCGATCGACGTGGACGCCGCCGTCGACGCGGTCCGGCCGGTCTGCGAGGACGTGCGGACCCGTGGCGACGCGGCCGTCCTGGACGCCGCCGCCCGGTTCGACGGGGTGCGTCCGGCCAGCCTGCGGGTGCCGCAGGCGGCGCTCGACGCCGCCGCCGACGCCCTCGATCCGGCCGTGCGCGACGCGCTCGTCGAGGCGATCCGCCGCAGCCGGGTGGTGCACCGTGCGCAGGTCCGCGAGGCGGTCACGATCGAGGTCGGGCCGGGTCTGACGGTCACCGAGCGGTGGGTGCCGGTCGAGCGGGTCGGACTGTACGTGCCCGGCGGGCGGGTCGCCTACCCGAGCAGCGTCGTGATGAACGTGGTACCCGCCCAGGAGGCCGGGGTCGACTCGCTGGCCGTGTTCTCCCCGCCGCAGCGGGACAACGACGGCCTGCCGCACCCGGTCGTGCTCGGCGCCTGCGCCCTGCTCGGGATCGACGAGGTCTACGCCGCCGGTGGTGCCCAGGCGGTCGCGATGGCCGCCTACGGCACCGCGAGCTGCCCGCCCGTCGACGTCGTCACCGGTCCGGGCAACGTCTACGTGACGGCCGCCAAGCGGCTGGTGCGCGGCGTGGTCGGGGTGGACGCGGAGGCGGGCCCCACCGAGGTCGCGATCCTCGCCGACGCGACCGCGGATCCGGCCTTCGTCGCCGCCGACCTCATCGCCCAGGCCGAGCACGACCCGATGGCCGCCTGCCTGCTCGTCACCTCGTCGGTGGAGCTCGCGGACGCCGTCGACATCGAGCTCGGCAAGCAGGTGCCCGCGACGCGCCACCGCGAGCGGGTCGAGGAGGCCCTGGCCGGCCAGGGCGCCGTGGCGATCGTCGCCGACGTGGACGCCGGCCTCGCGGTCGTCGATGCCTGGGCGGCCGAGCATCTGGAGATCCTGACTGCCGACGCGGCCACGGTCGCCGCCCGGGTGCGCCACGCCGGGGCGGTGTTCGTCGGCCCCCACGCCCCCGTCCCGCTGGGTGACTATCTCGCCGGTTCCAACCACGTCCTGCCCACCGGTGGGACGGCGCGCCACTCCGGCGGTCTGGCCGTGGCCGCCTTCCAGCGCCAGGTCCATGTCATCGAGTCCACCCGCGACGCGCTGCACGCCGTCGCCCCGCGCCTCGCCGCGCTCGCCGGGGCCGAGGATCTCACCGCACATGCCGACGCCGTGGAGGCTCGATTCCGATGACGATCCAGGCGTCCCATCCCGCCGACGCCGGCCCCGCCGGGGACGACCGGCCCTGGCGCCCGCTGGACATCGACGGGCTGCCGCTGCGCGACAGCCTGCGTGGGCTGTCCCCCTACGGGGCGCCGCAGCTCGACGTGCCGGTGCGGCTCAACACCAACGAGAACCCGCACCCGCCGTCGATCGGTCTGGTCGACGCCCTCGGCAAGGCCGCGACCCTCGTCGCCACCGAGGCCAACCGCTACCCCGACCGCGATGCCGAGGCCCTGCGCGCCGACCTGGCCTACTACCTGACCCCGGACGCCGGGTTCGGCGTGCACACCGCCCAGGTCTGGGCCGCCAACGGCTCCAACGAGATCCTCCAACAGCTCTGCCAGGCGTTCGGCGGGCCCGGCCGGGTCGCGGTCGGCTTCGAGCCGTCCTACTCGATGCACCGACTCATCGCCCTGGCCACGGCGACCGAGTGGGTCCGCGAGGAACGCGCCGCGGACTTCACCCTCTCCGCCGAGGCCGTCACCGAGGCCATCGAGTGCCACCGCCCGGCGCTGCTGTTCCTCTGCTCGCCGAACAACCCGACCGGCACGGCCCTGCCCCTGGACGTCGTCGTCGCCGCCTGCGAGGCGATGGCGCGCGTCGGCAGCGGCATGGTCGTCGTCGACGAGGCGTATGCCGAGTTCCGCCGGGCCGGGGTGCCCAGCGCTCTGACGCTGCTGCCCCGCCACCCGCGCCTCATCGTCACCCGCACGATGAGCAAGGCCTTCGCCCTCGCCGGCGCCCGGGTGGGCTACCTCGCCGCGCACCCCGCCGTCGTCGACGCGCTGCAGCTCGTCCGGCTGCCCTACCACCTGTCCAGCTTCACCCAGGCGGTCGCCCGCACCGCGCTCGCGCATGCCGACGAGCTGCTCGCCACGGTGGAGGCGGTCAAGGCGCAGCGGGACCGGATCGTGCTGGAGCTGGGGGCCCTCGGCCTGCGGCTCGCGCCCAGCGACGCGAACTTCGTGTCCTTCGGTCTGTTCGCCGACCAGCGCGCGGTGTGGCGCGGCCTGCTCGACGCGGGGGTGCTCGTCCGCGACGTCGGCCTGCCCGGCTGGCTGCGGGTCACCGCCGGCCTGCCCGCCGAGGTCGACGCGTTCCTCGCCGCGCTCGGTCGGGTCCTCGCCGGCAGCGACGTCGCCGCGGACGGCATCGTCACCCTGGCCGGGGGCTGACCCGCCGCTGCCCCTCCGCCCGTCCGCTCCGCTCCGTCTCGCCGCGCGGCCTGCGATTCGCCGCGCGGCTCCGCCGCCCCCGTTCCGCCGGTCCCCACCGTGACCGAGAAAGACCGAGGAAGCCCCGATGGCCCGCACCGCGCGGATCGAACGCAAGACGCTGGAGTCCGACGTGCTGGTCGAACTCGACCTCGACGGGACGGGGGTGGCGAGCTCCGACACCGGCGTCCCGTTCTTCGACCACATGATGTCCCAGCTCGGTAAGCACGGCGGGTTCGACCTGACCGTGCGCACCCGCGGCGACCTGCACATCGACTCCCACCACACGGTCGAGGACACCTCGATCGCGTTCGGTTCGGCGCTGCGCGAGGCCCTGGGCGACAAGGTCGGCATCCGCCGCTTCGGCGACGCGCTGGTCCCCCTCGACGAGGCCCTCGCCCAGGCCGCGGTCGACCTGTCCGGCCGCCCGTACTGCGTGCACGTCGAGCCGGACCTGGTCGGCCTGATCGGGACGTACGACACCACGTTGACCCGGCACATCTTCGAGTCGATCACCGCGTCGGCCCGGATCGCGCTGCACGTGCGGGTGCTGTCCGGCCGCAACGCCCACCACGTCGTCGAGGCCCAGTTCAAGGCGGTCGCCCGGGCCATGCGCGACGCAGTGGCCCGCGATGCCCGGGTGGCCGGCGTGCCGTCCACCAAGGGCGTGTTGTGACGGGCCCATCGGGTCGGCGTGCGCGGGTGGTCGTTCTCGACTACGGGTCGGGGAACCTGCGTTCGGCGGAGCGGGCGCTTGCCCGGGTCGGCGCCGACGTGACGGTCAGCGACGATCTCGACGCGGCCCTGGCGGCCGACGGGCTCGTCGTGCCCGGTGTCGGCGCGTACGCGGCCTGCATGGCCGGCCTCGACCGGGTGGGCGCCGCGCCCGTCGTGCGGGAGCGGGTGGCGGCGGGGCGGCCGGTGCTCGGCATCTGCGTAGGCATGCAGGTGCTTTACGAGCTCGGCGACGAGCACGGGGTGCGCACGGCCGGGCTCGGCGTGCTGGCCGGCGAGGTGCGCCGCCTCGCCGCGCCCATCCTGCCGCACATGGGCTGGAACACGGTGCGCCCGCCCGCGGAGTCGGTGCTGTTCGCCGGGCTGCCCGCGGACACCCGCTTCTACTTCGTCCACTCCTACGCGGCGAAGGCCGATCTCGACGCCGGCGACACGGTCGGCGAGCACGGCGAGCCGTTCGCCGCGGCCGTCGAGCGCGGCGCCCTGGCCGCCACCCAGTTCCACCCCGAGAAGTCCGGCGACGCCGGCGCGCACCTGCTGACCAACTGGCTCGCCACGCTGTCCTGATCCTGCGGCGGGCCTGTCGGGCCTGTCGGGTGCAGCGGATCTGGGGCGGCGGGTGCGTCGGGTTCGGCGCGGCGGTTCAGCCGGCGTGGGCGGGCACCCGGCCGGTGGTGAGGGCGTCGGGTACGGGGATGTCCAGGTGCTCCAGCAGGGTCGCCAGTTTGAGGTCCAGCTCGATGCCGACGACGGTGATCGCGCGGTTGCCGTAGCTGCGGAAGTGCGTGCTCGGCTGGTCGACGCTGAACCGGGTCACGCCCCGGGGGTCGGTGTGGATCGTGGTGCGCAGCGGAGCGTGCAGCAGCACGCCGGGATCATGACGGAACATCCGCTCGGCGATGACATGGTTGCCCATGAGGTACTCGACGCACCGGCCCTCGTCACCGGCCGCCCGCAGCATCCAGGTGAAGTCGCCGCGCCAGTAGCGGATGAAGTCGTGCGGCGCGTTCGGCGCGGTCGCGATGCGGACGTCGTCCCAGGTCGGCTGCCCGACGGCGAGGGCGGCGAAGCGTGCCTCGTCCAGGGCCGGGACCGCCTGCTCGTAGCGGCGGACCGTCTCGTCGTAGGGCAGGCCCGTCGCGATGGACAGCCGCTGCACCTCATAGCGCACGCTGACGGTGTCGCCGAGCTCGTGATCAGGACTGGTCATGGGACTACCTCCCTCGTCGCTCGTCGCCGCGGCGGCTCGGGCCCACCGCGAACCGCCGGGATCCCCACCGCCCGCCCGGTTGAAACCGCGGAGCCCGATCCGTGGGTCGCAGGTGTCGCCCAGTGGGTCACTGGTCCCGTTCTGACCGGTCGCGGCGCGTCGGGTCGGGTCGGGGGCCGCTGCGGCCGGTCGGGGATAAAGGCGCACCCCAGTAGGGTTGCGGCATGGCTCTTACTCTGCTGCCCGCCGTCGATGTGGCCGACGGGCGGGCCGTCCGTCTCGTCCAGGGCGAGGCCGGATCCGAGACCTCGTACGGTGATCCACTCGCCGCGGCGCTGACCTGGCAGCGTGACGGCGCCGAGTGGATCCATCTCGTCGACCTCGACGCCGCGTTCGGCCGCGGCTCGAACCGCGAGCTGATCGCCGAAGTCGTCCGGTCGGTCGACGTGGCCGTGGAGCTCTCCGGCGGCATCCGCGACGACGACTCCCTCGACGCGGCGCTGGCCACCGGCGCGGCGCGGGTCAACATCGGCACGGCCGCCCTGGAGGATCCCGACTGGGTGCGCCGCGCGATCGACCGGGTGGGCGACCGGATCGCCGTCGGGCTCGACGTGCGCGGCACGACGCTGTCCGCCCGCGGCTGGACCCAGGACGGCGGCGAGCTGTTCGAGGTGCTCGCCCGCCTCGACGCCGACGGCTGCGCCCGCTACGTGGTGACCGACGTGCGCCGCGACGGCACGCTGACCGGCCCGAACGTCGAACTGCTGCGCTCGGTCACCGCGGTGACCGACCGACCGGTCGTCGCCAGCGGGGGCGTGTCCGCGCTCGCCGACCTCGTGGCGATCGCCGCGGTGCCCGGCGTCGAGGGCGCGATCGTCGGCAAGGCCCTCTACGCGGGCGCCTTCACCCTCCCCGAGGCCCTCGCCGTCACCTCGACGGTCGTGGCGGGGTGAGCGTCGCGGTCCGGGTGATCCCCTGCCTCGACGTCGACGGCGGCCGGGTGGTGAAGGGCGTGAACTTCACCGACCTGCGCGACGCCGGGGACCCGGTCGAGATGGCCCGGCTCTACGACGCCGAGGGCGCCGACGAGCTGACGTTCCTCGACATCACCGCGTCGAGCGGCGACCGGGAGACCACGTACGACATCGTCCGGCGTACCGCCGAGCAGGTGTTCATCCCGCTCACCGTCGGGGGTGGGGTCCGCTCCGCCGACGACGTCAACCGGTTGCTGCGCGCCGGAGCCGACAAGGTGGGGATCAACACGGCCGCGGTGGCCCGACCCGAGCTGGTCCGCGAGTGCGCGCACCGGTTCGGCAACCAGTGCATCGTGATCTCGGTGGACGCCCGGCGCTGCCCGGATCCGGCCGGCCCCCGCTTCGAGGTGACTACGCATGGTGGTCGCCGGGGGACCGGAATTGATGCGGTCGGCTGGACTTCGCGTGTGGTCGAGCTCGGTGCCGGCGAGATCCTGCTCAATTCGATGGACGCCGACGGGACCCGGGACGGATACGATCTGGAGATGATCTCCGCCGTGCGCGCCGAGGTCGACGTTCCGGTGATCGCCAGCGGCGGGGCCGGTGACCTCGCTCATTTCGCGCCGGCGGTCGGCGCGGGCGCGGACGCGGTGCTCGCGGCCAGCGTGTTCCATTTCGGGCAGCTGCGCATCGGCGAGGTGAAGGCGGCACTGCGGGACACGGGCGTTCCGGTGCGCTGACCGCCGCCACCACGCCGACGCCGCTGCCGTGACGTGTTGACGGAGGGTGACGATGGCGGAGCGGGTGTCGGAGCCGGGGCGACAACCCGGGGTCATCGGCCAGGGCTTCGCGAACCTCTGGCGGGGCATCCGTGACGAGCCCCGCCTGTTCGCTGTGGCAACGGTCGGTGGCTGCCTGTTCACGTTGACGGGGGTGGCCAGCTCCCTGGTGCTCGGCGAGGCCACGGACCGGGTGGTGATCCCGGCGATCCGGCGGGGGCACGCCGACTGGTCGGCGGTCGCCCTGGCCGCGGTGGCGCTCAGCCTCGTCGGTCTCGCTCGGGCGCTCGGCATGTTCCTGCGCCGGCTCGCCGGCGGAACGGTCGTGTTCCGGCTGCAGGCGCGGCACCGGCACGCGGTGACCCGCCAGTACCTGCGGTTGCCGCTGTCCTGGCATCAGCGGCACTCCACCGGCACGTTGCTGTCCAACGCCAACTCGGACGTCGAGGCGGCCTGGGCTCCGGTGATGCCGCTGCCGTTCGCGCTGGGCGCGCTCGTCATGCTCGTGGTGGCGCTGGTGCTGCTCGTGGTCACCGATCCGGTGCTGGCCCTGATCGGCTTCGTGATCTTCCCGACGTTCGGCGTGCTCAACGTCTGGTACGGGCGGCGGGTATGGCCGCTGTACTCCCGAGCGCAGCAGTTGCGCGGGGAGGTCAGCGCGGTGGCACACGAGTCGTTCGACGGCGCCCTGGTCGTCAAGACCCTCGGCCGGGAGGAGGACGAGACCGCCCGCTTCGCTGTCCGCGCCGAGCGCCTTCGCGACGCGATGATCCACGCGGGCCGGTTGCGGGGCCTGTTCGATCCCGTGATGGAGGCCCTGCCGAACCTGGGGATCCTGCTGGTGCTGCTGGTCGGCGCGATCCGCATCGACGCGGGGGCGATCGACGTCGGGCAGCTCGTCCGGGTCGCCTACCTGTTCACCCTGCTGGCCTTCCCGCTGCGGGCGTTCGGCTGGGTGTTCGGGGACCTGCCGCGGGAGGTCGTCGGCTACGAGCGGGTCGAGGCGGTGCTGCGGGCCCGAGGACACGAGGAGTACGGGCCGCGCACGCTGACCGCGGCCGGCCCCGCGTCGCTGCGCCTCGACGCCGTCACCTACGCCTACCCGCCGGCCGACGCCACCGCCGACCCGACGGTTGACGCCACCGCCGACCCGACCGTTGACGCCGCCTCCGACCCGAGCGGCGAGCCGGCGGTGCCCGCGAGCCCCGGCGATCCGCCGCCGCGGCCGGTGGTGGATGCGGTGAGCTTCGAGGTGGCCGCGGGCAGCGTCGTCGCGATCACCGGCCGCACCGGCTCCGGCAAGTCCTCCCTGGTGAACCTGCTCGCTCGGCTCGTCGACCCGCAGGCCGGCACCGTGCTACTCGACGGTGTCGACCTGCGTGAACTCGCCGCCGGCGAGGTGAGCCGAGCTGTCGCCGTCGTCGCCCAGCAGGCGTTCCTGTTCGACGACACCGTGCGCGCCAACGTCACCCTCGGCATGGACGCCGCCGACGACGAGGTCTGGGCGGCGTTGCGTCGCGCGCAGGCCGACGGCTTCGTCGCCGCCCTGCCCGACGGCCTCGACACCATGGTCGGCGAGCGCGGGACCTCCCTGTCCGGCGGCCAGCGCCAACGCATCGGCCTGGCCCGCGCGCTCGTCCGCGCCCCGCGGCTGCTCGTCCTCGACGACGCCACCGCCAGCGTCGACCCCCGAGTGGAGGCGGCGATCCTCGCCGACCTGCGGGAAAGCGCCGGCGCCTCGACCGTCGTGGTCGTCGCCCAGCGCCGCTCCACGATCGCGCTGGCCGACGAGGTGATCCACCTCGACGCCGGCCGAGTCATCGGTCGCGGTCGACACGAGGAGCTGCTCGCCTCCTCCCCGCGCTACGCCGCACTGCTCACCGCCTACGAGGCCGCCGCCCGCGCGGCCGGTGCCCTCCCGGAGCCCGCCGTCCGGGAGTCCGCTGTCCGGGAGTCCGAGCCTGCGCTCCCGGAGCCCGCCGTTCCCGAGCACGTCCGGGAGCTCGAACCGGAGGCGGCTCCGTGACGCCTCCTGCCTCCCCGCCTCCTTCCTCCCCGACCCGCCGCTCGCAAGCGGCTCCCGAACCTGGGGCCCTCGGGCGTGCGGCCACGCCTGGCCAGCCCACACTCGCGGCGACGTTCCGCCGGCTGCGCGCGCTGTCCCCCGAACTGACCCGGGGCCTGCTCGGCACGCTCGCGCTCGCCCTGGTGGCCACCACGGGGAAGGTCGTCATCCCGGTGGTCGTGCAGCAGACCCTCGACCGCGGGCTCACCGACGACGGTGCCGACGTCGGCCTGGTCGCCGTGGCCGTCGGCGCGGCCGCGGTCATCATCGTGTTGACCACCGTCGCCACCTATCGGATGAACCTGCGGCTCTACCGCCTGTCCGAGGGCACCCTCGCCACCCTGCGGGTGCNCGCCTTCCGACACATCCACGACCTGTCGATGCTCAGCCAGTCCGCCCAACGCCGCGGCTCGCTGACCTCCCGGGTGACCAGCGACGTCGACCAGATGTCGCAGTTCCTCCAGTTCGGCGGCGTGATGCTGCTGGTCTCCTCCGGCCAGATGCTGCTGGCCACCGTGCTGATGGTCGTCTACTCGTGGCCGCTGACCCTCCTCGTCTACGCGTTCTTCGTCCCCCTGTTCGTGGTGACCCGACTGGTGCAGCGTCGGCTGGCCGGCCGGTACGCGATCGTGCGTGAACGGGTCGGCGAGCTGCTGGGCGCCGTGTCCGAGGCGGTCGTCGGCGCCCCGGTCGTGCGGGCCTACGGCGTCCAGGAACGGACCGGGCGACGCATCGACCGGACCATCGGCCGCTACCGGTCCGCCCAGATCGAGGCGCAGCGGGTTGTCGCCGGGGTCTTCTCGCTCAGCGAGCTGGTCGCCGCGTTGGCCACCGCCTCGGTGGTGACGGCGGGAGTGGCGCTCGGCGTCGCCGGCTCGCTCAGCACCGGACGGCTGATCGCGTTCCTGTTCCTGATGACCCTGTTCGTCATGCCGATCCAGTCGATGACCGAGGTGCTCAACGACGCGGCCAACGCGCTGGCCGGGCTGCGCCGGGTGCTCGACGTCCTGGACCTCCCGACCGACGTCCGCGATCCCGCGCTCGGGCCGGCCGTCGGCCGGCTGCCCGTGCCCCGCACCGGCGGCACACCGCCTCCCGGCGGGCGACGCGGTCCGGCCACGGTCCCGGCCGGCCCGGCCACGGCCCAGGCCGGCCGGGACCTGCCGGCCGGACCGCTGGGGGTTCGGTTCGACGGGGTCGGGTTCGCCTATCCCGACGGGCCGCCTGTGCTGCGCGACGTCGACCTGGAGATCGTCCCGCGCACGCGGGTGGCGGTGGTCGGCGAGACCGGATCCGGCAAGACGACCCTGGCCAAGCTGCTCACCCGGCTCATGGATCCGACCACGGGAACCGTGCGGATCGGCGGCGTGCCGCTGCCCGAGGTGCGGTTCGCCTCGCTGCGCGGCCGGGTGCTGCTCGTGCCGCAGGACGGCTTCCTGTTCGACCTCACGATCGCCGACAACGTCCGCTACGGCCGACCTGGGGCCGACGACAAGGCTGTCCGCGCCGCCTTCGAGGCGCTGGGCCTCGCCGACTGGCTCGCCGGGCTGCCGGCGGGGCTGTCGACCCGGGTGGGGGAGGGCGGGGCGCGACTGTCGGCCGGCGAGCGGCAGCTCGTCGCGTTGGCCCGCGCCCGGCTGGCCGATCCGGACCTGCTGGTCCTGGACGAGGCGACCTCCGCGGTGGACCCCGAGACCGAGGTGCGCCTGGCGGCGGCGCTGGCCGAACTGACCCGGGACCGCACCTCGGTGACGATCGCGCACCGACTGTCGACGGCGGAGGCGGCGCAGGACGTCGTCGTCGTGGACGCCGGGCGCATCGTGCAACGGGGCCATCACCGTACGTTGGTCGCTGTGCCCGGGGTGTACCGCCGGATGCACGAGTCCTGGGCGGCGGGTGTCGGGGCGGTCGCGGTGGGTCCGGTGGCGGCTTCGGAAGCGGGGGTGGTAGCCCCGGCGGCGCCGGTCGGGTCGGTCGACGTGCACCCTGCTCCGCCGCCACGGACGAGCAGAATGGAGCCGTGACCGTACGTCCATCCGCTCTGGATCCCGCCATCGCCAGCCGCCTGCGTCGCAACGACGCCGGTCTGTTCCCGGCCATCGCCCAGCAGCACGACACCGGCGAGGTGCTGATGCTCGGGTGGATGGACGACGAGGCGCTGCATCGCACGCTGACCACCGGGCGGGCCACGTACTGGAGCCGCAGCCGCGGGGAGTACTGGGTCAAGGGCGATACCTCCGGCCACCAGCAGTGGGTCCGCTCGGTCGCCCTCGACTGCGACGGCGACGCCGTCCTCGTCCGGGTGGACCAGGTCGGCCCCGCCTGCCACACCGGCACCCGGAACTGCTTCGTTGCCGATCCGCTGCCCGCGCGCGTGGGTAACCCGGGCGTCACGGCCGACGCCGGGCCGGCCCGATGACCACCGGGCGGATCCTCCCCGACCGGGCCGCCTTCCACGCCGCCGCCGGCAGTCGCCCGGTCGTCGCCGTCACCCGCCGGCTGCTCGCCGACGGGGAGACCCCGGTCGGGATCTACCGCAAGCTCGCCGGCGGCCCGGGCACGTTTCTGCTCGAATCCGCCGAGCACGGCGGGGTGTGGTCGCGGTACTCCTTCATCGGGGTGCGGGCCGCGGCGACGCTGACCGAACGCGACGGCGAGGCGATCTGGGTGGGCACACCGCCGCCCGGCGTGCCCACCGAGGGCGACCCGCTGGACATCCTGCGCGCGGTGGAACGCTCCCTGCGCGCGGCGAACGATCCGGACGCCCCTCCGCTGATGGGCGGCCTCGTCGGCTACCTCGGCTACGACATCGTCCGCCGCATCGAGCGGCTGCCCTCGCACGCTGTCGACGATCTCGGCCTGCCCGAGCTGCGGATGCTGCTCACCACGGACCTCGCCGTCCTCGACCACGCCGACGGCTCGTGCCTGCTGGTCGCCAACGTCTTCACGGGGGCCTCGGCCGCGCCCGGCGGTGATCTGGCCGAGGCCACCCGCCCGGACCTCGACGCCCTGTACGACGACGCGGTGGCCAGGCTGGACGCGATGACCAGCGACCTGGCGAAGTGGAGCGAGCCGACGGTGGCGACGACCAGCGGGGCGGCCACCGGGGTCGGTGACTTCGTCTCCGCCACGCCGCCCGGTGCCTTCCAGGCCGCGGTCGAGCGGGCCATCGAGGAGATCCGGGCCGGGGAGTGCTTCCAGATCGTGGTCTCCCAGCGTTTCGAGCGGGCAACCGCCGCCGATTCCCTCGACGTCTACCGGGTGCTGCGCACGACGAACCCGAGCCCGTACATGTACCTGCTGCGGTTCGGCGACCACGACGTCGTCGGCTCCTCGCCGGAGGCGCACGTCAAGGTCACCGGGCGACGGGCGCTGCTGCATCCCATCGCGGGCAGCCGCCCCCGGGGCGCGACGCCGGAACGCGACGCGGAGCTCGCGGCGCAGTTGCTCGCCGATCCGAAGGAGCGCTCGGAGCACGTGATGCTCGTCGATCTGGTCCGAAATGATCTTGGTCGGGTCTGTGTGCCCGGTTCGGTGCGCGTCGTCGAGTTCGCCGCGGTGGAACGGTTCTCGCACATCATGCATATCGTCTCCACGGTGATCGGTGAGGTGGCACCGGAGCGCAGCGCCGTCGACGTGCTCACCGCGACCTTCCCGGCGGGCACGCTCTCCGGGGCGCCGAAGGTGCGCGCGATGGAGGTCATCGACGAGCTGGAGCCCACGCGCCGCGGCCTCTACGGCGGCGTGGTCGGCTATCTGGACTTCGGTGGCGACCTGGACACCGCCATCGCGATCCGCACCACCGTGCTGCGCGACGGCGTGGCCTACGTCCAGGCCGGCGCCGGGATCGTCGCCGACTCCGATCCCGACGCCGAGGACCTGGAGAGCCGCACGAAGGCGGCGGCGGTCCTGCGCGCGATCGAGGTCGCCGAGTCGCTGCGGCCTCCGGCATGAGCGCCGGCCTGCCGGCGGACTCCCCGCCGGCTGCCGTCGACGATGCCGGCGCGGCGCGGGCGGCCCGCCGCGGGCGCCGGGAGCGGGTGCTCGCCGTGCTCGGCTGCCTGCTCGGCGCGGGTCTGGTCCTGGTGTGCGGCGGGGCGACCTGGGTCTCCGCCCGGGTGGGCACCCCCCGCGGCGAGCGGGACGCCACCGCCGTGGCGGCGCCGCTCGCCGTGCACTGGACCGGCGGCGACATCGCCTCGGCGGCGACCGCACTCGCCCTCGTCGGCCTCGCCGCCGCGGTCGCGATCGTCGCAACCCGGCGGATCGGCCGGCCGGTCGTCGGCCTGCTGGCCGTCGCCGCCGGGATCGGCATCGCCTACGTGGCGGGGAACATCGGCTTCGATCCGCTGTCCGCCCTGCGCGACACCGACCAGGTCCGCCAGTTCACCCCCGGCGGGCAGGCAGAGATCAGCGGTGTGCACCGCACGGCCGCGCCCTGGCTGGCGATGCTCGGCGGCGTGCTGCTCACCGCCGCCGGTGTCCTCGCCGTCCTGCGAGGCCGCTCCTGGCCGGGGATGTCCGGCCGCTACCAGGCCCGCGAGGCCCGGCCGGTCGACGCCTGGGACGCGATCGAGCGGGGCCACGACCCCACCTGATCATCACTGGCCGCCGCGGCCGGACACGCCGGCACCGTCCGGCAGATCGGGATACGGGGGGAAGTCGAGATCCGGCGGCATGGCCACGGGTGCAAGCTGCGGAAGCGGGTCGGCCAGCGCGGCGAGAACCCGTGTGTGGCGGTCGAGGTCGGCCTCTACCATCGCCATGAGCGCGTCCATCCGAGCCAGGCAGCGGGCGAGCGCGTCAAGCTGCTCCACCCAGGCCGGTGCCGCGGCACTGGCCTGGGCGCAGTCCCCGGCCTGGGCGGGGGCCGCCGCCGGCCCGGCGCCGGCCACCCGGCGCGGCGGGGCCTGGTCGGGGACCGGGGGGATGCCCTGGATCAGCGGAAAGGAGGTGCGGCGAGTGTCCATGAGAACTCCCTCGATGTCGAACGCGTGTTCGACTATAGGGGATCGAAGGCGACTGGCGCCACTGCGCCGCGTGCACGGCGTGGCGCGGACCGCCGCAACCGCCGGCCGAGAGGCGGGCCGTCGTTGCCCGACTGTTGGCTACGTAGCGTTGCGGGTCGTAGCAAGTTGTGGGGGCCTCGGGTCGGGTCGCCGGGCCTGGCCTACCATCGCGGCATGACCGCGACAGCCGCGAGCGCGGGTCGATGAGCGTCCTCGCCGAGATCCTCGACGGGGTCAGGGCCGACCTGGCCGCCCGCGAGCAGCAGACCCCCCTCGCCGACCTCAAGCAGCGCGTGGAGCGCGTCCCCGATCCCAAGGACGCGCTCGCCGTGTTCCGCAACTCCCCGGTATCGGTGATCGCCGAGGTCAAGCGCAGTTCCCCGTCGAAGGGGAAGCTGGCGGCCATCGCCGATCCCGCGGCCCTCGCCCTCGACTACGAGGCCGGCGGCGCCGCCGCCATCAGCGTTCTCACCGAAGGGCGCCGCTTCGGCGGGTCGCTCGCCGATCTCGACGCCGTGCGCCGCGCGGTGGACGTCCCGCTCCTGCGCAAGGACTTCATCGTCTCGCCCTACCAGGTCTTCGAGGCGCGCGCGCACGGGGCGGACCTCGTGCTGCTCATCGTCGCCGCGCTCGACCAGCCCCGGCTGGTCGGCCTGCGCGAGCGGATCGAGTCGCTGGGCATGACCGCGCTCGTCGAGGTGCACGACGAGGCGGAGCTTGGCCGCGCGCTGGACGCCGACGCCCGGCTGATCGGCGTCAACGCCCGTGATCTGCGCACTCTGGAGGTCGATCGCGCCACGTTCGCCCGGCTCGCGCCGATGGTGCCCGCCGGCGTGCTCGCCGTGGCCGAGTCCGGCGTGCGCGGCCCACGCGACCTGCTCGCCTACGCGGCCGCCGGGGCCGACGCGGTGCTGGTCGGCGAGGCGGCGGTCACCGGCGATCCCCGCCAGACCGTCGCCGACCTCGTGGCCGCCGGGGCGCATCCGGCGGCCAGGGTCGGCCGCTAGCGGCCGGGGGCCGGCGGATCGACCGGCCTGTCGGTGCGGACCGATACAGTCGCACTGTGGCCACCCGAACCGCTGCTCAGCCAGCTCCCGCCGAGACCGCGACCTCGACGCCGTCCGCCGGCGCCGTCCGGGAGCAGGCGGAGAACTGGCAGGTGTTTCCCGATCCCGCGGGGCACTTCGGCCGGTTCGGCGGGCGGTTCGTGCCCGAGGCGCTCATGGCGGCCCTCGAGGAGCTGACCGAGGCCTATGACCAGGCCCGGGCCGACGAGGGCTTCGTCGCCGAGCTCGACGGCCTGCTCGCCACCTACGCCGGCCGGCCCACGCCGCTGACCGACGCTCACCGGCTCACCGAGCACGTCGGCGGCGCCCGCATCCTGCTCAAGCGCGAGGATCTCGCCCACACCGGCTCCCATAAGATCAACAATGTCCTCGGGCAGTGCCTGCTGACCAGGCGGATGGGCAAGTCCCGGGTCATCGCCGAGACCGGCGCCGGTCAGCACGGGGTGGCCACCGCCACCGCCTGCGCCCTGCTCGGCCTGGAGTGCGTGGTCTACATGGGTGAGGAGGACACCCGCCGGCAGGCGCTCAACGTCGCCCGGATGCGCCTGCTCGGCGCCGAGGTCGTCCCGGTCGCCTCCGGCAGCCGCACCCTCAAGGACGCGATCAACGAAGCGATGCGCGACTGGGTCGCCACTGTCGAGCACACCCATTACTGCATCGGTTCGGTGATGGGCCCGCATCCGTTCCCGATGATGGTCCGGGACTTCCAGCGCATCATCGGCGTGGAGGCTCGGGCCCAGGTGCTCGACCGCACCGGCCGGCTGCCCGACGCGGTCGTCGCCTGCGTCGGCGGCGGCTCCAACGCGATGGGCATCTTCCACCCGTTCATCCCTGACACCGACGTCGCCCTGATCGGTTGTGAGGCCGGCGGGGACGGGGTCGCCACCGGGCGGCACGCCGCGGCGATAGCCGGCGGCTCCTCGGGCGTGCTGCAC
This sequence comes from Frankia sp. ACN1ag, assembly GCF_001414035.1. Classification (NCBI taxonomy): domain Bacteria; kingdom Bacillati; phylum Actinomycetota; class Actinomycetes; order Frankiales; family Frankiaceae; genus Frankia; species Frankia sp. ACN1ag. Next base: position 284,518 of record NZ_LJPA01000002.1, on the reverse strand, counting down.
GGCATGCGGACGTTCCTGCTGCAGGACGAGTTCGGTCAGACGCAGGTGTCCCACTCGATCTCCGCCGGCCTGGACTACCCCGGCATCGGCCCCGAGCACGCGCTGCTGCACGAGACCGGCCGGGCGAGCTATCGCGTCGTCGACGACGCCGCGGCGATGGCGGCGCTCGCGCTGGTCGCCCGCACCGAGGGCATCCTGGTCGCGATCGAGAGCGCGCATGCCTTCGCCGGCGCGTTCGACGTCGCTCGCGAGCTCGGCCCGGACGCGATCGTCGTGGTCAACTGCTCCGGTCGCGGCGACAAGGACGTCGACACGGCGGCCCGCTGGTTCGGCCTGCTCGACGACGCGGGCGGCGCCGCCGCCGACGTGGACCCGCGCGGCTGACGCCGGCGCACAGGCAGCCCTCGGGCCCGACGGAACGGACGCAGTACGGTGCAGAGTCGGTTGGACGAGTGTTTCACGGCCGCCCGCGAGGAGGGCCGATCCCTGCTGGTCGGCTACCTGCCGGCCGGCTACCCGACGGTCGACGGCGCGATCGCGGCCATGCGGGCGATGGTCGCGGCGGGTGTCGACGTCGTCGAGGTGGGCCTGCCCTATTCGGATCCGACCATGGACGGGCCGGTGATCCAGGACGCCGCCGACGCGGCGCTGCGCGGCGGGGTGACGACCGCGGACGTGCTACGCACCGTCGAGGCGGTCGCCGCCACCGGTGCGCCGACCGTGGTCATGACCTACTGGAACCCGATCGACCGTTACGGCCCGGCGCGATTCGCCGCCGATCTTGCCGCGGCCGGCGGGGCAGGGGCGATCACTCCGGACCTGCCGCCCGAGGAGGCGGCCCCGTGGCTCGCGGCGAGCGCGGAGCACGGACTGGACCCGGTGTTCCTCGTCGCGCCGAGCTCCTCGGACGCCAGGATCCGGCTGGTCACCGGGATCTCCCGCGGGTTCGTCTATGCCGCCTCCCTGATGGGCGTCACCGGCACCCGCGCTGCGGTCGGTACCCGGGCCGCCGACCTGGTCGCCCGCGTGCGGGCCACCACCGAGCTACCGGTCGCGGTCGGCCTCGGGGTGAGCACCGGCGCGCAGGCCGCCGAGGTCGCCGGGTTCGCCGACGGGGTGATCGTCGGCTCGGCGTTGGTCAAGGTTCTGGTGGACGCGCAGCGCTCGGGCGCGGGCGACGCCGCCGCCCTCGACGGCATCGGCCGGCTGGCCGCCGAGCTCGCCGAAGGGGTGCGCGCCCCCGTCCCGGCCTCGGCCTGACCGGAGTGGCGCCGCGGCCCCCCACCGGGTCGCCGCGGCCGCCGGGATAGCCTGACGACCGTGGTATTCGCCGCCATCCCCAGCCCCTCCCGCGGTGTGGTGCATCTCGGGCCGGTGCCGCTGCGCGCCTACGCCCTGATGATCATCATTGGCATCGTGGTCGCCGTCGTCGTCACCGGACGCAGATTGCGCGCCCGAGGCATGGACCCGGCGATCGCCGGGGAGATCGCCTACTGGGCCGTCCCCTTCGGGATCGTCGGCGCCCGGATCTACCACGTGCTCAGCACCCCGGACGCCTACTTCGGCGAGCACGGGCACGTCGCCGACGTGGTGAAGATCTGGAACGGCGGGTTGGGGATCTGGGGGGCCATCGCCGGCGGCGCGCTCGGCGCCTGGCTCGCCGCCCGGCGTCTCGGGATCAGCCTCGCCCTGTTCGCCGACGCCGCCGCGCCCGGGATCATCCTCGCCCAGGCCATCGGCCGCTGGGGTAACTGGTTCAACCAGGAGCTCTATGGCAAGCCCACCACGCTGCCCTGGGCGGTGCGCATCGACCCCGAACACCGGGCCGACCCGGGGGTGGCGACGTACCAGCCGACGTTCCTCTACGAGTTCCTGTGGAACCTCGTCGTGGCCGGCATCCTGCTGGTCGTCGACCGGCGCCACCGGCTCGGCCGCGGCCGGCTGTTCGCCCTGTACGTCGCGCTCTACACGTTCGGTCGGCTGTGGATCGAGATGCTGCGCATCGACACCGCGGACGAGATCCTCGGCCTGCGCGTGAACATCTGGACCTCCGCGATCGTGTGCGTCGGCGCGGTGGTGGCGCTGCTGGTCGTGCGCCGGCCGGTCGATCCGGACGTGTCACCTGAGGAGCAGCGGGCGTTGGGTCTCGTCCAGGAGCGTCCCCGGCGCCAGCCGACGGACGCCGGGGGCGAACCCGGCAGCGGAACCCGCACGGCCGGTGCCGCCGATGCCAGTCCCGCCAGTGCGGGCAGTGCCGCCAGTGCGGGCAGTGCCGCCAGTGCGGGCAGTGCCGCCAGCGCGGGCAGTGCCGCGCATGCGGTCCGTGCCCCCGCGAGAGAGGGTGGTGCCGAGGGGGCCGAGGACGCCTCCCGCGCAGAACAGCCGGTCGCGGGGGCCGAGACCGGGGCGGGCGCGGTGCCCTCGGGGCGGGCGCGGGTCGAAAGACCGCCCGCGACCTGAGCGTTTACGCCGCTGCCCCGAGCGGCGCGCACGAGTTCACGGCGCGGGGGCGCCGCACTACTCGGGCCACCCGTGGTCATGCCCGGAAATGTGACGTTATACGGCCGTGATCTCCTGGACATATATGATCACGGCGCATCGACGCGGCGCGTGGCACACTCGACAGGAGGCAGCCGGCGCTGGGCCAGCGCTGTCATGTCTCGTTTCACCTCGGACAGCGTCGTCCGCACCTCCTTCAGCCCTTGAAGATGGACAGGACTTCGCCGGATGCCGAGTGCGCAAGGTCTTTACGACCCCACCTTCGAACACGACGCCTGTGGTGTCGGCTTCGTCGTCGATGTGCGCGGNCGACGTAGCCATGAACTGGTCGACCAGGGCCTGACCGTGCTGCGCAACCTCGATCACCGGGGTGCGTCGGGCAGTGACCCGGACACCGGCGACGGAGCCGGCATCCTGGTCCAGGTCCCTGATCTGTTCCTGCGCGACGTGGTCGATTTCGCCCTGCCCGCACCCGGGCGGTACGCGGTGGGCATCGCCTTCCTGCCGCAGGTTGCGGGGGAGCGCGACGACGCGGTGCGCACGATCAGTCGCATCGTCCGCCAGGAGGGCCTGCGGGTCCTCGGCTGGCGCGAGGTGCCGACGGTCAGCCACATCGTCGGGCACGCGGCCCGCGAGGTGGAGCCGCGGATGCGCCAGCTCTTCCTCGCGCTGCCAGGCAGTCTGCCCGGCGCGGGAGCGAAGGGCGTGGCGAACGCGCAGGGGCCGGCCGAGGGCGGCGCCGACGACGGCTTCGACGTGGGTGACCTGGAGCGCCGGGCGTTCTGCGTGCGCAAGCGGATCCGGCGGGAGACCGGCGTCTACCTGTCCTCGCTGTCGTCACGGACCCTCGTCTACAAGGGCATGCTGACCACGCATCAGCTCTCGGCCTACTTCCCCGACCTCGACGACCCGCGGTTCGCCAGCGCCATCGCGCTCGTGCACAGCCGTTTCTCGACGAACACGTTTCCGAGCTGGCCGCTGGCACACCCGTACCGGTTCGTCGCGCACAACGGCGAGATCAACACGGTCCGTGGCAACCGGAACTGGATGCGGGCCCGCGAGGCGCTGCTGGCCAGCGACCTCATCACCGGCGACCTGGCCCGGTTGTTCCCGATCTGCGCGGACGGCGCGAGCGACTCGGCGAGCTTCGACGAGGTGCTGGAGCTGCTGCACCTCGCTGGGCGCAGCCTGCCGCACTCGGTGCTGATGATGATCCCCGAGGCGTGGGAGAACCACGCCGAGATGGATCCGGCGCTGCGGGCCTTCTACGAGTTCCACTCCACCCTGATGGAGCCCTGGGACGGTCCGGCGTCGATCGCGTTCACCGACGGCACGGTCATCGGCGCGGTCCTCGACCGCAACGGCCTGCGCCCGTCGCGCTACTGGGTGACCGACGACGGGCTGGTCGTGATGGCCTCCGAGGTCGGCGTGCTCGACATCCCGCCGCACAAGATCGTCCAGAAGGGCCGGCTCCAGCCGGGCCGGATGTTCCTCGTCGACACCGCGCAGAAGCGCATCGTCAGCGACGAGGAGATCAAGTCGGAGCTGGCGAACGCCGCCCCCTACGCCGAGTGGCTGCACGCCGGGCTGATCTCGCTGGATGACCTTCCCGACCGCGAGCAGGTCATCTACGGCCACTCCTCGGTGCTGCGCCGCCAGCAGGTGTTCGGCTACACCGAGGAGGAGCTGCGCGTCCTGGTCGCGCCGATGGCGCGCTCGGGCGCCGAGCCGATCGGCTCGATGGGCACCGACACCCCCGTCGCCGTGCTCTCCAGCCGTCCCCGGTTGCTGTTCGACTACTTCACCCAGCTCTTCGCGCAGGTCACCAACCCGCCGCTGGACGCGATCCGGGAGGAGCTGGTCACCAGCCTCGGGCGGACCCTGGGCCCGGAGGGCAACCTGCTCGCGCCGTCGCCGGCGTCGTGCCGGATGGTGCACCTGCCCTACCCGGTGATCTCCAGCGGCCAGCTCTCGAAGATCATCGGTATCAACGACGACGGGGACATGCCCGGCTTCGCTTCCGTGACCGTGCGTGGCCTCTACGACGTCGACGGGGGCGGGGCGGCGCTCGCGGCGCGCCTGGCGGAGATCTGCGCCGGGGTCAGCGAGGCCATCGCCGACGGCGCGCGCATCGTCGTGCTCTCCGACCGTGATTCCGACCAGCGCAAGGCGCCGATCCCGTCGCTGCTGCTCACCGCGGCCGTGCACCACCACCTGATCCGGGAGCGGACCCGGACGAAGGTCGGCCTCATCGTCGAGTGCGGCGACGCCCGCGAGGTGCACCACATCGCCCTGCTCACCGGCTACGGTGCCGCGGCGGTCAACCCGTACCTGGCGTTCGAGTCGATTGACACCCTGATCGCCGAGGGCGAGATCGCCGACGTGTCCCGGGAGCAGGCCGAGAAGAACCTGATCAAGGCGCTCGGCAAGGGCGTGCTGAAGGTGATGTCCAAGATGGGCATCTCCACCGTCGCCAGCTACACCGGCGCCCAGGTCTTCGAGGCGATCGGCCTGTCCCAGGAGCTGGTCGACGCCTACTTCGTCGGCACCCCCTCGCGCCTGGACGGCGTCGGGCTGGACGTCATCGCCGACGAGGTCGCCGCCCGGCACCGCCGCGCGCATCCGCGGGTCGCCTCGGAGCTCGCCCACCGCGGCCTGGAGGTCGGCGGCGAGTACCAGTGGCGGCGCGAGGGCGAGATCCACCTGTTCAACCCGGAGACCGTCTTCCTGCTCCAGCACGCCACCCGGACCCGCCAGTACGACGTTTTCCAGGAGTACACCGGCAAGGTCGACGGCCTGTCCCGGGAGAACTCGACCCTGCGCGGGCTGTTCGAGCTGCGCACCGGGGTGCGCCCGCCGGTGCCGATCGAGGAGGTCGAACCGGTCTCGGAGATCGTCAAGCGGTTCGCGACCGGCGCCATGTCCTACGGGTCGATCAGCGCGGAGGCGCACGAGACCCTGGCGATCGCGATGAACCGGCTCGGCGGCAAATCGAACACCGGCGAGGGGGGCGAGGACGCCCGCCGCTTCGTCCCCGACGCCAACGGCGACCTGCGCCGCTCGGCGGTCAAGCAGGTCGCCAGCGGCCGGTTCGGCGTGACCAGCGAGTACCTGGCCAATGCCGACGACATCCAGATCAAGATGGCGCAGGGGGCGAAGCCCGGCGAGGGCGGCCAGCTGCCCGGGCACAAGGTCTACCCGTGGATCGCGAAGACCCGGCATTCGACGCCGGGTGTGGGCCTGATCTCCCCGCCGCCGCACCACGACATCTACTCGATCGAGGACCTCGCCCAGCTCATCCACGACCTGAAGAACGCGAACCCGAAGGCGCGGGTGCACGTCAAGCTGGTCGCCGAGGTCGGCGTCGGCACGGTCGCCGCCGGCGTCTCCAAGGCACACGCCGACGTGGTGCTGATCTCCGGGCACGACGGTGGCACCGGTGCGTCCCCGCTGACCTCGCTCAAGCACGCCGGCGCCCCCTGGGAGCTGGGGCTGGCCGAGACCCAGCAGACGCTGCTGCTCAACGGGCTACGCGACCGGATCGTCGTGCAGGTCGACGGCCAGCTCAAGACCGGCCGCGACGTCGTCGTCGGCGCGCTGCTCGGCGCCGAGGAGTTCGGTTTCGCCACCGCGCCGCTCGTCGTCGCCGGCTGCGTGATGATGCGCGTCTGTCATCTGGACACCTGTCCGGTCGGAGTGGCCACCCAGAACCCGGCGCTGCGGGAGCGGTTCACCGGCAAGCCGGAGTTCGTCGAGGCGTTCTTCACCTTCATCGCCGAGGAGGTCCGTAGCTACCTCGCGGCCCTGGGCTTCCGGACCCTGCAGGAGGCCGTCGGCCGCGTCGACCTGCTCGACGCCCGCGCGGCGATCGAGCACTGGAAGGCGTCCGGACTGGACATCACCCCGCTGCTGCACAGCCCCGAGCGGCCGTTCGGCGGCTCGCTGAACTGCACCTCCAGCCAGGACCACGGACTGGACAAGGCGCTGGACAACTCGCTGATCCAGCTCTGCGAGGGGGCCCTCGACGACGGTCGGCCGGTCTGGCTGGAGATGCCGATCCGCAACGTCAACCGCACCGTCGGCACCATGCTCGGCTACGAGGTGACGAAGCGGTACGGCGCGGCCGGGCTGCCCGACGACACGATCCAGTTGCGCTTCACCGGGTCCGCCGGGCAGAGCTTCGGGGCCTTCGCCCCCAAGGGCATGACGCTGACGCTCGAGGGCGACGTGAACGACTACACCGGCAAGGGTCTGTCCGGCGGCAAGATCTTCGTGTTCCCGCCGAAGGAGTCGCCGCTGCGCGCCGAGGAGAACATCGTCGCCGGCAACGTCCTGCTCTACGGGGCGACGGCGGGAGAGGCGTTCTTCCGCGGGATCGTCGGCGAGCGGTTCTGCGTGCGCAACTCCGGGGCGACCGCGGTCGTCGAGGGCGTCGGCGACCATGGCTGCGAGTACATGACCGGTGGAACGGTGCTGGTCCTCGGCTCGATCGGGCGTAACTTCGCCGCCGGCATGAGCGGCGGCGTGGCGTACCTGTTCGACCCGGTCGAGGCCCGGATCAACACCGAAATGGTCGACGTCGAGGATCTGGAGGCCGCCGACGAGGCGGTCGTGCGCGACCTGCTCGTCCGCCATCGCCGGGAGACCGGCTCGACGGTGGCCGCGCGGCTCTACGCCGACTGGGAGAACGTGCGCGGCGCATTCCGCAAGGTCATGCCGCGGGACTACAAGCGGGTGCTCACCGCGATCCGCCAGGCCGAGGAGCAGGGCCTCGTGGCCGAAGACGTGATCATGGCGGCGAGTCGTGTCTGAGCGGCGCGCGGTGCGCGGCGGCCGGNCGGCCGCGGAGACGCTGATCGCACCGAAGGTGATCTCGCCGAAGATGATCGCGCAGGGGGCCGGGCGGCCCGGACGGATCCGACAGGAGTGTCATGGCTGACCCGACAGGCTTCCTCAAGCACCGCCGGGAGCTGCCGAAGCGCCGGCCGGTCGACCTCCGCCTCCAGGACTGGCGGGAGGTCTACCAGCCCTTTCCCGAGGAGCACCTGCGCGAGCAGGCCAGCCGGTGCATGGACTGCGGCATCCCGTTCTGCCACAACGGCTGCCCGCTGGGGAACATCATCCCCGAGTGGAACGACCTGACCCGGCGCGGGGACTGGCCTGACGCCATCGAGCGGCTGCACGCGACGAACAACTTCCCCGAGTTCACCGGCCGGCTGTGTCCCGCGCCGTGCGAGGCGGCCTGCGTGTTGGGCATCGGGGACGACCCGGTGACCATCAAGCAGGTCGAGGTCAGCATCATCGACCGGGCCTGGGCGGACGGCACCGTCGTGCCGGTGCCGCCGACGGTGCGCACCGGGAAGCGGGTCGCGGTCGTCGGCTCCGGGCCGGCCGGGCTCGCCGCCGCCCAGCAGCTCACCCGCGCCGGGCACGACGTCGTCGTGTACGAGCGGGCGGACCGGGTCGGCGGGCTGCTGCGCTACGGCATTCCCGAGTTCAAGATGGAGAAGAAGGTCGTCGACCAGCGGCTCGCCCAGATGGAGGCCGAGGGCACCTCGTTCGTGACCTCCTGCAACGTCGGGGTCGACATCTCCGCCGACGAGCTGCGTTCCTCCTACGAGGCGGTCGTGCTGGCGGGTGGCTCGACGGTCGGTCGCGACCTGCCGGTCCCCGGCCGAGAGCTCGGCGGCATCCACCTCGCCATGGAGTTCCTGGTGCCGGCGAACCGGGTCGCCCAGGGTGACCTGGCGACCTCGCCGATCTCGGCGAAGGGCAAGCGGGTCGTCATCATCGGCGGCGGCGACACCGGCGCGGACTGCCTGGGCACCTCACATCGCCAGGGCGCGGCGTCGGTGCACCAGCTCGAGATCATGCCGCGACCGCCGGAGCTACGGGCGCCGGCCAACCCGTGGCCGTCCTACCCGATCGTCTACCGGGTCTCCAGCGCGCACGAGGAGGGCGGCGAGCGGGTGTTCGCCGTCAACACCGAGCGGTTCCTCGGCGACGACGAGGGCAACGTGCGGGCGCTGCGCATGCACGAGGTCCGCTTCGTCGCCGGGAAGTTCGAGAAGGTCGAGGGCACCGACGTCGAGCTGCCCTGCGAGCTGGTGCTGCTGGCCATGGGCTTCACCGGCCCGGAGAAGCCCGGCCTGCTGACCGATCTCGGCGTCGAGCTCGACCCCCGGGGCAACGTCGCCCGCGACGCCGGCTGGTCGTCGTCGGTGCCCGGCGTGTTCGTCGCCGGGGACATGGGCCGAGGCCAGTCGCTGATCGTCTGGGCGATCTCGGAGGGGCGCGCGGCGGCCGCCGCGGTCGACCGCTACCTCATGGGCCGCACCGACCTGCCCGAGCCGATCACCCCGACCCGTCGCTGACGGTGACGGCTGCCTCCCGCGGGAGGCGGCCGTCGCGGCCGGTCCCGGCCGACATCATCGGTGCGGCCGCGTAGGCCGGAGGTTCGCAGCGGGTGACATTTCGCTGTGATGTGCCTTGCTCCGTGCCGGATCTGCCCTGATTGACCGAGATCTGCTGGGGGCATCGGCGCTGGTGGCGGTACCGTCCTGTCATATGAGGCTCGTGCTGCTCGGCCCCCCGGGCTCCGGCAAGGGAACGCAGGGCGCGCGCATCAGCGCCCGCCACGGCATCCCCGCGATCTCCACCGGCCAGCTCTTCGACCGGCAGATCGCCGCGGGCACGCAGCTGGGCCGCCGCGCCGAGCGGTATGTCCGCGCCGGCGAGCTCGTGCCTGACGAGATCGTCCTGGACATGGTCGCCGAACGGCTCGACGGCAGCGTGGACTGCGCCGTCGGCTTCCTGCTCGACGGCTTCCCCCGCACCTACCCGCAGGCGGAGGCGCTGGACCGGATGCTCGCCGCGAGCTGCGGCCCCCTCGACGCGGTCGTCGACCTCGACGTCGACATCGACGAGGTGCTCGACCGCATCCGTCGCCGCGCGCACACCGAGGATCGCGTCGACGACGCCGACGACACCGCTCGCCGCCGGCTGAAGGTCTTCGCGGAGGAGACCGCGCCGCTGCGCCGCTACTACGGTCGCAGCGGCCTGCTACGCACCGTCGACGGCGCGGGCACTCCCGACGAGGTTGCCGCTCGCATCGAGCGCGTGCTGGAGGACACCGCCCACCCCGAGCTGCACCACCCCGAGCTGCACCACCCCGGCTGACCGCTCCGGCGGGGGAGCTCCGATGAGCCCCCGGTTGCTGCCGCCCGCGATGACCGCGTCGGCGCGCGATATCTTGAACGCGGTGAGCCAGGGCGCGGATGAGCGGGAGCCGTCGGTACGGGCCGGGCGGGGCACGGGCGTGGCCGGGCCCTCGAACACGGGCCGCCGCCGCGCCGCGCACGTCGGTCTCGTCGCCCTCGTCGTGTTCTGCGGGCTGCCGCTGGTGGTCATCCTCACCGCGGCGCGGACCGTGCTGAACCCGGCCTTCTACTCCCAGTCGCTGGCCCGGGCGCACGCCTACGACCGCATCTACACCGAGGTCCTGCCCGACCCGGCGGTCGACACCCTGCTCGCCGGGCTGCCGATCGACAGCTCACTGGTCACCGCGAACCTGCGCACGGTGCTGCCGCCGGCGACGGTGCAGGAGATGACCGACGAGCAGATCACCCGGATCGTCGACTACCTGCGCGCCCGTACCGGCGACGTCGAGCTCGCGGTCGACCTGCGGCCGATCTTCGGGAACATCTCCGGCCTTGCCAACCGCTACATCGCCGGCGAGCTCGGCACCGGCACCAGCTACCGGGCCGCCTCCGTGCAGGACTTCACCCACGGCGTGCTGACCGCGCTGGACGACATCGCGGCGGGCCGCCCCCCGGCATCGCTGCCCAGCATCGAGCTGACCCCGCAGGACACCGACCGGATCCTGCCGCTCGTGCTCGACCGGGTGGACCCGGCGACCCGCGCGCGCGTCGGCCCCGAGCTGCGGGCGATGCTGCGCTCCGGTGACGTCGCCGGAGCGCTGGCGCTGATCGGACCGCAGGTCTTCCAGGGCGACGAGCGGGCCACCGCCCGGCTGCAGGCGTCGCTGCACGGCTCCACCCTCGACCTCGGCCTGCGCCTGTCGGACCTGCGCGACTCCCCGGCGATCACCGCGATCGACCGCCTGCACGACGTCGCCGCCACCCTGACCTGGGCGACCGCGCTACTCAGCCTGATCATGGCGGGCGCGCTGGCCGGCATCGTCGTGCTGGCCGGGCGGCGGGGGGTGTCGCGGGTCCGCGCGGCGGCCGGGGCGATGATCGCGGCCGGGCTCGGCGCGGCCCTGCTCGGGGCGGTGCTGCGCCTGACCCTGCCCAATCCGCTGACCTCGCTCGCCGGGCCGCGCTCGCCGCTGCCCCCCGGGGCGAGCAGGGTGCTCGTCGACTTCTCCCGGTACGCCTACGGGACGGTGGAGGGCGACTACCTGCGGGTCGTGGCCTGGACGCTCGTCGTCGGCCTCGCCGCCGCCGGACTGTCGTTGCTGGTCGCGGTGTCGGCCCGGTGGAGCCGGACCGGTCGCCGCCGCCGGGTCGCCACCGCGTTCGTCCTGGCCGTGCCCGTGATGGTCACCGTGACCTGGACCGCGTTCCCCGGCGCCGCCGCCGAGCCGCGCGAGCTGTGCGAGAGCAGCCCGTCGCTGTGCGACCGGCGTTACGACCAGGTGACCTACCTCGCGACCCACAACGCGATGGCGAACAGCGAGGACCGGTTCCTCGGTCCGTCCCAGGACCCGACGATCGTCCATCAGCTCGACTCCGGGGTGCGGACGTTGCTGCTCGACGTCCATCACTGGACGCCACCCGCGCAGGTCGAGACGTACCTGGCCACCCTGCCGCCGGCGACCCGCGCGGCGCTGGCACCGCTGAGCCGGGGCGCCGTGTCGACGCGGCCCGGCGTCTGGCTGTGCCACAACCTGTGTCAGCTCGGTTCGCTGGACTTCGTCGCGGAGCTCGGCCGGGTGCGGGACTGGATGGCCCGCAACCCGACCGAGGTGGTGACGTTGATCATCCAGGACGACGACGTCCCGGCCAGCGAGATCGCCGGCGGGGTCGCGGCGGCGGGGCTCGCCGGAATGGTCGCGACGCCGCCCGACGATCCCCACGGACGCTGGCCGACCCTGCGCACCATGATCGATTCGGGTCGGCGGCTGGTGGTCTTCACCGAGCGCCAGGACCTGCCGGGCACCTTCCTGCGCGGCTTCTACCGGTACGCCGCCGACACGCCGTTCGACGCGAAGCGGCCCGAGGACCTGCGCGACTGTGTGCGCAACCGGGGCGCGGCCGGCGCGGGGCTGCTGCTGATGAACCACTGGCTCACCGATGCCGCGCCCAGCCGGCGGGCCGCGCTGACCTCCAACGCCGCCGACACCATCGTCGGCAGAGCCGAGCGCTGCCGCGCGCAGCAGGGGCGGACGCCGACGTTCGTCGCGGTCGACTTCTCGACGATCGGCACGGCGCAGACCGCGGTGGACCGCCTCAATCGTCTCCCCGCTTCGGCCGCCTCCGCCGCCGGGGGCTGATACGGCGGCGGCGGTGATGGTGGGAGCATGGATCGGCCATCGTGCGTTGCAACCAGCGAGAAGACGCCTTCGTCGACCCACACCCGCGCAAGGGAGCTCAGGTGCCCATCTGGAACCAGCTTCGGCAGTCCGCCCAGACGATGCAGGGCCAGCTCGCCGCGAAGAAGAACGACCTGAAGAGCGGAGCCTTCCGCGATGCCAGTATGGCGATCTGCGCGCTGGTCGCGGCGGCGGACGGGACGATCGATCCGGCCGAGCGTCAGCGGGTCGCGTCGTTGATCATTTCCAACGACGTGCTCAACAACTTTCCGGCCGACGACCTCCAGCGACGCTTCAACGACTACGTCGGCAAGCTCCAGGCGGACTTCGAGTTCGGCAAGGTGTCCGTCCTGCAGGACATCGGCAAGACGAAGAAGAAGCCCGCCGAGGCGCGCGCCGTCATCCAGATCGGGATCGTCATCGGCGGGGCGGACGGCACGTTCGACAAGAGCGAGCAGGCCGTCGTGCGCGAGGCGTGCTACGCGGTCGGGATCAGCCCCGAGGAGTTCGATCTGTAGATCCGCTCCGGGGTGCGGCGGTCGCCGCGCGCCTATCTCGTCACACTTCCTCCCCTGCTCGCCGGCGGAGTTGGATGCTCGGGCACATCGCCCGAACGCGCTGACCTGCAAGTCAGCGGGTTGCCCGGGGAGCCGGCAGGCGGGCGCGGATGGCGGCGCCCACGTCCGCCCGGGTGCATCCCTGACGTGACGGCGCGTGACGAGGAGGATGCGTGGGTCCAGCCGATGCCCTGCTGGCGGCCGGGGCGGGTCTGCTGGCGGGAGCGGTCAACGCCGTCGCCGGCGGGGGTACGCTGATCGCCTTTCCGGCCCTGCTCACCACCGGGCTGCCGGCGCTGACCGCGAACATCACCTCCTCGGTGGGCCTGCTCACCGGCTATGCCGGCGGTGCGCTGGGCTACCGCCGCGAGCTCGCCGACCAGGTTGACCGGCTGCGGGCGCTCGGACCGCCCGCGATGCTCGGCGGGATCGTCGGCGCGGTCGTGCTGCTGGCCACCCCGTCGGACAGCTTTCGGGCCCTGGTCCCGTACCTCGTTCTGGTGTCCTGTCTGCTGCTGGCGGCGCAGACCCGGCTGGCCGCTGTCGTGGCGCGGCGGCGGGCCGCGGCCGCCCCGGCCACGACCGCCCCGCCGGTCCCGGCTGCCTCGGCGGCGGGAATCGGCGGGTCAGGGAACACGGTCACCTGGCCCACCCGGATCGGGATCTTCGTGGCCGGCGTGTACGGCTCCTATTTCGGCGCCGGGCTCGGGGTGCTGCTGCTCGGCGTGCTGGGGATCCTGCTCGTCGACGACCTCCAACGCACCAACGCGCTCAAGACGCTGCTCGCCTTCGGCGTGAACGCCGTGGGAGTCGCGGTCTTCCTCATCACCGCGAAGGTCGCCTGGGGATTCGCGGGCATCCTCGTCGTCGCCTCGCTGCTTGGCGGCCTGCTCGGCGCCCGGATCGCCCGGCGGCTGCGCCCGGCTCTCCTGCGTGCGGCGGTGATCACGCTGGGGGTCGGCGTGGCGATCGTGCTTATCATCCGGAACTGATCAGCGCCACGCGGGCCATCTCACCGCGGGCCATCTCACGGCCGGCCATCTCATCACGGGGCAACCGGCCGGACAACGTCCCGACCCGCGTCGGATAACCTTGCCGGTCCGCTCCTCGAATGACTCTCACGTCACTGTCACAATGGCAGCCCGACGAGCCGGGCCCGGCGGAGCCGTATTCGGCGCCCCCGCATAATCTGTGTACGCAGTGTTCCCGAGGAACGCTCACGTAACGGCAATCCTGTGCGGATGGCGCAACATTATCGCGCCGCTGAGCGTCTATCAGCGGGGCTGCTGCCAGGCGTGATCCGCGCGGGGTCGGTGGGTCCTGTCGCGCCAGGGGGTGGCGCGGTTTTGCGGTACGCCAGCGCGGTCGGTCTGAGTGCCGACGCGACGCGCGTGGCTGGTCCGCTGGGAGGGGTCTTGTGTTCGACGATGAACCGATTGCAGTCGGGCGGGCCGGCGCGGCGCGGCCGGGGGCGCCACGGGTGAGCGGCCGAGGCCCGAGCGGCCCGTCGGCCGGGGTTGCGCGCTGGTCGGACCGGGCGCTGGCGCTGTGCGCCCTCGCCGGGCTGATCGCCGCGGCTTCCGTGCCGCGCACCTGGGCGCGCGCGACCCTGTCGGACCGCGGCTCGGCGCTGCTCGTGGTCTCCAGATCGGGCTGGCAGTTGCGTCCGGCCGGGCCGCTGGTGGTCGCGTTCGGCCTGCTCACGGCCCTGGTCTGCGTGCTGGCGCACCGCCGCGGCCGGGCCGCGCTCGGTGCGCTGCTGGCCCTGCTCGGCGCCGCCGTCACGGGTCTCGCGCTGAGCCGGCTGCACGCCGCCGACCCGCTCGTGCACACGATCGGCCGACTGCGCATCGGTACGTTCCAGACCGACGAGCCGGTCGCGGCGGGCACCGCCGGCGCGGGTCTGTGGGTCGCGGCCGTCGCTGGCATCGTGGTGGTGCTGGCGGCCGCGGGCTGGCTGCAGCTCACCCGCCGGGCCGCGGCGGCGGCTCAGGCGTCGACGGCCGGCGGATGGGCAGGCTCCGTCGGAGCGACGCAGGCCGGCTTCGCCCCTGTCTCCGGGCCCGCGTCCGCCGAGGTGTCCGGTGTGGGTCCGGCGGCTCCCGGTGGGATCCCGGGCGGCAACGGTGCCGCGGAACGCGGGGTCGACCATGGCCTATGACTATGCGTCGTTCTCGACGCTCGCCGGACCGCTCCAGGAGCCCCCCGCCAGCGGGGAGTACCACGTCGCCTACCGCAAGATCATGGTGGGGCGCGCGCTCTACCAGGTGTTGCCGCAGCTCATCGCTACTGTGGGCCTGTCGTCGCTGTTCTTCGTCTGGCTGATCCAGCCGGAGCACTATCCGCACGCGAAGTACCTGCCGACCGCCGTGCAGGTCGGCAATGCCGTGATGTTCTGGCTGATCGTGGTCACGGAGGGTATTCGACTGCTGAACTCGATCACCCTGTGCTGGTCNGCGTACATCATGCGCAATCCGGTACCCGTGCGACCGCCGCGGGGTCTGCGCGTCGCCTTCACGACGACGATCGTGCCGGCGAAGGAGCCCCTCGACGTCGTCCGGGACACCCTCATCGCGGCCCGCAACATCCGCCATGACTCGACGATCGACGTCTGGCTGCTCGATGAAGGCGACGACCCGGCCGTGCGCGCGATGTGCGCCGAGATCGGGGTCAACCACTTTTCCCGCAAGGGTGTGGAGCGCTGGAACACCGCTCGCGGCCGGTTCCGGGCGAAGACCAAGCACGGTAACCACAACTCCTGGCTCGACGCGCACGGCGACACCTACGACGTGGTGCTCTCCGTCGACCCGGACCATATTCCGTTGCCGAACTTCGCGGAACGCATGCTCGGCTATTTCCGGGATCCGAACGTCGCGTTCGTCGTCGGCCCGCAGGTCTACGGAAACTTCCGTCATTACCTGACCCGCGGGGCCGAGGCGCAGAACTACATGTTCCATTCCGTCGTCCAGCGGGCGGCAAACCGGTTCGCCGCCGGGATGTTCGTGGGCACGAACCATGCCTACCGGGTCGAGACCTGGCGGCAGATCGGCGGCTTTCAGGACTCGATCACCGAGGATCTCGCGACGTCCTTCGCCGTCCACGGCGCCCGCAACCCGCAGACGAACCACCGCTGGACCTCGGTCTACACCCCGGACGTCATCGCCGTGGGCGAGGGCCCGGCCACCTGGACGGACTTCTTCAGCCAGCAGCTGCGCTGGGCGCGCGGTGCCAACGAGGTCCTCGTCACCGAGGCCGCCGGTCGGATGCGCAAGCTTGCCTGGGGCCCGCGGCTGCACTACGCCACGCTCATGCTGCACTACCCGACGGTCGCTCTGACCTGGATCCTCGGCATGATCCTCACCACGACGTACATGGCGCTCGGCTCCACCGGGGTGGTCCTGCACGTCTCGGCGTGGCTGGNGCTCTACATCGACGTGTTCGCCGCCCGACTGCTGCTCTACTTCTGGCTGCGCCGGTTCAACACCAGCCCGCACGAGGAGGCGGGCAGCGCCGGGATGTCCGGCATCTTCGTGTCGGTGCTGTGCACGCCGTTCTACTCGACCGCGCTGGTCGGGGCCGTCTTCCGGCGCAAGCTCGGCTTCGTCGTGACGCCGAAGGGCGACCAGGCGAGCCCGGACCGGCTGCTGACCTTCCGCAAGCACCTGTTCTGGGCGGCCTGGTCGGCCGGGTCGATCGCGGCCGCCGCCTCGCTCGGCCACCTGTACCCGGCGAACATGGTCTGGGTCTCGCTGTCGCTGGTGATCTGCCTGCTGCCGATCGGGTTGTGGAGCCTCGAACCGATCCTCGCACCGCGCCGTGCGGCGGCGCCGAACCCGCTGCCCGCCGCGCACGTGCCGGCGCCGCGCCGCGCGCCGCAGACCGTCGGGTCGGCCCGGTCCGCGCCCGTCCGCGCGGCCGCGGCCGGGTACCCGTCGGCCCTCGATCCGATCACCGAGGAGGTGCCGGCCGCCGTCGTCGCGGCGTTCGCCGACCCGGCGACGGAGCACGTGCCGATCCCCGCGGGGCTGGCCGGCGCCGGCGCGGCGGGCATCGGCAACGAGACCCTGACGATCGTCGGGTCGAAGGCCGCGGCCGCCGCGCCGGCGAGGGCGGCCGGCCGGGCGGGCGATTCCACGGGCGTGGACGGTCCCACCATCCTGCTGTCCGCCCCCGCGGCGGCCGCCGCCGCGGCCCGGGTGGCGGCCGGTGCCGGTGCCGGTGGCGTCGGCCTGGGCGGCAGCGGCGGCGCCAGCGCTCGCGCTGGCGGCGTCGATCAGGACACCGTCATCACCCGCACGCTGCCCGCTGCTCCCGAGGAGCGGGCGCCGCGGGGCCAAGACCGGCCCGTGGACGGGCGCGAGCGGCGCCGAGAGCGCCGGGCGGCCGAACTGCCCGCCGACCTGCCCGCCTACGCCGACGACGAGCCCGTCTACGCCGAGCAGGAGACCATGCTGACCCCGCGCAAGGAGCTGGCCGGGGTGTCCGCCGCGGGCGAGCTGCCCGCCTACGTCGAGGACGTCACGATGAGGCTCACCCCGCGCCGCCGCCGCGTCACCCTGGACGGCACGCTTGAGGAGCTGGGCTGATGGCCGACCGTCCAAGGCGGTCCGGATCGTCGCCGGATCCCGACCCGCCGACCGTCTCCGACCTGCACGCGCTCGGCGCACCGGCGCCGGCCGACGATCCGCGGATGGCCCCCGTCGTCGCCCGGCCGACGACCTCCCGGCGGCGTCGGCGGCTCCTGCAGGCGACGATCATCGTGCTCGTCGTCCTCGCCGGCAACTTCCCGTACATGGACTCCTGGGCGTCCGACCGATACGACGAGTGGCGCTCCCATCAGCCCGCGTACATGCGGGACAACGGGCGCTGGGACATCGTCGCGGACAGCGGCTCGCGGTCCATCCATGCCGCACTGCTGCGCACCGGCAAGGTTCTGTTGATGGCCGGCTCCGGCAACGACAAGAACAACTTCGACGCCAAGCGGTTCGAGACCATCCTGTGGGATCCGACGGCGAACAGCTTCCAGAAGATCTACACGCCGTGGGACGTCTTCTGCGCCGGTCACGCGTTCCTGCCCAACGGCGACCTGCTCATCGCCGGCGGGACGAAGGCCTACGAGGTGCTGGCCCAGGACGCCCCCGACGGCAAGAAAAAGGAATACGAGGGGCTGAAGGACTCCTACGTGTTCGATCCGATCAGCCAGCGGTACGTCAAGACCGGATTCCTGCAGCATGCCCGCTGGTACCCGACGCTGGTCACGCTCGCCAACGGTGCCGTCGTCGCCGTCTCCGGACTCAACGAGAACGGCGACATCGACCCGGGCAACACCGAGTCCTTCGACATCGCGAGCTCGGCCTGGATCGAGCATCCGGAGCTGGTCAAGGAATTCCCGACCTACCCGTCGCTGCTGCTCACCGCGGACGGGCGGCTGTTCTTCTCCGGCGCCAACGCCGGCTACGGGCCGGCGTCGCTGGAGGCGCGCCAGTCGGGGCTGTGGAACCTGACGAACAACCAGTTCCAGGCCGTTCCCGGGCTGCCGCTGCCTGAGGTCAACGAGACGGCCGGCACCGTGCTGCTCGCCCCGGCGCAGGACCAGAAGGTGATGTTCATCGGCGGTGGGGGCGTCGGCGACACCCAGGTGGCGACCGATCGCACCGCCATCGTCGACCTGTCCGCGCCGCAACCTGCCTGGCAGCGCGGTCCGGACCTCAGCTCGCCGAAGCGGTACCCGGGCGCCGTGCTGCTTCCCGACGACACCGTGCTGGTCTCCGGCGGGTCGCGGCGCTACCGGGCGAAGGACACCCTCACCGCCGAGATCTACGACCCGGCGACGAAGGCGTTCCGCCCGGTGGCCGACCCGCACGTCGGCCGCGACTACCACTCCGAGTACCTGCTGCTGCCCGACGGCCGGGTCGCGGTCTTCGGCTCCAACCCGCTCAGCGACGACAACACGTTCGACACCCGCGTCGAGGTCTACTCGCCGCCCTACCTGTACGCCGGNGAGCGTCCGGTGATCAGTGGTGCCCCGGGCACGATCACCCGGGGCACCACGATCACGCTGCGTGCCTCGCAGAAGATCGGCAAGGTCCGGCTGATGCGGCCCGGCGCCTACACCCACGTGACCGACACCGAGCAACGGTCGGTGGCGTTGCCGATCACGGCACAGGCGGACGGTACGGTCACCGTGAGCGTGCCGGACAATCCGAACGTTCTGCCGGGTGACTGGTACATGCTCTTCGTCGACAACGGTGCGAACGTGCCGTCGGTCGCGACCTGGGTGCACGTGACCCCCTGACGGCCGCCGCCGCGGCCGGTGGCGCCGGTCAGCCGGTCGGTCGGCAGGTCGGCCGGTCGGTCGGCCAGTCGGTCAGCCGGTCGCGGCGCGGTTGCGGCGGGGTCGCGGCCGGCGGGGGAGTGGGCCCCGCGGCGACCGCCCCACGCCGAGGTCGGCGAGGCCACCGTCGAGAGGAGTGCCTTCGTGCCGACGTCCAGGTCCCGGGCCGCCGTTCCCATGCCGCCGGGCGGCGACCGTGTGTGGCCGGGCTGGCCGCGACGGGCCCCTGCCCCGCGCGGCCAGGGAGTGCGGGGGTGGCGCCCGTGCGCCTGCGGCCGTCCCCGCGGGGTCGCGGCCGTCTTCGCACTGGTCGCGGCGCTGGTCGTCACGCTGGTCGGGTGCGGCCCGGGCGGCGGCGGGAAGTCGGCCGGCGGGGCCGGCGGTGCCGTGGGCGTGGGCGCTGTCACGACCGCGGTGCCCGCCCCGGATCCGACCCGCTGCCCCGCGGGCGGCGGCGCCGGGACGGGTCCCTCCCTCGCCGCTTCCTCCCTCCCCGCCGACGGGGCCGTCGCCCGGGGCCGCGCGCCCCGCGGCCCGTTTCTCGTCGACCTGGCCAGCCAGGCGGCGCAGCAGGCGCAGGCCCATCCGGCCGACGCCGCGGCCATCGCCCCGCTGGTCCAGACCTCGTCCGCCTTCTCGGTCGGCGACTGGATCACCGACGTCGTCGGCGAGGTCCACCGCCGGGCCGCCGCGGCTGCGACGGCCGGAGCCACCGCGGTGTTCATGGTTTACGCCATCCCGCACCGGGACGTGGGAGCCGGTTTCTCCGCCGGCGGGCTGCCCGACGCCGTCGCCTACCGCCAGTTCACCCGCCAGGTCGCCGCGGGCATCGGCGGCGCGGCGGCGGTCATCGTGCTCGAACCCGATGCGCTCGGGCAGATCGACCAGCTCGACGCCGCGCAGGCGGCCGAACGCTACGCGCTGCTGCGCGACGCGGTCGACGTGTATGGCACGCTGCCGGCGACCAGCGTCTACCTGGACGGCGCGAACTGCGGCTGGATCGCCCCGGCGGTCATGGCCGGGCGGTTGGCGCAGGCCGGGATCGCGCACGCCCGCGGCTTCGCCGTCAACGTGGCGAACTATTACCGCACCGAGGACGAGGCCGCTCGCGCCGAGGTCCTCTCCCGCTTCGTCGGAGGGGCGCACTACGTCGTCGACACCTCCCGCAACGGCCGCGGCCCGGCGGTCGGGCTGACGAACGCGTGGTGCAATCCGCCCGGACGCGGCCTCGGCGAGAAACCCACGACCAGCACGGGATATCCGCATGCGGACGCGTTCCTCTGGGTGAAGACGCCCGGCGCGAGCGACGGGGAATGCGGCCGTGGCGATCCGGCAGCGGGCACGTGGTGGCCGGAACAGGCCGCGGAGCTCGTGCGCAACGCCGCGGGCTGAACGCCGGCCGGTTATGCGCTCCCCCCGGACGGGGGAGGGAAGTCTCCCGGTACGGAAGATTGCCCGATACCCGCCGGAGTGTCGCCATTGTGGCCGTCGATATGCTCTTTTCCGACATCGGGGCACTGCGCGTCAACACCGCGCGGTCGCGTGCATTCGGAGGTCGCGTGTCGGACGCCTCGGGTCACCGCCGTCATCGTCGTCCCACCCCGTCGGCGGGGCGGGACGCGGCGGCCGCGGGCGCCCCACGGGGCCATCGTGGCCGGTTCTTCGCGCTGCTCTGGCCGTTGGCGGCGCTCATGGTGTGCGCCGGCTTCGGGCTCGAACAGCTCGTCATCGAGCCGGCCTACGGGTCCTCGGGCGGATCGAGCACGGTCGCCGCGCAGCCGGGCGTCGTCACCCTCACCCCTGCCCCGGCGCCGCCGGATCCGACGCCGGCCTCGCCGGGCACGGTCCAGGTGGCGAAGGCCGGCGTGGCACTCGCGCCGGCGGCCCATGCTACCCGGCCGGTGGCGTCGGCCAGCACGGCGGTCGCGGTGGGCGGGCTCACCGCCGCGGGCACCGGGGGTTCCGGCGCGCCGGCCGACGCCGCAGCGTTGCCGGCGGTCGTCGGTGCGACGGCCGGCGACCCGTTCGCCGCCGCGACCCTCTACGTCGATCCCGCCGGCGACGCGGCCCAGGCGGTGCGCACGCTGCGCCAGACCGATCCCGCCGGGGCACAGACGCTGTCCCGGCTGGCCGGCCGCTCCCACGCCGACTGGTTCGGCGACCCGGATCCCGCCACCGTGCGCACCCGCGTCGCCGACCGGGTTCGGGTGGTGCGGGCGGCCGGCGCGCTGCCCGTGCTCGTCGCCTACGCGATCCCGCAGCGCGACTGCGGCGGCGGCCAGTCGGCGGGCGGGGTCGCCGGCGAGTCCGCCTACCGGGCGTGGATCGCCGCCTTCGCCGCCGGCATCGGCTCCGGTCCCGCCGCGGTCATCCTGGAGCCGGACGCCCTGGCCCAGATCGACTGCCTGGCACCGGCCGCCGCCACCGCCCGGTACGCGATGCTCGGCTACGCCGTCGACCAGCTCGCCGCGGTCGGGGCCGAGGTCTACCTCGACGCCGGCAACGCATCCTGGCATTCGGCCGCCGACACCGCCGCCCGGCTGCGGCAGGCCGGCGTCGCCCGCGCCCGGGGCTTCGCCCTCAACGTGTCGAACTTCGACGAGACCGCCGACGAGACGGCCTACGGCGATGCGGTTGTCGCCGCCCTCGGCGGCACCGCCCACTACGTCGTCGACACCTCTCGCAACGGTCGGGGGCCGGCCGCCGACAACGCCTGGTGCAACCCGCCCGGCCGAGGCCTGGGCGTGGCCCCCACCGACCGGACGGGCAATCCGCGAGCCGACGCCTACCTGTGGATCAAGGTGCCCGGGGAGTCGGACGGCGCGTGCAACGGCGGTCCGGCCGCCGGCGGATGGTGGCTCGACTACGCCATGGGCCTGGCGAGCAGGGCCGCGTGACGACGCGCGGCGGGCCGTCGGGGCGGGGCCGCGCGGCGGTGCTGCTCGGCTGCCTCGTCGCGCTGCTCGGCCTGCTCGCCGCCTGCGGGCCCGCAGGCGGCTCGGGGTCGACGGCCGGGGGACCGGTACACCTCGACGACGTCGGCGGGGCCACCGGGGTGCGGGGCGTGCGCCTCGACCCCCCGGTGCGCCTGCCCGGCGTGACCCTCACCGACACCACCGGCCGGCCGTGGACCCTGCCGGCGGCCGCCGATGGCCGGCTCACCCTGCTGTTCTTCGGCTACAGCTCCTGCCCGGACGTCTGTCCCACGACGGTCGCCGACCTCGCCGCCGCGGTGGGTCTGCTCACCCCCGCGCAGCGCGCCCGGGTCCGGGTGGTCGTCGCGACAACCGACCCGGCCCGCGACACGGGTCCGGTCCTGCGCCACTGGCTCGACCAGTTCGACCGATCGTTCGTCGGCCTGACCGGGCCGGCCACGGCGGTGACCCGACTCGCCGACACGGCCGGCGTCACCTTCAGCACGCCGACGCCGGCCGCGGATGGCACGATCGTGGTGCCGCACGGCAGCCAGGTCACGGCGATCGGCCCGGACGGCGTCGCCCGCGTCGGCTACCTCGCCGGCACCGCCGTCGCCGACTACGCCCACGACATCCCGCTGCTGCTCGCGGGAGAGAGCTGAGCGCGGGGCCCGACCGCCCGGCGCCACGCGACGGTGGCGAGGGGAGCGGCCCGGATGCCGGACAGCACGCAGCCGGATACTTCTCGGCGGTCGGGTGCTTCCTGGCGGTCGGGTGCTTCCTGGTGGTCGGGTGCTTCCCGGCGGCGTGTTCTGCCGAGGTCGGGGACGTCGCCGTGGTCACCGGGGCGCCGGCCGCGACTGGCAGGGGCGCTCGTGGTGCTGGTCCTGGTGCCCGCGCTGGTCGGCTGCGGGTCGGGCGGCCGGACGCCGACCGGTGGCCCGGCCGACCGGCCACGCTATTTCGGCCCGGTGGCCCCGCCGGCGGGAGAGGGGTTCTACCGCCCGCCCGTGCCGCTGCCCGCCGGCCGTGCCGGGGATGTTCTGTGGTCGCGTCCCGTGCCGGCGGCGGGGCCGTTCGCCACGGCCGGCGCGCGGGTGGTCCAGGTGCTGTACCTGTCCAGTGGGGCGCTCGGTAGGCCGATCGCGGTCAGCGGCACCGTGCTCGTCCCCGTCCACCCGGCCGGCGACGCGCCGATCCTCGGCTACGCGCCCGGCACCCAGGGGCTCGGCGACGACTGCGCGGCGTCGAAGGGACTCGCCGTGGGCGTCAACCTCGCCGTCGGGGCGATCACCGAGGCGCTGGGCCGGGGGTGGATCGTCGCCGTGCCCGACTACGAGGGCCTCGGCACCCCGGGCGAGCACACCTACGTCGTCGGGCCGGCCGAGGGGCACGCCCTGCTCGACATCGTGCGGGCCACCCCGCGGGTCGCGGGGCTCACCGGCGCGGCACATCGGCGGGTCGGGCTGACCGGCTACTCGCAGGGCGGGGGAGCCGCGGTGTGGGCGGCGCAGCTCGCCCCCGCCTACGCGCCGGACCTGGACCTACGCGGGGTCGCCGCCGGTGGCGTGCCGGCCGACCTGGGGGCTGTCGGGCGCGCCCTGGACGGAAAGGGGGCTGCCGGGCTCGGTCTGGCGGCCGCGGTCGGCCTCGACGCGGCCTATCCGGACCTGCGGCTGAACGCGCTGCTGACCCCGTCCGGCCGCAGCGTGTTCGCCGCCGTTCGCACCGCCTGCTCGCTGGCCCTGGTCACCGGGTTCGCCGGCAGGCGGATCGCCGACCTGACGACCACCGATCCGATGACGCTGCCGCGCTGGCGGGCGCGGCTGGCCGAGAACACCCTGGGACGGGTGGCGCCCCGCATTCCGCTCTACCTCTACCACGCCACGTCGGACAGCCTGGTCGCCTTCGGCCAGGCGGCGCGCCTGCGGACGGAGTACTGCACCCGGCGGGTCGCGGTGACCTGGGCTCCCTTCCCCGGCGACCACATCGACGGGGTGGGGCGCACGCAGGAGGCGCTGCGGTTCCTCGCCGACCGCTTCGCCGGCCTCCCGACGCACGGGAACTGCTGACCCGCACACCGCCGCGCCGCGCCAGTTGCCGGATGCCATTCCCCGACCATTTCTTCGAATAGGGAGGCGGCGAATACGGGAAATGGTTGTCACTGTTCGGGGGATTCGTGATCTGCTCGCCGTCCACCGCCGCGATGGTTATCCACAGCTTTCATGTTGCCTCTGGCTGGCGGGTCGATTCTGTTGGATTCTCGGTTCATGACCTTTTCCCGCTCGGCCTCGACCCCGCCGACCCGACCCGTCGTCCGCCGCTACCCCGGTCTCGACCCCGCCGTCGCGCNGGCCCGCCGGCAGGGCGGGGTGATCACGTTCCGGCAGGCGATGTCCGTCGGCCTGACTCGCGGTCAGCTCCGCCAGCTCGTCCAGTCCGATCAGTGGAGCCACCCCGTCCGCGGTGCCTTCGTCGTCCCGGTCGTCCCCCTGAACGAGGACGTCGCCGGGCCCGGCGACGAGCGGCGGGGCTCGGGCTGGGCGCCGGAGCCGGCGCCGTTCGCCGACGAGCCTCCTGCGGTCGCCGAGAATGGATGGCACTGCGGGCACCTCGCCGCTCGTGGCGGCCCGCTCCTCCCGGTGCTCCCCGGTGGTGCGGTCCCCGCCGCCGCGGTCCCCGGTGACGCGGCCCCCGCTGGCGTCTGCCCGGGGGTGTTCGCGCCGCCTCCCTTTCCCCTGTCGGCGCGCGTGCGGGCGGCACTCGTCGGCCGTCCGCACGCGGTCGTCTGCAACATCACCGCCGCCCGGCTGCTCGGGTTTCCCGGTGGGGAGCCGGAGAATCCGGCCGAGCCCGTGCACCTGCTGCTGCCGCCCCGGCTCACGCGGGCGCAGCCGCGGGGAATCCGGCTGCATTTCACCGAGCTCGGCGCCGGCGAACAGGTCGACCTGGCCGGGATTCCCGTCACCTCGCCGGCGCGCACCCTCGCCGATCTCGTGCTCGCGGCGCCCAGCCGGGAGGCCGCCGTCACCGAGATGGACGCCGCCCTGCACAGCGGGGTCGTGCCGAACCTGCGTGCGGCCCGCGAGGCGGCGGCCGGGCGGCGGGGCTTCCGGCCGACGCAGGACTGGTGGGATCTGGCCGACGGGCGGGCGGAGTCGGCGCTCGAGACCCGGCTGCGGCTGCTGCTCGCCGACGCGGGGCTCGCGCCGCCCCAGTTGCAGTGGCCGGTCCAGGACAGCGGCGGCCAGGCGATCGCGAAGCTCGACCTCGCCTGGCCGGAGCACCGGCTCGACGTGGAGGCCGACACGTACACCACGGCGAGCTCCGCCGAGGCGTTCCACCTGGAGCGGCTGCGCGGCAACCTGCTCGCCGCCCGGCGGTGGGCGGTGCTGCGGTTCAGCGCGCTGGACGTCGCCTGGTACCCGGAGCGGATCGTCGCCGCCGTCGACCGGTTCCTCGCCTCCCCCACGGCGTGGGACGAGGCGGAACGGCAGGCCTCGTGAGTATTGCCACCATCCGGACAAAGGCGTGCAAGGACTTGTGACAGGAAGTACATTCCAAGCCGCCCGGGCGTCCCACGCCTACGATCCGGAACATGAGCGTTCCATCGGCCGGGCTGTCGCTGGCCGCAGACTTTCCGGAGGCCACCCGCGCCGAGTGGCAGCAGCTCGTCCTGGGCGTCCTGCGCAAGTCCGGCGTGGCGACCGAGTCGAGTGCCGCCGGCGAAGTCGAGGAGCTGCTGGCCACGCGGACCTATGACGGCCCGCTGATCCGACCGCTCTACACCGCCGACGACCTGCCCGCCGGCGGGGTGGGCCTGCCGGGCCTCGCGCCGTTCGTGCGGGGTGGTCGGCCCCAGGGCGCGGGCCCCACTGGCTGGGACGTCCGCGCCCTGCACGCCGGTCCCGACGCGAAGGCCGCCGCCGATGCCGTTCTCACCGACCTGGAGAACGGCGTCACGTCGCTGTGGCTGCGCCTCGGCTCCGGCGGGCTGCCGATCGGCGCCCTGGCCACGGTGCTCGGCGAGGTCTACCTCGACCTCGCCCCCGTCGTTCTCGACGCGGGCGCGCAGACCCGGTCGGCGGCCGAGGAGCTCTTCCGCCTCGCCGCCGCCCGCGGCGTGCCCGGCTCGCAGCTCGCCGGCAGCCTCGGCGCCGATCCGATCGGCCTGGCCGCGCGGGCGGGTCTGCCGGCGGACGGGCCGGCGGGGCTGACCGAGGCGGCGGCCCTCGCGGCGCGCTGCGTGGCCGAGTTTCCCGGCGTGCGGGCCCTCGTCGTCGACGCCCAGCCCTACCACCGCGCCGGCGGCAGCGACGCCGAGGAGCTCGGTGCGTCGCTGGCCACCGGGGTCGCCTACCTGCGCGCGCTCACCGACGCAGGGCTGAGTCTGCCCGAGGCCCTCGGGCAGCTCGAGTTCCGTTACGCGGTCACCGCCGACCAGTTCTCCTCCATCGCGAAGCTGCGGGCCGCGCGCCGGCTGTGGTCCCGGGTCGCACAGGTGTGTGGGGCCGAGCCGGCCGAGCGCGCCCAGCACCAGCACGCGGTCACCTCGGCGGCGATGATGACGCGGCGCGATCCCTGGGTGAACATGCTGCGCACCACCCTGGCCTGCTTCGGCGCCGGCGTCGGCGGTGCGGACGCGGTGACGGTTCTGCCGTTCGACACCCGCCTCGGCGTGCCCGACGACTTCTCCCGGCGGATCGCCCGCAACACCCAGACCCTCCTGCAGGAGGAGTCGAGCCTGATCCGGGTGATCGATCCGGCCGGTGGTTCGTGGTTCGTGGAGTCGCTCACCGCCGAGCTCGCCGAGGCTGCCTGGGCCTGGTTCACCGAGATCGAGCGGGCCGGCGGGATCGTCGCCGCCCTGCGCTCCGGTCTCGTCGCCGAGCGGATCGCGGCCACCTGGGCCAGGCGCGCCGAGGCGATCGCCCACCGGCGCGATCCCCTCACCGGCGTCAGCGAGTTCCCCAACCTGGCCGAGAGCCTGCCCGAGCGCGTTCCGGCCCCGGCCGAGGAGCGTCCCACCATCGACGGGACGCCCGGCCTGCCCGAGATCCACTACGACGCCGACTTCGAGGCGCTGCGGTCGCGTGCCGACACCCACGCCGAGGCGGCCGCCCGCCCGGTGGTGTTCCTGGCCACCCTCGGCAGTGCCGCGGCGTCGACCGCCCGCGCCACGTTCGCCGCGAACCTGTTCCAGGCGGGCGGGTTCGAGACCCCGACGTCCGGCCCGGGTACCGACCCGGCCGCGATCGCGGCGGCCTTCGCCGCCTCCGGCGCCGCGGTGGCCTGCCTCTGCTCGGGCGACAAGGTGTACGCCGAGCACGCCGCCGCAGTGGCCCGGGCGCTGCGCGACGCGGGCGCCCGCCAGGTGTGGCTCGCCGGTCAGCCGGGCTCGCGCGCCCAGGCCGACGCCGAGGCGGGCATCGACGGGTACGTCTTCACAGGATGCAATGCGGTCGCCGTGCTCCAGGCGACGCAGGCCGAGGCGGGAGTGCGCTGATGTCCGTGGACAGCTCGAACCGGCCCTCCGCCGCCATCCCGGACTTCTCCCAGGTGGAGCTCGGCGGCCCGCCGGCCGGCGCGGACACGCCCGAGGCCGCGTGGCGCACCGCGCTGGAGGCGGCGACCGGCAAGGACGTCGACGCCCTGACCTGGGACACCCCCGAGGGCATCGCGGTCAAGCCGCTCTACACTGCCACCGACACCGCCGGGCTCGACTTCCTGCGCACCTACCCGGGGATCGCGCCGTTCCTGCGCGGCCCCTATCCGGCGATGTACGTCACCCAGCCGTGGACGATCCGTCAGTACGCCGGGTTCTCCACCGCCGCGGCGTCCAACGCCTTCTACCGGCGCAACCTCGCCGCCGGCCAGAAGGGCCTGTCGGTCGCCTTCGACCTGCCGACCCACCGCGGCTACGACTCGGACCACCCGCGGGTCACCGGGGACGTCGGGATGGCCGGGGTGGCCATCGACTCCATCCTCGACATGCGCCAGCTCTTCGACGGCATCCCGCTGGACCGGATGAGCGTGTCGATGACCATGAACGGCGCGGTGCTGCCGGTGCTCGCGCTCTACATCGTGGCGGCCGAGGAGCAGGGGGTGGCTCCGGAGCAGCTCGCCGGGACCATCCAGAACGACATCCTCAAAGAATTCATGGTCCGCAACACCTACATCTACCCGCCGCAGCCGTCGATGCAGATCATCTCGGACATCTTCTCGTACACCTCGCAGAAGATGCCGAAGTTTAACTCGATCTCCATCTCCGGCTACCACATGCAGGAGGCCGGCGCGACGGCCGACCTGGAGCTCGCCTACACCCTCGCCGACGGCGTCGAGTACATCCGCGCCGGCCTGGGCGCAGGGTTGGCGATCGACGCATTCGCCCCGCGGCTGTCGTTCTTCTGGGCGATCGGGATGAACTTCTTCATGGAGGTCGCCAAGCTGCGCGCGGCCCGGCTGCTGTGGGCGCGGCTGGTCAACCAGTTCTCGCCGACGAGCTCGAAGTCACTGTCGCTGCGCACCCACTCGCAGACGTCCGGCTGGTCGCTGACCGCCCAGGACGTGTTCAACAACGTGGTGCGGACCTGCGTCGAGGCGATGGCCGCCACCCAGGGTCACACCCAGTCGCTGCACACCAACGCCCTCGACGAGGCGCTGGCGCTGCCCACCGATTTCTCCGCCCGCATCGCCCGCAACACCCAGCTGCTGCTGCAGCAGGAGTCCGGCACCACCCGGGTCATCGACCCGTGGGGTGGCAGCCACTACGTCGAGCGGCTCACCTACGACCTGGCCCGCAAGGCGTGGGGTCACATCAGCGAGGTCGAGGCGTCCGGCGGCATGGCGCAGGCCATCGACGCCGGCATCCCCAAGATGCGCATCGAGGAGGCCGCGGCGCGTACCCAGGCGCGCATCGACGCCGGCCGCCAGCCGCTCATCGGCGTGAACAAGTACCGGGTGGCCGCCGACGAGGCGATCGAGGTCCTCAAGGTTGACAACTCGGCGGTGCGTACCGAACAGATCGACAAGCTGCGCCGCCTGCGCGCCGAGCGTGACCCGGCCGCGGTCGAGGTGGCGCTGCACGCGCTCACCGCGGCCGCGGACGCCGCCCGCGACGGCCGTCGCGGTCCCGGCCTGGAGCAGAACCTGCTGGCGCTGNCCGTCGACGCGGCCCGCGCCAAGGCGACGGTCGGCGAGATCTCGGACGCGTTGGAGAAGGTCTACGGGCGCCATTCCGGCCAGATCCGTACCATCTCCGGGGTGTACCGGGACGAGGCGGGACCCGCCGGGAACGTCGCCGCCGCCCGCGAGGCCGCCGCCGAGTTCGAGCGCCAGGAGGGCCGCCGGCCGCGCATCCTCGTCGCGAAGATGGGCCAGGACGGCCACGACCGCGGCCAGAAGGTCATCGCCAGCGCCTTCGCCGACATCGGCTTCGACGTCGACGTCGGCCCGCTGTTCCAGACGCCCGCCGAGGTCGCCCGTCAGGCGATCGAGGCGGACGTCCAGATCGTCGGAGTGTCCTCGCTGGCCGCCGGGCACCTCACCCTGGTGCCCGCGCTGCGCGAGGAGCTCGCCGCGCTGGACCGGTCCGACATCCTCATCGTGGTCGGCGGGGTCATCCCCCCGGGCGACTTCGACGAGCTGCGGGCCGCCGGGGCGGCGGCGATCTTCCCGCCGGGTACGGTCATCGCCGACGCGGCGCTGGAGCTGCTCGCCACCCTGTCGGCGCAGCTCGGCCACTCCGCCGCCTGAACCGGTCGAGCTGTGGCATCTCTGGCAACGGCACCGCCGGCTATGGCCTGGCCGGCACCGGCGCCGCCGGCTATGGCGTCGCTGACGTCGTGACCCGGCGCATCGATCTGACCGAGTACGCGGACGGCGTGCTGGCCTCGTCGCGGACCTGGATCGCGCGGGCCATCACGCTGGTCGAGTCCAGCCGGCCCGACCACCGGGAGCTCGCCCAGCAGTTGCTGGTGACCCTGCTCCCGCACGCCGGCAAGGCGCGCCGCGTCGGCATCACCGGGGTGCCGGGCGTGGGCAAGTCGACGTTCATCGACGCGCTGGGCACCATCCTGACCGGGCGAGGCCACCAGGTGGCGGTGCTCGCCGTCGACCCGTCGTCGACGCGGACGGGCGGCAGCATCCTCGGCGACAAGACCCGGATGGCCGCGCTGTCGGTGGACCCCGCGGCCTTCATCCGACCGTCGCCGACCGCGGGCACCCTCGGCGGGGTCGCGAAGGCCACCCGGGAGGCGATGGTGGTCATGGAGGCGGCCGGCTACGACGTCGTCATGGTCGAGACGGTCGGCGTCGGCCAGTCGGAGACGACGGTGGCCGACATGGTCGACACCTTCCTGTTCCTGACCCTGGCCCGCACCGGCGACCAGCTTCAGGGGATCAAGAAGGGCGTGCTGGAACTCGCCGACGTCATCGCGGTGAACAAGGCCGACGGCCCGCACGAGCTCGACGCCCGCCGCGCCGCCCGCGAGCTGGCCGGGGCGCTGCGGATGCTGCAGGGCTCCTCGGGGCCGCGCGACTGGAACACCCCGGTGCTCACCTGCAGCGCCGCCGAGCGCACCGGCCTCGACACCGTCTGGGCGCAGGTGGTCAAGCATCAGGACACCCTCGACGCCTCCGGCGAGCTCGCCGCCCGCCGCCGGCGCCAGCAGGTGGACTGGACCTGGGCGATGGTCCACGACCGGCTGCTCGCCGAGCTGCGGGCGCACCCGCGCGTGCGGGAGATCGCCCCCGACCTCGAACGTCGCGTCCGCGACGGCACGCTCACCCCCGCCCTCGCCGCCGACGCGATCCTCGCCGCCTTCGGCGACCCTGCACCACCCTCCGGCACCGGGCGATAACTCCCACGCCGCCCCGCGGTTCGCTTTGGCTCCAGTTCCTCGCTGTCTTGCACCGGACACGAAGATTGCCTGGTCAAGCGTCTACGATGATCGCACCATCTAGAGGGGCGAGAGCTCCGGCGGTCGGGGGCGGTCCAGGAGCCCCGGGGTGCCTCGGTGATCGTGTGGTTTTCGGGAGTCGCGGTGAGTTATCAGCTCGGTATCGATGTCGGATCCGCGAACACGATCGTTGCGGTCACGGACGGCGGCTGGCCCCGCGTGCTCGAACTCGGCGGGCAGCGGCGGCTGCCGTCGGTGGTGTTCGCGCCACCGGGCGGCGGTCTGCAGTTCGCCCGCGCGGCGGCCCGGCGCGCCCAGGCCGATCCGGCCCGGTCGGCGACCGATCTGCTACGCCGGCTCGGCGACGGCGGCCCGATCCTGCTCGGCGGCGCCGCCTACAGCCGCGAGGGTCTGCTTGGCCGGCTGGTCGCCCATCTCGTCGGCCTGGCCGTTGATCAGCTCGGCGGGCTCCCGGACCAGGTGGTGGTGACCTTCCCGACGTTCTGGTCCCCGGGCCGGCGGGAGACCTTCACCGACGCGATCACCCAGCTCTCCGGGCTGGAGCTGCCGGTCGTGGCCCTGCCCGCGGCCGACGCGATGGGGACGCTGCTCGCCCGCAGCTCGGTGACCCAGACGGTCGACCTCGTCGGCTGGTACGACCTCGGCGCGGGCTTCCTTGACGCCGCGGTCCTGTCCTTCTCGCCGTTCGGGTTCCAGCTCGTCGGCGCGCCGGCGGGGCTGCGTCACGGCGCCGGCCTCGATCTCGACGAGCTGCTGGTGGACCGGGTGCTGGCCGTGGCCGGCATCGCGCCCGCGCACCTCGACCGGGCCGACGCCGCCACCCGTGTCGCGCTCGCCCGCCTGCGCCGCGAGGCCGCGCAGGCCAAGGAGGTCCTCGCCGAGGAGGACGAGGTCGACCTGGCGGTGGAGCTGCCCGGCATCGACGCCTCGGTCACGCTGACCCGCGGCGAGCTGGAGACGCTCGCCGGCCCGACCGTCGACGACACCGTCGAGACCTTCCGGCGGGCGTTGCGCTCGGTGCCGGCGGACCCCGCCGACCTTTCTCGCATCCTGATGTCCGGTGGGGTGGCGCATCTGCCGCTGGTGGCGCGCCGGCTGCGTGCCGCCTTCCCGGAAATCGGCCGGATCGAGCACCGCGCGGACGCGGACGTGGCGATGGGCGCGGCACTGATCGCCGCCGACCTCGCCGATCGTTCCGCCCGGGCCGGTGGGGCGGTGTTCGGTGCCGTGGGAGCGGCGGGCGCCGGGGCCATCGAGGAGCCGTACGACGTCACCGCGGTCATCCGCCCGCCGGACGCCTCCAGCCTCACGTCGCTGCCGCCGTTCCTCTCCGGGGGCGGGACGCCGCCGCCGGGGGCCGGTGCCGGCGGGGCAGCCGGCGAGGGCGGGGCGGCGGTCGCCGCCGGATCGTCGGACGGCGGGACTCCGGGCCCCTACGGGGCGGCGGGCGGTTCACCCGGTTTCGGCGAGGCCACCGTGCTCACACCGGACGCCGGTCGCGGTCATGGCGCCGCCGGCCTGCCGGGTGGGGGCGGCGGTGGTGCGCTCGGCCAGCCGGGCGCGGCCCCCGGTGCCTATGCCGCGGCCGCGAGCGCCGACGAGACCGGACTGCTCCCCGCGGACGCAGCGGGTGCGCCCGTGGGCGCCGCCGCGGACGCCGGGGGGTCGCATCGCGCCACGCAGGGAGGCGGCGGCGGGATCTTCGGGTCCCGTCGGGTCATGGTGGCCGCGGCGATCATCGCCGTCCTGTTCGTCGCCATCGGGACGACCGCCGGAGTCGTGCTCACGGGGCGCGACTCGGGTTCGGGCGGGGACTCCGTGGCCGCCGTCGGGGGAGCCTTCCCGACCACGGATCCGATTCCACCGTCGTCCAGTCCCACCTCCGAGCCGCCGGCCGCCACGAACCTCGTGCGGGTCGCGGGCTCCTCCGAGGTCGCCCCCATCACCGAGACCGCCTACAACGAGTTCCGCCAGACCCAGCGCAACGTCACCGTCAACATCGAGGCGACCAGCACCGAGGACGGTTTCGCGGCCCTGTGCAGCGGCAAGGCCGAACTCGCCGACGCCTCCTTCGAGCTCACCCCGGGAATCGTCAAGGATCCCGGATGCGCGAAGCAGGTCGTCGGGTTCGAGGTCGCGCACCACACCCTGCCGATCGTGGTCAATCCACAGAACACCTGGCTGCACTGCCTCAGCCTCAAGCAGGTCAAGCAGATCTGGGGCGCCGACTCGTCGGTGACCCGCTGGAGCCAGATCGACAGCTCGTTCCCGGACGAACCGATCGCGTTCGTCGGCCCGCCCCACGACTCGGTGCAGGCGGAGGTCTTCAACGCGACCATCAGTGACGCCAGTGACCGCTCCCGCGCCTACCGGCAGGTGGACCTGAGCGGGGTCGCCAACGACGTCGCCGGCGACCGGTCGGCCATCGGTTTCCTGGATTACCCCACCTACGAGACGTTCGGCGCCAGGCTGCGCGGAGTGGAGATCAACAACGGCGAGGGGTGCGTCGCGCCGACCGCGGTGGCCGTCGGCACCGGGCTTTACCTGCCGCTGTGCAAGCCGCTGTTCGTCTACGCCCGCACCGACGCGCTGCGTCGGCCGGCGACCGCCGCCTTCCTGCGCTACTTCCTGGAGAACGGTCGCAAGATCGCCTTCGACGCGCACTACGTGCCGCGCAGCGACGACACGGTCGGGGAGAACGTCGCCAGGCTGGAGAAGCTGACGACGGGGGTGGGACCGGTACCCGCCTGACCAGGCGACCGGCCCGCAGCGTGTGCGGGCCGGTTGATCTGCGTGGCAGGGTGGGGGACGCCGGCCGGGCGGTCGCACGGTGCGGCGAGCCTGCCGGCTCTCAGGTCACGGACTCTCAGATCACGGACTCTCAGGCGACGGAGTGGGTGACGGTGCAGGTGTAGGTGCCGACGATCACGTTCGTGGGAACGGCCACGGTGAGTGTCGGTTCCCACGAGACGGTGCTCGTGTCGAGATCCATCGTGGTGGCGGAGAAGGCGGTGCGGGAGGCGGCCAGCGTCACGGCACTCGTCGCGGTGGGCTGGCCGGGGCTGACCAGGGATGGCAGGCCGGTCGTGGCGGTGGCGGGGCCGGACCAGTAGATCAGCGACGCCCGGGGGATCGTCTCGTCGGACGCGCCGGTCCCGGTCGTGCAGTTCGTCGAGGTCACGGTGGCCGTCCAGGCGCCGACCAGAGCGGTGCTGGTGACGGTCGTCGTCGCCAGTTGGACGCTGAGCGGGTCGTCGCCGATCGCGTGCGAACCGAGGTTCGCCGTAGCGGGAGCGGTGATGGTCAGCGTCGCCTGGGCCGGACTGCCGGACCAGGTGACCAGCAGGATCACGAGGACCGTGAATGCCGAAAGCCTGCCTGTAGTCCGCCCGAGGCCGGGGAGGTTGCACCGCATCTCGACGACTCCTGACCGCATCCGCAGCACGATGCTGGCCTTGCTACCACGACGCACGAGGGTGGGTCTGGACCTCGGGGCCGGACGGGACGAGTCCGGCGGGGGCGGGGGCGAGCGGTGGCCGGGGAAGGCCGTCGAGACACGCGACTGTTGCTGTGTGTGTTCGTTCGCTACCTAGGGTGATAGCTTTCGCTGCGTGCCCGGCGGATCACATCTCTCGATACCGCAGCAGGGGCGCTCCGGCCTCACACAGGGGAGTAGTTACGTTGCGTAAGTCATCGCTGTTTCTTCTGAGCGCAGCCGCCGCGGCGGCCGCCCTTCTCGGCTCGGCGCTACCGGCCAATGCCGCGACCGCCGACACCGTGGTGACCCTGACCCTCACCGGAGGGGCCGTGAACATCACGGCTCCGGCCACCGCCACCCTGACCGGCGCGATCGGGACGACGCCCGTGTCGGGTCCCCTCGGGCTCGTCACGGTCACCGACACCGAGGGCACCGAAGCGCCCTCCTGGGTGGCCAGCGTGTCCACCACCAACTTCAACGCGCCGGTGGGTTCCGGCATCGCCCCGATTCCCGTCGCGAACATCCACTACTCGCCGGGCACGGTCACCCGCGTGAACAACACGGGAACCGCAAACGACGCCAACTTCACCGGCGAATTCGTCGCGGTCCCGACGGTGACGGCCACCGGCGGCCCCGGCATCAACTCGGCGTCATGGAACCCGACGCTGACGGTGGACATTCCGCCCACCGCCGTCGCCGGTACCAACTACACCGCCACGATCACCCACTCCACGGTGCCGTGATCGGGGCTACGGGATGAACAGAGGCACCCTCTTCGGTGCCCTCGCGGTGGTGGCCGGGATGCTCATCCCGGCCACCACCATTCCTGCCGTGTCGGCCGCGCCCCGCAACGGGACCGTCAACTCCGACGGGACGTTCGGGATCAGGCTGGTCGAGGTCACCGCGTCGCTGTGGAAGGATCCCCGGGCCAGGCAGTACATCGTCGATCACCTCAACCCGGGCACCACGATGCGCCGCCAGGTGGAGGTCGTGAACAACACCGAAGCCCCGATGCGGATCGAGCTGTACCCGGGGGCCGCGAGCCTCGGTGAAAGCTCGTTCCACTTCGCCGAGGGGCGCAAGCCCAACGAGCTGACCACCTGGGTCAGCCTGGACCGGAGCGCGATCGAGGTCGGCGCGCACTCCCGGGAGAAGGCCGTGGTGACTGTCGCCGTACCCCGGGACGCCTCGCCGGGCGAGCACTACGGCGTGCTCTGGGCGCAGGCGGGCAGCGCGGCGCCGAAGGGCAGCGGCTTCCAGATGGTCAACCGGGTCGGGATCCGGATGTACCTGGACATCGGCCCCGGCGGCCCGCCCGCCGCCGGCTTCACCATCGCCGCACTCACCGCGAGCCGTCTGCTCGACGGGCGACTGGCAGTCGGTACCGAGATCCACAACACCGGTGGTCGGGCGTTGGACATGTCCGGCGAGCTGACGTTGACCAAGGGTCCGGGTGGCCTGCAGGCCGGACCGTTCCGGGCGAACCTCGGAACGACGATCGCCCCTGGGGAGGTCAGCCCGGTCTCGTTCGCACTCGACGGGCAGATGCCGGCGGGCCCGTGGACCGCGACGGTGACACTGCACAGCGGGCTGGTCGAGCGGACCGCCACGGCGGTGATCCGTTTCCCTGACCGTCGCGGCGCCTCCGAACGGGTCCGAGTGAGTGGCGCCTCCACCCGCCGGGTCGCGGTCACGTCCGCGATCGTCACCGGCGGGTCGCTGTTCGGCGTCGGAATGCTGGTCATGCTCGCGCGCCGGTGGCGCCGACGCCGGTCGGCCTCCTGATCCGCGGTCGGCAGGTGATCAGCTCGCGCAGGCGTCGGACCAGGGGACGCCGGGGACGAATCGGCTCCACTCCGCCCGGCTCGGTGCCGCCCCCGGCTTCGCGCAGGCGCCCTGCCGCAGCCGCTGCGGGTCCAGCGTCCCGAGCAGGATCGTGCCCCTGTCGGTGGTCAGCGCGACGCTCCCCGCGGCGGTCGCGCTCATCGCCCGCACCGGCGAGTCCACGGTGCCCATGGGGATGAGCGCGGGCGCGGAAACGGCGAGATTCGAGTACGCGACGCTGCCTGCGCTGTCCGCGCTCAGCAACTGGTCGCCGGCGGCGAAGGCGACGGTGGTCACGGGCGCGGCGTGGCCGGGCAGGCGCTTCGCGACTCGCGGATGGTTCGGGTCGGCGACGTCGGACACCTGCAGGTTCTGGTCGTCGCCCCCGGTGGCCAGCAGCGTGCCGTCCGGGCTGAACGCCACCGTGTTGACGGCGCCGGTGTGGCCCGGCACCGAGCCCATCTGCGTGGGGTGGCGCGGGTCGCGCACGTTCCAGAGCTGGACGGTGCCGCCCACCCCGGCGATGGCGAGCACGGCCCCGTCGGGGCGCAGCGCCACCCCCGTCACCGGTCCGGACCGCCCGATCAGCAGTTGCAGGGAGGTGGGCCGGGCGGGGTCGGTGATGTCCCACAGCCCGACCGACCAGTCGACGCCGGCCGTGGCGAGCAGATGAGCCTTGGTGGACAGGGCCAGGCGGTGCACCGGAGTCGACTGGGTGCCGAGCGCGCCGAGCGGACGCGGCCTCGCCGGGTCGCTGACGTCCCACAGCCGGCCGGCGTCGGTGGCCCCGCCGGTCGCCAGCGTCCGGCCGCCGTTGTCGAAGATCACCCCGCTCGCGTGGTCGTCGGCCGAGCCCTGCGCGGCGACGGTCGGCCGGCCGGCGTCGTCGAGGCGCCACAGGTGTAGCCGGCCGGCGTCGTCGGTGCCGGCGAGTGTCGTGCCATCCGGGCTGAGCGCGAGGTCGGAGTACGCCGACGCGCCGGCGGGCACCCGTGTCGCGGTCGACTGCGCGAACGAGGCGATCAGCGCGTCCCGGGCCGCGGTGGTCGGGGCGAGCGTGTAGGCCGCGAGGCTGAGCCGTGCGGCGAGCTGCGGATCCTGGGCGCGACGTGCGGCGGCGTCGGTGGCCAGCCGCGTCGACGCGGCCGCTCGCTCGGCCGGGCTCGCGGCGCCCGGCCCGCCGCCGCCGCCCAGGACGATGACCGGAATCGCCACCGCGGCGGCGAGCAGGACCACCAGGGCGCCGGCGAGCACAAGCGCGCGGGGTCGGCGCCGGCGCCGGGTAGGCGGCGCGCTGTCCGGCGGACCACCCGGCGTCGTGGCTGCGCTGCCCGGTCCCTGTGCCGGCAGCGAGACGGATCCGCCTGGTGGGACGGATCCGCCTGGCGGAAGGGACGGCGTCGCCGGCTCACCCGCACCGGTCGCCGGGCCAGGGGAGCCGACCCGAGGTGGTGCCGAGCCCGGCGACCCGCCGGGCGGTGGGGTCCGAGGTGAGACCGGGGGCGGGAAGGCCAGCGGCGCCGGCGACATCTGGGTCGCCGGCATCGCCGCGGCCGGTGGACCACCGCCGGCCGCGTACGGCGGCACCGCCGTGCCGGGGCGGCCGCCCCACGAGGCGGTCGCGGAGACCGTGGCCTCCCCGCCCGGTCCCGTGGCGGGCGGAACCGATCCGCCGGACGCGGGTGCCCCCACCGAGCCGGTGAACCCTGCCCCCGCGATGCGCCCCGTAGCGCCTCCGGGACCCGCTGTGCCGGGTGGTGGCGCTGCCGGGCTCGGGGCTGCGGCGCCACGGCCACGCCGACCCCATCGCCGGGGCTGGGCGGCGGAGTTCTCGGCGGGCTCGTCCGGCGTTGCCTCCGGCGCCGGTCGAGCGGGCAGCGCCCCACCGCCGATCAGTGCCGTGCGCAGCTCCTCCGCGCTCGGGCGCGCCTCGGGGTTCTTCGCCATCGCGACCTCGATGAGGCCACGCAGTTCCCCGCTGACGCCGTCGAGCCGAGGCGGCTCGTTGATGATCCGGTAGAGGATCGCCTCCATCCGGCCGGTGCCGAACGGCGGCTGGCCGGTGGCGGCGAAGACCATGACCGCACCCCAGGAGAAGACGTCGACCGCCGAGGTGATCGGCGCGTCGAGAATCTGCTCGGGCGACATGTAGCCGGGCGTCCCGATGGCCTGGCGCACGTTCCGGCTGAGCTCGGTGTCGGCATTGAACTCGCGGGCCAGCCCGAAGTCGATCACCTTCGGGCCGACCGGGGACAGCAGCACGTTGCCGGGGGTGAGGTCCCGGTGCACGATCCCGGCGGCGTGGATGGCACTCAGCGCGGTGGTGACGCTGACGGCGAGCTGCTCGAGGTCGGCGGGCCGCATCGGCCCCCGGACCGAGACGTGCCGGGACAGCGTCGGGCCCTCGACGAACTCGGTCACGAGATACGGCTGCGGGCCGTGGGGGTCGGCGTCGAGCACGGCCGCTGTGGTGAACCGGCGCACCCGGCGCGCGCTTTCGGCCTCCCGGGCGAACCGGGCACGGAACTCGGGGCGCTGTGCGAGTTCCGGCCGGATCACCTTGATGGCCACCGCGGTGCCGTCGGGGGCCCGGCCGAGGAACACCGTGCCCATCCCACCCTGGCCGAGTCGGCCGATCACCTGGTAGGTGCCGAGGCGGCGGGGATCCTCGGGCTGCAGCGGGCGCGCCGTGTTCCCGGACAACGGCGGTGGTGTCGTCCCCGTCACCGTGCCCCACTCCCGCGGGGCCGCCTCGGCCCCGCATGCCCCGCCCCGCAATCACGGCACGCCGACCTCAGCGTCCGTCTGACTCCATGTTCATACCAGGTGATGATGTAGTGCAGTGTCTCCGGATCAGACCAACATTGACGTGTTCGCGACCGGTGAGCCGCCCTCTGGACGGCTACGCCGGTTTCACGGCCGGAACGCCGGCCGTCAGGTTCTGCACGATGGCGATGTTGTCACGCACCGTGGCGTCGTCGCGGGCGATGTAGTGCGCCTGGGACGTGATCTCCTTCTGGTTCTGCAGGTAGTACCGCAGGAAGGCGGCCACCGCCGGCTTGCGCAGCGATGCCTTGTTCGCGTACAGGTACAGCGGCTTGCACAGCGGCATGTACATGCCGGTGCCGGCGGTGAGCGCGTTCGGCTCGACGCAACCGCGGCCGGAGTCGAGCTTGATGGCGCGCACCGCCCGGTTCGTCGTCAGGAAGTTCGAGTAATCCATGAAGGCGATGGCACCGCGGTCGCCGTCGACCCGGGCTGGGATCTCGTCGAGTTCCCGGGTCTCGTAGGCACGGGTGTTCGTCGAGCTGCCGGTCATGCTGGCGAGGAACACCTTGGCGTGGACGGTCGACGCNGCGGGGCCGATGGGGGACAGCGGAACGTTCGGGAAGCTCGGATCGACCTGGTTCCAGTTGGTCACCGTTGAGTCCCGCGCCCAGATGCGGCCGACCTGGGCCGTGGTCAGGCACTGCGCCCAGGTGTTCTGCCTGCTCACCACGATCGGCAGCAGGTGGTGGGCGATCTCGAAGCCGGCGACCCGGGTCCCGCAGGCCTTGTCGGGCAGCGCGTAGGAGGCCCCGACGATGTCTGCCTGGCCGGCGCAGACCTTCTGGAAGCCGTCGTCCGTGTCGGTGCTGCCGACGCGGACGGTGACGCCCTTCGCCGACTCGCGGAACAGGCTGTACGCCGTTCCGGTGATCGCGGCCACCTCCGCCGAACCCGTCGTGATCACTGCATTGGGATCGACGGCGCCGCCGCCGGCGCCTGCTCCGCCGGCGCCCGCCCCGCCCGCGATCCCGGCCGCCCGTTCGGCCGCGCGCATCGTGTCGGCGGGTAGCTGGGGATGCTGATCAACCGTCGAGCGGGGCGGTGCGGCAGCGGTCACCGAGGTGCCGTCGCCCCCGCCGGTCAGAACCAGGCCGAGAGTGACGCTTCCGGCGATGAACACGACCAGCGCCAGCACGCCCGCCAGGAGCCGGCGCCTCGGCCGACCGCCCGCCGACCAGCGCCGACGTCCGCCGGCCGCGGACGCCTGGGCGCCCTCACCCGACGCCGCGGCCGCGATCCCGCGCGGGCCGGCCGGCGCTGTCGGGGTGCCGGAACCCGCCCGGGCGCCCTGCGCGGCCGGATCCGGCGAACCCGGATCGCCCGCGGCCCCGGCCGCGGCCGCGGCACCCATCAAGGCACCCCCGGCCGCCGACGCACCCCCGGGCATCGACCCGTGGGACGCGCCGCCGGCGGCCCGCCGGTCGGCCGGACCCGACGACTCCGCCCTCGGTGGCGGGGTGTGCCCGACGACGGGCGGCACGCTTGGCGGCGGGGTTGTCGCGAAGGCGGCCGGGCCGAGCAGGACTGTCTCCGAGCTCGCCGGCTCGGCCACGGCGTCGCGCGCGGCGAGCAGCGCCGCCCCGAGGGCGAACTCGCCGTCGTGGCGGATCTCCAGCCGGCCCACGTCCGGAAAGTGCTCGCCGAGCAACCGGCTGACCAGTGGTATTCGCGCACCCGGACCGTAGACCGCGAGCAGGCCGAGCGCGCCGGTGTCGCTCGCCGCGGCGCGCACCGCCCGGGCCAGCACGCGGACCGAGTCATCGAGCAACGGCCGGACGAGCGACTCGTAGTCGTCCCGGCTGACCTGAACGACGGTGGTCGTGTCGCCGGTGGGCACGGCGACGTCGGCGAACGTCTCCTCGGTCAGGACCTCCCGGGCCTCGGCGCAGGCCGCGCCGAGGCGGGCGCCGTCGGCCGACGCCCGCGGGCCGCCGCGCAGACGCTCGCCCGCGTCGCCGACCAGCCCGGCGACGTGGGCGTAGAGCAGGTCGTCAAGCATCGAGGTCGACACGTCGGCGAGCCCGACCGGGGAACCTACGGGCACGTAGCCGCCGGCCGTCGCGGTGAACACCGCCGCCTCGAACCAGTGCGACCCGAGCTGGTAGGTCGCCGCGCCGCGCCCGTCGGCCACGGGAGTGGTCTGCGAGAACAGGGCGGCCATCGCCTCCGTGGAGCTGCGGGCGACGACCGGCGTGGTGGTCTCCAGGCGGGCGATCGCGTCCGCGAGCCCCTCCTGCCGGCGCGCCGGCCAGGTCGCCGGGCTGGTCACGACGACCAGCTCCGGCGGTTCACCGCGCTGGGCGGTGGCTGTGCGGATCATCGCGTCGAGGAAGCGGGCGAGCAGTGCCGAGGCGGTGTAGCCGATCCCGCCGACGAGGATCGGCGTCGAGTCGCCGAGCCAGTGCACGAAGCCGTCGGCGGTCCGCTCCGGCTGGCTGGCTCGCAGCCGGACGGCTGAGCGCCCGACGCGCACCGAGCCGTCGGCGGCGAGATGGAGCACGGTCGGGATCTGCGGTTCGCCCTCGACGGCGATGGCGGACGGCCAGCCGTTCTCCGCGATGGCGGCCGTGGTGACGTCGACGCCGGGACTGATGCCGAGCTGGTATCGCACGCGTTCCCCCGAGGTGCCCGTTCTGCTTACCCCGGCACAATCCCCCGTCTGCGCCGAAGCGTGGCACGATCATAACCGTCCACACTCGGCGGATCGCCGGTAGCGGGGGATTGATCGCTCTACGATACGAATCGGATGCCGGGCCGCACCCGGCGCGCCCTGACCCGGGAGGCCGCGTGCTCCGCCGTGCCGCGAAGTTCGAGGTGACGCTGAACCCGACCGCGCAGTCCCTGCTTGCCCCGATGTCCGCCGAGCCTCGCCAGTTCCTGCTGGACCGGGCCCTGGACGAGTTCGTCGCCGATCTCGGCGCGCTGGACGAGGCGGCCGAAGCCATGGTGCCGGGCGCCGCCCGCCCGCGCATCGACACCGCCATCGACGCGGCCTCGCCCGCGG
Source organism: Frankia sp. ACN1ag (assembly GCF_001414035.1). Classification (NCBI taxonomy): domain Bacteria; kingdom Bacillati; phylum Actinomycetota; class Actinomycetes; order Frankiales; family Frankiaceae; genus Frankia; species Frankia sp. ACN1ag. The sequence continues at coordinate 242,601 of NZ_LJPA01000002.1, read as the reverse complement.
TGGTCGACGGCACCCTGCTCGTCTCCGGCCAGGAGGTGATGCAGACCTGGGAGGCGCCGCTGATGCGGGCCCTCGCGCAGGCGGTCACGAGGCCGGGGGGAGTGGTGCTGGAGATCGGTTTCGGTCTCGGGCTGTCCGCCGGATTCGTGCAGGAGATCGGGCCCGCCCACCACGTCATCGTGGAGGCGAACCCGCAGACCGCCGCGGTCGCCGAGCAGTGGGCGCGAGCCGACGGCCGGCGTGGCGTGGAGATCGTCATCGGGCGCTGGCAGGACGTGCTCGCCGGGCTCGGCCGGTTCGACGGCATCCTGTTCGACACCTATCCCATGGACGAGACCGAGGTCGACGAGTACGTCATGCGTGACGCGACCTTCGCCGAGCACTTCTTCGCGCCGGCCGCGGCGGCCCTGACCGACGGCGGCGCGTTCACCTACTACTCCAACGAGATCGACTCGGTCTCCCGGCGACACCAGCGCGCGCTGTTGCGCCACTTCCGCACGTTCGCGGTCGAGATCGTCGACGGCCTGCGCCCACCCGCGGACTGCAGCTACTGGTGGGCGCCCTCGATGGCCGTCATCGTGGCCCGTGGCTCACGGCGGTCCTGACCTGCGGCGGGGTCCTGACCTGCGGCGGGGTCCTGACCTGCGGCGGTCCTGACCCGCCCGCGGAGCCTCCCATCAGGCGGGCTGGTGCTCGGGCCGGTGACCGCCGCGGACCGCGTCGTCGCGGATCTTGCCAACCAGTTCCTCGAGGATGTCCTCCAGCGCGACGAGTCCCAGCACCGAGCCCTGGGCGTCGGTGACCCGGGCGAGATGGGCGCCCGACTGCTGCATCGTCGCGAGGGCCGTGCGCAGGCTGTCCTCGGCGCCGACATGCGCCAGCGGCCGGATCCACTTCGCCGCCACCGGGCTCGACCGCCGCTCCGGGCGGGTCTCCAACACGTCCTTCAGATGCAGGTAGCCGGTCATCTCGTCGCCGCCGTCCTGCACGGGGAAACGGGTGAACCCGGTGCGCGCGGCGAGCCGCTCGACCTGCCGCGGAGTGATCGTCGGCGGGACCGTGACCAGCCCGTCCGGCGCGAGCAGCACGGCGCGCGCCGTGCGCTCCTCGAACGACAGGGCTCCCGTCAGCAGCTCGTGCTCGTCCTCGGCGAGCAGGCCCTCCCGGTGCGACTCCTCGATGAGGCCGGCCACCTCGTCGCGGGTGAAGACGCTGGCCACCTCGTCCTTAGGCTCGACGCCGACGACGCGCAGCGACATGCCCGCCACCGCGTTCAGCAGCATGATCACCGGCTTGCCCAGCCGGACGACGCCGACCAGCAGCGGAGCCAGCAGCAGCACGGCCCGATCCGGCATGGCGAGCGCGATGTTCTTGGGCACCATCTCCCCGACGACCACGTGCAGGAAGGTCACCAGGGCCAGCGCGATCGCGAAGGACACCGGGTGCAGCAGCGCCGAGGGCAGCCCGGCCGCCTCGAAGGGGCCGTGCATCAGGTCCGCGATCGCCGGCTCGCCGAGCGCGCCCAGCCCGAGGGTGCAGACGGTGACGCCGAGCTGCGCGCCGGCGAGCATCAGTGACACGTTCTCCATCGCGCCGAGGGTGATCCTCGCCAGCCGGGAACCGGCCTGCGCCATCGGCTCGATGCTCGTCCGCCGGGCGGAGATCAGCGCGAACTCGGCGCCGACGAACAGCGCGTTGAGCACCAGCAGCAGGATCGTGGCGGCGATCGCCAGCAGGCCGCTCATCGTTGCGCCGCCCGCCCGAGCGCCTCGGGCGCGCCGCCCGCGGCCGGCTGGCGTGATCCGTCGCCGTGCGTCCGGGAGCCGGACCCGCCGCCACGCTCGCGCGGGCCGGTGGACCGCTCGCGGTGCCCCCCTGACCGATCGCGATCCCGCGTCCCCGTGGGCCGGTGCGTCGCAGCCGGGTCGTCCGCCATGGTGACCCCTCGCGGGGCCACCGGCTCCAGCCGGATCCGGTCCACCCGCCGGCCGTCCATCCGCTCGACGGTGTAGCGGACCCCCTCGACGGCCGCCGCGTCCCCCGCCCGGGGGATGCGGCCCAGCGCGCGGGCCACCAGACCGCCGAGCGTCTGGTACGTGTCGTCGGTCGGGATCGCGATCCCGGTGACGTTGCTCGCCTCCTCCGGACGAAGCAGGCCGGACAACAGCCAGCTACCGTCGTGACGGCGCAGGGCCCGGGGGGAGACCCGATCGTGTTCGTCGACGACGTCGCCGACGATCTCCTCGATCAGATCCTCGGCGGTGACCAGACCGTCCGTGCCGCCGAACTCGTCGACGACGATGGCCATCTGCAGCCCGCCGGCCCGCAGCGTCTCCAGCAGCGGCTCCAGCAGGAGTGTGGAGGGGACCGTGACCGGCGCGACCATGACGTCACGCACCGGTGTGTCCTCCCGGTCGTCCTCGGGGACGCCGACCGCGTTCTTGATGTGGATCACTCCCACGACGTCGTCGCTGTCCGCGCCGAGCACCGGGAACCGGGAGTGGCCGGTTCGCCGAGTGAGGGTGATGACCTCACTGATCGGCTCATCGGCGTGCACCGTGCGCATCCGCATCCGTGGGGTCATCACGTCCTCGGCGGTCCGGTCACCGAACAGCAACGAGCGCTGCACCAGCGTCGCCGTCTCCTGCGACAGGGTGCCGTGCTCGGCGGACCGCCCCACCAGCGAGAACAGTTCCTGGGCGGAGCGGGCCGAGGCCAGCTCCTCCTGCGGAGAGATGCCAAGCCGGCGCAGCACGGCGTTCGCGGTCGCGTTCAGGAAGCGGATCAGCAGCCCGGTGGCCCGGGTGAACATCCGCTGCGGCCCCTGCACCGCCTTGGCCGTACCAAGCGGATGAGCCAGCGCCAGGTTCTTGGGGACGAGTTCGCCGAACACCATCGTCACGGCGGTGGCGAGCACCATCGCGACCACCACGGACAAGGCGCCGGCCAGCCCGTCGGAGGCACCGAGCGAGGTCAGCGGCCCGCGCAGCAGCTCGGCGATGGCGGGCTCGGTCAGGAAACCGATCGCCAGGTTCGTGACCGTGATCCCGAGCTGGGCGCCGGACAGTTGGGTGGACAGCCCGCGCAGGGCGGCGAGCACACCCCGGGCACCCCGCTCGCCCCGGTCGGCGGCCCGCTGCACCGACGGCCGGTCGGCGGTGACGAGAGCGAACTCTGCGGCCACGAAGACCCCGCAGATGGCGACGAGCGCCAGGCCCAGCACCAGCAGAAGCGCCTCGATCATCGGTCGACCCCCGCGGGCGCTTCTCCACGCGTGGGCCGGCCGGAACTACATCCGGCGTCGTCGGAGTCCTTCATGATCCCTTCCGGTCGGTCCGGGTCGGCCCGGTGCGCTGGCCTTACCCGCGTCACGCGGGTTCAACGCGCCGGGCAGCCCGTCCGTTTCACGATGACCTGTCGTCGCCGGACGGTCCAGACCTCAGGGGGCGTTCGGTAGTAGATCACTGTGTGGTCCCGGGGACCGCGTGTCGACCAAGACCCCATCGCTCGGCCACGATCCGCCACGACCGTCGCCGGGTCCACGGGCGGTCGGCCACGAACGGCGGACTGGAAAGGCCGGTCGCGGGCCCGGGTGATTGCCAGGATGGGAGGAAGTGGCTCGGGTCCGACACGCACGAATTCCTCGAGTGTCACGGAGGGTGACAGCGGGAAGAAGGTGGGTGTCGTCGCCGGGTGCTGCCACCCAGCCGTCGGACTAGGAGGTCGCCATGCATCGGCTTCAGACACGGTCCGTGCCGATACCCGTCCGGCCCGATCGGGCGCCCGCGCTCCCGGCCGACCGCATGGCATCCCGGCCTCCCCGCCCGGGGGAACCAGGTTCGCGGCCGACGCCGGCGCCCGCGTCGCGGGCGGCGCTCCTCGTGGCGGCGGTGACCCTGCTGCTGGCCGCCGGCTGCGCTGGGAGCTCCGCGGGCGGGAAGGCCCCCGCCACGGTGACCGCGCCTCGCGGTGGTCCGCCAGCCGGATGGTCGCCTGCCCTGACGACGCCTGCCCCGACGACGCCTGCCCCGACGATGCCCGCCCCGACGACGCCGGGCACGCGCGGGCCGGCTGCCCAGACCGCGGCTGAGCTGGGCGCTGCGGGGACGACCGGTGCCGGCGCGGCGGCCTCGGCGTCGAGGACGCCGGCCGGGAGTGTCACCGCGCCGGCTGGCGGGCTGTGCCCCACCGCCCGGCTGGCGGTGCGCTCCGCTGACGGTGAGGGCGCGGCCGGCAGCACGTACGAACACCTGGTGCTGACCAACGCCGGCACCACGTCCTGCGTGCTGCGCGGCTTCCCCGGCGTCTCCTACCTCGACGCCGCGGGCCGTCAGGTCGGCGCGGCCGCGGTTCGGTCGGGTCCGGCGGGCCAGGTCGTCCGGCTGGCCCCCGGCGCCTCGGCCAGAGCGACCCTGCGCACCGTGCATCCCGGCATCCAGGAGGGCTGCGACGAGCCGGCGCAGAGGACACCCGTCGCCGCCTTGCGGATCTTCCCTCCGGCGAACACGACGGCCCTGCGGCTGGCGCTGTCCGATGTCTCGGCGTGCAGCAGTCCGGCCGTGCAGCAGTTGTCGGTGACCGCCTTCACCCGCTGACGCGTCATCGGCTGACCGCCGCCGCACCCACCGAGGGCGGTGGTCAGCCGGCGGCCGGGTCGGCCGCTCCCACGGTGCTCAGGGCGATGTCGACATAACGCCTGCTGATCTCCGTCGGCGTGAGTGGCCCGTCCGGGTGGTACCAGCCGGTGATCGAACGCAGCATGCCGAGCAGCGCTCGGGAGGTGTCCGCGGGGCTGGTCATCCGGAACACCCCACTGCTGTTGCCGTCGACGAGGATGTCGAGCAGCAGGGTCTCGAGCTCCTTGCGCTTGGCAGCGTAACCGCGGCGGTTGGCCGGCTCCAGGTAACGCAGCTCGGAGTCGAGGACGGCCATCCGCACCCGGTGCGCCATGAAGAGCGTCATCGACTCGACGAACGCGACGAAGCGGGCACGGGCGGGCGCGCTCTCGCCCACCTCGGCGAGCGCGGCGCGGGCCCGGCCGAGCGCATCCTCGATCCCCAGGTCCAACAGCGCCACGAGGATGCCCTGCTTGTTGGCGTAGTGGTAGTAGAGCGCGGGCACGGTGACGCCGGCACGGCGCGCGATGTCCCGCACCGTCGTGCCGTGGTAGCCGTGCTCGTAGAGGGCCTCCATCGCGCCCTGCAGGATCGGGGTGAGCTGGGGCGGGGCGAACTCGCGCCAGTTCGCCGCCGCCAGCACGGGTCCTGCCGTCACGATGGGCCTCCCGGGTGTGGCTGGTCCTGACCAGTGTGGACCGGCCGTCCCACGCGCGGATCCGGACCGTGCGCAGGGTGACCGAACCGCCGCGAGCCCGCGTCCTCGGGGCGGATCGATCGACGAGCCGGTGCCGTCGACGGGCCAAGCCGCCGACGGCACCGCGTCACCAGGTCGGCCGGAGCCGTTTCGGACGTCCGAGCCGCTCCGGACGTTAGAGCCGTTCGGACGCCCGAGCTGTTTCGGACGTCAGAGCCGTTTCGGACGTCAGAGTCGCTCGATGATGGTGGCGTTGGCCATGCCGCCGCCCTCGCACATCGTCTGCAGGCCGTAGCGGCCGCCGGTCGCCTCCAGGTAGTTGACCATGGTGGTGAGCAGGCGGGTACCCGACCCGCCCAGGGCGTGGCCGAGCGCGATCGCCCCGCCGCGCGGGTTGAGCTTGGCCGGGTCGGCCCCGGTGTCGCGGGCCCAGGCCAGGGGCACCGGCGCGAATGCCTCGTTCACCTCGAAGGCGTCGATGTCGTCGATGGACAGCCCGGACCGCTGGAGGGCCTTGCGGGTCGCCGGGATGGGGGCGGTCAGCATGAGCAGCGGGTCGTCGCCGGCCAGGGCGAAGGTGTGGAACCTGGCCCGCGGCCGCAGGCCGAGCTCGTTGGCCTTCGTCTCGCTCATGATCAGCACTGCGGAGGCGCCGTCGGTCAGCGGCGACGAGTTACCCGGCGTGATGCTCCACGTGATCTCCGGGAAGCGGGCCGCCCACTCCTCGGTGTAGAAGGAGGGCTTGAGCTGCTGCAGGCCCTCGAAGGTGGTCGTGGGTCGGACGGTCTGGTCGGCAAGGTGCTGGGTCTTTGTGCCGTCCGGCAGGGTGATCTCCACCGGGACGATCTCGTTCGCGAAGTCGCCGGCCGCCGCCGAGGCCGCGGCGAGCTGGTGCGAGCGGGCGGAGAAGGCGTCCAGGTCCTCGCGGTTGAGCTTCCAGCGCGCGGCGATCAGTTCGGCACCGATGCCCTGGTTGGCCAGGCCCTCCGGGTAGCGGGCGCGGAAACCCGGGCCGTTGGGGTCCTGGCCGATGACCGCGGAACCCATCGGCACCCGGCTCATCGACTCCACCCCACCGGCGATGACGACGTCGTACGCCCCCGCGATGACGCCCTGCGCGGCGAAGTGGGCGGCCTGCTGGCTTGACCCGCACTGGCGGTCGATGGTCGTGGCGGGCACCGACTCGGGGAAGCCCGCGGACAGCAACGCGGTGCGACCGATGTTCAGCGACTGTTCGCCGACCTGGCCGACACAGCCCGCGATCACGTCGTCGACCAGCGCGGGGTCGAGGTCGTTGCGCGTGACCAGCGCCTTGAGCACGGTGGCCAGCAGCTCCACCGGGTGGGTCTCGGACAGCGCCCCCCCGGGCTTGCCGCGACCCGACGCCGTCCGGACCGCATCGACGATGACTGCGTTTTCCATGGGATCTCCCTCGTCACCAGCGTGGCGGACCGATCCGCCGCGCTGCCCGTGTCGCCCACCCGATGTCCAGCGCTCGCTTGGTTGTCTAGCGCTCGCTAAGTAGACCCTGCCATGGTCCGCTCCGAGGTGCGCGGTCCTGCCGCCCTGGCCAGGATCGCACCGGGCGGGTCGTGCCGGGTTCCGCCTGGCGATCGTTCGAGTCGACGCTACGAGCCTGCTCTTGATGGGTCAACAAGCAGATTGGAGTGACAATTCCATATCTGCCGGCGTGGCGCGAGCGACCGGTCCGCCGCCGGGCCGGGCTGGGCGACCGTGAGCACTGCGTGAGCGTTCAGCGGACCAGCCGCGGCGGACGGTCACCGGTGGCGGTGCCGGGGAACACGTCTCCGCCGGCGGGGATGGCGGCCGAGCCGGGTGGGTCGCCCGTGACACAGGGCGGCTGGGGATGCGCGCGTTCCACGGCGGTGACGCGGTCGGCGATCCACCCGCGCAGGCCGGCGATGTCCACGTCGTGCGGCGGGTGCTCGGCGTAGGGCGCCAGGTTGTCCGACGCGCGAACCAGCACGGCCACGCCACCTCGGACGTTGCCGCGGGCGAGATGAGTCATTCCCACGGCCAGTTGGGTCAGCCCGCGCCACAGACCGCGTTCGTCGTCCGCGGCGGCCTTCCAGGCAGCCTCGAGCGCCTCGTGCGCCTGAAAGGGGCGGCCGGTGTCGAGCAGATGCTGGGCGGCGGCGAGCGCGGCGCCCGGGGGCAGCGGGTTCGGCAGGCTCAGGGGCGCCACGCCCGCCGCTCCGTGCGGTAGGGGCCGGCCGAGAGCGTCGCGGGGGCGCTCGGCGGGTCGGGTCGACGGCGGTTGCGGTTCGGCACCGCCGCGTTCGCCCGCGGCCGCGCCTGGTCCATCCGGGCGGGGCCCCTGGTGCGTGGGCCTGGTGGACTCTGCCTTGGCGGGCACCGGCCCGAGGTCTCGTGGTCTGGTCATCCCCGTCAGTGTGACCAGGCGGTGGGACTCTGTCGCCCGCGATGGTTCCGGGTGGCGCTCACCACTCGTCCGACTGGTGCCGGTGCGGCCGTGGCCCGTCTCGGCGGGAGAGCCGGGACGGGCCACGGGAGGAGTCGTGCTGGTTACGGGTGGGGGTGCGAGGCGCGAAGGATCAGGCGCTCAGCCTCAGCGGCCGGCGGCGGCGCGCAGCGCGTCGGCGCGGTCCGTGCGCTCCCAGGCGAAGTCGGGCAGCGGTCGGCCGAAGTGACCGTAGGCCGCGGTCTGGCGGTAGATCGGCCGCAGCAGGTCGAGGTCGCGGATGATCGCCGCGGGCCGCAGGTCGAAGACCTCGGTGACGGCCCGAGTGATCTCGGCCACCGGCACCGTCTCGGTGCCGAAGGTCTCGATGAACAGGCCCACCGGCTCGGCCTTTCCGATCGCGTAGGCGACCTGCAGCTCCGCCCGGCGGGCCAGGCCCGCCGCGACGACGTTCTTGGCTACCCAGCGCAGCGCGTAGGCGGCCGACCGGTCGACCTTGGATGGGTCCTTGCCGGAGAAGGCGCCGCCGCCGTGGCGGGCGTACCCGCCGTAGGTGTCGATGATGATCTTTCGGCCGGTCAGGCCGGCGTCACCGATCGGCCCGCCGATCTCGAACCGGCCGGTCGGGTTGACGAGCAGCCGGTAGCCGTCCACCTCCAGCCCGAGGTTCTCCTCGGCCAGCCGCTTGAGCTCCGGCGCGATGACCTGATCGCGGATGTCCGGGATGAGGCGGGTCGCGAGGTCGACGTCCGCCGCGTGGTGCGCGGAGACGACGACGGTGTCCAGTCGCACGGGCCGGTCGTCTTCGTCGTACTCGATCGTCACCTGGGTCTTGCCGTCCGGGCGCAGGTAGGGCAGCACGCCCTCGTGACGAACCTGGGACAGCCGCTGAGCGAGCCGGTGGGCCAGGGTGATCGGCAGTGGGAGCAGGTCGGGCGTCTCGTCGCTGGCGTAGCCGAACATGATTCCCTGGTCGCCGGCGCCCTGCTGGGCGAGCGCGTCCTCGCCGCCCTCGACCCGGGCCTCGTAGGCCTGGTCGACGCCCTGGGCGATGTCGGGGGACTGCGCACCGATCGAGACCAGAACGCCGACGGTGGCCCCGTCGAAGCCCGTCGCGGCGTCGTAGCCGATCTCGGTGAGGGTGCGCCGCACCACCGAGGTCACGTCCACGTGGGCAGAGCTGGTGACCTCGCCGGCCACGTGGACGTGCCCCGTGGTCAGCAGCGTCTCGACCGCGACCCGGGAGCTCGGGTCGGCGGCCAGGTAGGCGTCGAGCAGGGCATCGCTGATCTGATCGGCCAGCTTGTCGGGATGACCCTCGGNTACGGACTCCGACGTGAACAGGCGGCGGGACATGCGGGACCTCGTTTCGATGCATCGCGGGAAGAAAGGAGCTGGCCGTGGCTGAGTCGGGCCCGATGGACTGCGGGGCCCGCCACGGGGAGATCGGTGGAGCGTGGCCGGGCCGCTTCGGCCGATCAGCGGCCGGCCCGACCATGTGGATGAACGGACAGCCCGGCGAACCTCGTCCGAGTAGGGCATCCGGCTGGCCCCGGGGACGGTGGGGCGCGGGGGCCGGACGGATCGCGCCCGCGAGAGGACGCTCATGTGAAGCTGGGCTGGCCGAGGGAGTCGCGCGGCGAGGGTGACCGGCCCCGCGCGGCGACGGCGGGGCATCCGGACACCGACGGACCTCAGGAACGCGCTGAGTGCACCGCCCGGGGCGGGGAGACCCCCGCGCGGCTCAGCGCGCGGTACAGATGGCGGAGCTCACGAGGGCGAAGTCGACGTGACCACGCGTGACGAGGACGGCCGAGCACTGCACGCGGTGATCTCATCACGGGCGCCGCAGCGGCGTCAACCGTGCCTGGCCGTGGGCGTGCCTTGTCTCACCGAGGCCGCCATGCCAGAGTGGGATCATGCCGAGCCCGGACGACCCGACGTCCCGGGTCCCGGCCGGCCGGCGGTGACGATGCGCCGCCGGGTCCCGCTCGTGCGCCGGCGGGCGGTCGATCTCATGCGGGTCGCCAGCCGTCTCTGTAACTGACCCGTCGCTGGTTCATGGCGCCGCGCCGCCATCCAGCCGCGATCGGGCGCCCGGCTCTGAGCGGGCCGGCGTCCGTCGCACTCCTACTTACTGTCATGTGGCGTCCCGCCTCGTGGGTCGGTCGTCCCCGTCGGGACCGGGTCGCCGTGCGGAGGTGGCGTGCTCATGTCCCAGGCCGATCGTGTGTCCCAGACCGATCGTGTGCCCTTGTCCGTACTCGATCTGTCGCCCCGGTCGGAGGGCGCGTCCGCGGGTGACGCGTTGCGTAACACCCTCGACCTCGCCCGTCGCACCGAGGAGCTCGGCTTCCACCGATACTGGCTCGCCGAGCATCATCTGGTGCCCGGTGTCGTCTCCTCGGCACCGGCGGTCGTCATCGCGCTCGTGGCCGATGCCACGACCCGGATCCGGGTCGGCTCGGGAGCGGTTCAGATGGGTCATCACACGGCGGTGACCGTCGCCGAGGAGTTCGGGACCCTCGCCCAGATCCATCCGGGCCGGATCGACCTCGGGCTGGGGCGTCCCGCCGTCGACCGGCTGTTCGCCCCGGCGGACGGCGACGGCCCACCATCCGGGTCGGACCAGCCGGCCGCCGTGTCTGGTGGGCCCGTGTCTGGTGGGGCCGTGTCTGGTGGGGCCGCGCCTGGCCGCGCGGCGACCGTCGTCGACGGGCTGTTGGTGCCGGCGCCGCCCCGGATGCGGCTGAACGCCGACCGGCTGCGCCGCCAGTTCGCACTCGTCGGCTACCGGCCGGGCGCGGGGGACGAGTACGGCCAGCAGGTCCGCGACATCCAGGCGTTCCTGCGGGGCGACTACCGGACCGCCGAGGGCGAGCACCTGACGGTGCCGGCTGCTGAGGGTGCCGACCTGCAGATCTGGGTCCTCGGTTCCAGCCCGGGCGCGAGCGCCCGGACGGCCGGCGAGCTGGGACTGCCGTTCGTCGCGAACTACCACGTCTCGCCGTCCTCGGTGCTCGAGGCGGTGCAGGCCTACCGGGACGCCTTCGTCCCGTCGGAGTCGTTCGACCGGCCCTACGTGATGGTCTCGGCGGACGTGGTGGTCGGCCCGGACGAGGACACGGCCGCCGAGCTCGCCTCGCCCTACGGACTGTGGGTGCTGAGCATCCGGTCCGGGCAGGGGGCCCGTCCCTTCCCGAGCCCGGCGCAGGCGGCGGCCTACCCGTGGACCGCGGAGGAACGCACCCTCGTCGCGGACCGGGTCGAGACCCAGTTCGTCGGCGGCCCCGCCACTGTCGCGCGCAAGCTGGAGACGTTGCGGAAGGTGACCGGGGCTGACGAGTTGATTATTACGACGATCGCGCACGATCATGCGGACCGGGTGCGCTCGTATGAGCTCCTCGCCGGCGTGTGGCAGTGATCGTCCGGGGAGCCGCCGGCCGGGGGTCCGGGGTCGGCATCGCTTTGCGTCGTTCCTGACTGCTGGTTAACGTGGACCTCGTCGCGTGGCACCGCTGGCGGTGATCGCAGCCGGTGGATGTCCGGCCCACGCGGGTGACGGAGGAGGCATCGTGTCCGGCGACTGGTCTGGGAGCGTGGTGGCGCCGCGTCCTCGGCCGGGCGGCGGGATGCACGAGCTCACGCACCGTCGGCACATCGACACCTGCCGGGTCAACGCGGCCGCCTGTACCCGCTGACGTCCCCAGCCTCCCTGACCTTCCCGCGCCCCGGGTTCGCCGGCGCCGCCCGCCCCTCGGGCCGCACCGTCGCCGGACCAGAGCCCGGACCCGATCCGTGAACCGGCGGCGGGAGGTCGTCGACACCGGCAGGAACGGCGTTGGTCATGACCGATCCCCTTGCATCATCCGAACACCCGGATCCGCCGGGCCGGCCCGATCTCGCGGGCCAGCCCGAGCCCACGGGACGCCCGGCGGCCGGTCGGGCCGCGGGATCCGTGCGGCTCGCCTCACCGCGGGGGCTCGCGGCGACCAGCTTCACGCTGCGCGAGGCGCACGTCCTCGACGCGACCGGCCGTTTCGGCGAGCCGCTTGACGTGGCGGTGCGCGACGGCGTCGTGCGGGCCCTCGGACCGCGGCTCGCTGTCGACCCGGACGCCGTCGACGTCGACGCCCGCGGGCTGTGGCTGATGCCCGGCGTCGTCGACTGCCACGCGCATGTGACCCAGTCGACCTACGACCAGTTCGAGCTGGTGACGGCCCCGCTCTCCGCGCGATACCTGCAGACGGCCGACGCGCTGCGGGCGTCGTTGCAGGCTGGCGTCACCTATCTGCGCGACGCCGGCGGCGCCGACGCCGGTGTCCGCGACGCGCTGGTGGCGGGCAGTGTGCCGGGTCCGCGGCTCGCGGTCTGCATCGTCGCGCTGAGCCGTTCCGGGCGCCACGGGGACGGCGGCATCCTCGGCCCCGGGCTGGAGTCCGCCGACGACGTCCTCGGACCCGAGTATCCGGGCCGGCCGCCGCACTCGGTCGTCGGGGCCGGTGGCCTGCCCGCTGCGGTGCGTGGCGTCCTGCGCGCCGGCGCCGACTGGGTGATGATCTACGCCAGCGGTGGGGTGATGTCCGCGCGCCCGGGCAGTCCGGACTTCCAGTTCGGCCGCTCGGAACTGACCGCCGCGGTCGCTGAGGCGGCCCGCTACGGCCNTCCGGTGATGATGCACGCCCTGGGCGAGCGGGCGGTCGAGGCGGCGGTCGCCGCCGGCGCACGTTCCGTCGAGCACGGCCTCGGGCTGAGCGAGCGGGCGGCTGCGGCGATGGCCGCCCGCGGGGTCACGCTGGTGCCGACCCTGACGCCCTACCGTGACCTGGCCGCGCTGGCGACCACCGGCCTGCTGCCGGGCTGGGCGGTGGATCGGGCCGAGGCGACCGCGGCCTCGCTCACCGAGACGATCGCCGTGGCCCGCGCGGCGGGGGTTCCCATCGCGCTGGGCAGCGATGCCCGCCATCGCACCCGCCACGGTGCCAACCTTGCCGAGATCAGCCAGTTGCGACGGGCGGGGCTCACCGCCCCCGAGGCGTTGCTCGCGGCGACCGCCACCGGGGCGAGGCTGTGCGGGGTGGGGGATCGGCTGGGGCGGATCGCCGTCGGCTACACGTTCGACGCGATCCTGCTCGACGAGGATCCGGCGGAGCTGAGGATCTTCGAACGCCCGGACGCGGTCAGCGGCGTGTTCCTCGGTGGCCGCCCGGTACTGGCACATCCGCGGCTGCCCGCCTCGATGACGGCCTCGGCTGCGCCGCCCGTGCGCCCGGTGCCGGACGGCGCAGACCGCGCCGCCGCCGGCCCGCGGGTGCTCCCGTCGGGGCCCGCCACCGGCTGACCGGGGTGCGACGGCGCGCCGGGACCGTGTGTGCCAGTCACCTGCACCGGAAAGCCAACCGGCCTTCTTCGGACGTAGTTCCCTGTCAAGTTTCCGACTATTTCCGAAGTATTCGGCGGAGGCTGTCCGCCGAGATGCGGATCCGCTTTCGAAAGCTATCGTCGGAGGAGCCCGGCCAGGCAGAAACAGCCGTCTGCCACGGGCTTCCCGGTATGGCGGATGAGCCGTCGCCCGCACCTCGGAGGTGTCCGATGCAGCACGCCGAAATGATCAACGAGAACATGCGGAAAGCTATCGAGGAGTGTATGTCATGCTCTGCGCTGTGTGAGGAGACAATCTCCTACTGCATGGACATGCCCGGCACGATGATGGACGCTGCGGACATGCGGCTCATGATGGACTGCGCGGCGGTCACCAGGACCTGCGCCGACTTGATGTGTCGGATGTCGCCGTTCCACGCCGAGATGTGTGCCATGTGTGCACGGGTCTGTCGTGCCTGCGCCGAGATGTGTGAAAAGATGCCGCGCGACGCCCAGCTCGCCCGCCTTGCCCGGGCCTGCCGGTCCTGCCTGGACAGCTGCAACGCGATGGCGGGTGCCGCTGCCTGACCTGCCCGCGGGTCCGTCGCCGGCCTGTGGCGTCCTCGCGCCGCGTCGCCCTCACCGTTCCCGCTGAGCCTGTGTGACTTCCGTGTTCTCGCATGGCTGTGGTGGACGCGCCGCCCCTGCGTCTCGGATGTCCATCTCGGAGGTCGGAGTCCGTCTCGAGCACGCGACGTGGCGGACTCCGGCGACCCGGCGGTGTCGGTCGTGGTCCCCGGGGCACCTGCGCCCATGTGCTCCAGGCCGGTCTCGCCGCCGGCGGGAGCCGTTTTCGAGCATCACCCCGTCGTCCTCCGGGGCCCAGGCGGAAGCGCTGGGCCCCGGAGGCGGCCGACGGAAACATTCCGGTAGTCAGCATTAAGTATGTTGACATCCGATCGGAGCGCCGCCAGAATCCGACCATGCCTCATCCGGCGCGACGGCCGACCGCTCTGGTCATCCGTGGCCACATCGACTTCCTGCGTGTCGCTTCCGCGGTCTGTCCGGTCCGGGTGCCTCGCTAATCCATCCTTGCCGGCGCGCCGTCAGCGTTTCCCGGCGCCTCACCAGTGCTTCGCCGTCGCGCCATCGCCGCTGCCTCCACAGCCGCGCGGCCTGGCTGCGCCGGTCGGGCTTCCGCAGCCTCGCACGCGCTATTTTCGCCGTGCTGGAGCGCGCCGCCATCCGCGTCCGGACGGCTCTGATCGGAGCATGTTGTGTCCATTCCCCTCTCGTCGCCTCCCTCCCATCCGCGTCCGCGTGGCTACGTCGGCGGTCCTGGTTCCCGCTACTGGCCGAGCAGCGATCNGACCCGGCGTGCGGGGGCGAACGTGGTCCTCCTTCCCGGCCGTGGGGAATCCGCCGAAATTTTCGAGCACCTTGCCTTTCGGCTGGCACTCGACGGCTACCAGGTGACGTTTCTCGACCATGGGAGGGACAGCGTCCTCGCCCTGGGAGAGGCGCGCGAACCGGGACTTCCGTTCGTTCTACTCGGCTCGGACAGCGGCGCCCTACGTGCGCTGGTCGGGGCCGCGTCGCCCGCCGTTCGCCCGGACGCGCTCATCCTGGTGGACCTGCCGCTGCTGCACCGCGCGGTCGCCGGAGAGCCGCCGGACCAGCCGATCCCACGGTCGCTTCCGGACCTGCCCATCCTGCTGCTGCATGGCGAGGATGACCGGGTGACTCCGTTTCCGCTTGTTCGTATGGCGACGCGGACCGCCCGCGGGGCCAGGCTCGCGTCCCTGCCCGGTGGCCGGGGCGTGCTGTCCGGCCCGGGCCGCCGCGCCGCCGGCGCGCACATCCTGCTCTTCCTGGAGAACCTGCGGACGCGGCGGCCGGCCCCCGCGCCGCGGTCCGCCTCGCCAGCCTGACCGCACCGCACGCGTCCTGACTCGCCGGGCGGCGCGCCGGTTCCCGCGTCGCCCGGTGGCCCCTCGCCCTCTCGTGGCCCCTCGCCCTCTCGTGGCCCCTTGCCGTCCGGTTCGTCGGGTCGTCTCGCCGCCCGTTCACCGCCGAGGTCGTTCGTTTGTCGCCCCGCCGCCGTGAGTCTTGAATCCGGCGCTGCCGGTCCGGCGTCGGCGTGGGTTCCGGTGCTGCCACCGCGGTGCGTCCCACGCGGCGGGTGGTGCCGCGTGGGGTCCTTCCGGCCCTCGGTCCCGGCCTCCTCCTCCGATCGCGTCCCATCTTGCCCGGGGCAGACCGGGGCGTACCTCCGACATCCGATGATCCTTTTCATCGTCCGAAGGTTCGGTTGATGTCCGAGTGTTGCGGTCTCGCAGCACTATGCACGCACGGTGACGGACGCGCGCCGAAATTCGTGCATAACTAGTACTTGTCACTACGGTACGTAGTTCGCTACGGTTGCCGGGCACTAGTTGCTCCGGGCCGACGCCGAGTTCTGCCCACGGTCCGGGGTCCCTCCAAGACAGCTTGGGCAGAAGCGGGGGAACCAGGTTCCTCCGGGTGGCCCCGTCACGGCCGCCCTCGGGGTTAAGTCGCCTCCACGGAGACGACCGGGCTCCCCGGCCCGAACCCGACAGCTAACCTCGCAGGCGTACGGGAAGGATTCGACGTTGCCTGTGTATCGGGAACGCTCGGCTGCGGTCTCGATGACCGCCCTGGCGACCTGCGCTTTCTATGACGCGCCCTCGCCACGATGGGCGCCGTTCTCGCCCTGACGCAGCCGCGGGAACGTGCCATCGGCCGGTGCTCGCGGGCCGAACATGCGCGCGCATGGCATTACCGGCCCGCCTGACGGACCGCACGGGTCGCCGTCGGCGGTCGGCCGCGATCCCCGGACCGCCCGCATCGGGCGGCCAGGCGTGATGCGGCCGTCGCGCTGATCGGGCTGGAACTCTCACCAATCTCGGAGCTCGCCCCCGCCGTTTCTTTGCGCCGTTTGGCCGGGTGCAGCTTCGAAACCAGATAGTCCGTGCTGCCCTTATCTGGTGAGTGAGAACCGCTCCCCTCCGTTGAGCGGAAGCCATCACCGATTCCACACCTGTGTTCGACGACACCGAAATGAGATGTCAAAGAATGGCTAAGGGAAAGCATCGGAAGCGTTCCACCCGGCACCGTGGCGCCGTCATCGCCGCCGCCGGCGTGATCGGTGCCGGAGCCAGCATGCTCGCCACCGCGAGCCCGGCGAGCGCCGCCACCGGCTCCGTCTCGGACGTGACGATCGCCAGCGCGGCGGCGAATGCGGGCCTCGCCGGCTGCCGCGGCGTCCCGCTGTCCACCTGGGTGGCGGTCGCTCTCGCCGAGTCCGGCGGCAACACCTTCGCCCACGCCACGGTCGGTGAGGACTCCCGCGGACTCTGGCAGATCAACATGCGTGCGCACGCCGGCTGGGTGGGCAGCCGCAACCTCTACGACCCCGCCACCAACGCCTGGGCGGCGAAGCGAGTCTGCGACAGCCAGGGCCCCGCGGCCTGGACCACGTACGCCCGCGGCATGCACAACCGGTTCCTGGGGCGTGGCCAGGCCGCGGCGGCCGCCGTCTCCGGCGGCGTGAGCGTCCGCACCGTCTCCTACGCCGCGCCCGCGGCGCCCGCGCCCGCGGCGCCCGCGCCCGCGTCGGCGTTCCCGACCGGGTATCCGTCGCTCGCCACCGGCATCGGCTACCGGCAGGACGTCCAGCAGGTTCAGCGGAAGCTGGCCAACCTCGGTTACCCGATCCAGGTCGACGGCCAGTTTGGCTACCAGACGAACCACATGGTCAAGGACTACCAGCTCAAGCACGGTCTGCTGGTGGATGGCGTCGTCGGGCCCCAGACCCGCGCCAGCCTCGGCATCTGAGGAATCGCAGGGCGGCCGCGGCGCCGCCGGGTGACGCTCCCGAGCCTCACCCGGCGGCGCTGTCGTGTGTGGCAGCCGGGCGTCGTCGCATCCCGCGGCGAGGACGCATCCCGCCGCGAGGACGCATCTCGCCGGAGGAGAGGACTATCCGCCGGTCGAACGGGGTATTCCCTGCACCGGCCCAGACGGGGCCGCCGGTCCCCGGGCGAGGTGTGGAACGGGGCCCGATCAGCGAGGATCTCCGACCGACGAGGATCATCATGGTCGACGAGCTCGGAACCGTTGCGGGCCCGATCGCCCGTCCCGGCGTCCGGACTCCCGGCGAACCAGGTCACGGCTCCCGGTGGTCCGGCTCCGCGGCGGCGGCGCCCGGGCCCGGGTCCGGTGTCGTGTTTGCCGTGCTGGGCCCGCTTGAGGTCTGGCGTGGGCCGGGGGAGCGNGTCCGCATCGACCAGCGCAAGAAGCGGGCGCTGCTGCTCACGCTGCTTCTGCACGCCGGACGGTGGACCTCGGTGGAAGAGATGTGTCTGGCGCTCTGGCAGGACGATGCGCCCAGGTCTGCCCTCGGCAACATCAAGACCTACCTGTCCGAACTGCGGCACACGCTGCCCACGCCGGTCGGGGATCCGGCCGTGCCGGCGTCGATCAGGGCGGTGGGCCCGCGGGCCGCGGTCCTTCGCCGACCGGCCGGCCCCGGACGCATCGAGAGTCGCCCAGGGGAGTATCGCCTGATCGTCGCCCCCGACGAGATCGACGTCGTCCGCTTCGAGCAGGCAGTCGAACGCGGCCGGGTCGCGGCCCGCGCCGACGCGCCTGCCCAGGCCGCCGAGCTGCTGGAGCAGGCGCTCGGATGGTGGCGCGGAAGCGCGTTCGACGAGTTGCCGGCCGAGGTCGGTGGCGCCGAGAGCCTCCGCTTGGAGGAGGCCCGGTGGTCGGCCCGCGAGGCGCTGATAGACGCGCGCCTCGCACTCGGTGAGCACGACCAGGTGCTTCCGGCGTTGCGCGCGCTCGCCGTGGAGTACCCGACCCGCGAGCGTCTCTGGGCGCAGCTCCTCGTCGCCCTGGAGCGCAGCGGTCGCCGGGCCGAGGCGCTGCGTGAGTACCGCGGCCTGTACCGGCGGATGGTCACCGAGCTCGGGATCGAACCCGGTGCGGAGCTGCGCCGGGTCCATCAGGAGGTTCTGGACCCGGAGCGCGGCTGGCCGCGGTCCTCCTCGGAGCCGACGGGCATGCCGGCACCGCTGAACCGCCACTGAACGTCCCGCGGGAATCCCCTTGGGCGTGGGACCGCTCCGTCCGGTCCGCTGATCTGCGGTAGCGCTCGCAGGAGCGGGGCCGGCCCATCCGCCGGGAGGCGGGACACCTTTTGGATGCCGACCGTCGCGCGGCGGACTTTGCCTTCTGCCCGCCACGCGGAGGAACGCGAACAGGGAGGGCACCCATGACGGCGACCTGTCCCAGCGCCTGGCGGCGGCCGGTTGATCTGCGGCAGCGGCCCCGGGCCGGGAGCGCGATCGCGCCGGTGGCGGATTCGATGCTGGCGGGCTTCTCCACTGAGCCCCTGGGGCTGTGGTGACCACGCCCATCACGGCTCGGCGGCCGGGCCACGACGCCCGGCTCGCGTCACCCCGGCCGAGCTGCTGGTTTGTCGCCCTGTCGGACCGGGATCCGGTGGTGCTGCCTGCCGCGGTCCGTCGGGTGCTGCGATACCCCTCGGGGCGGCCGTGGCTCGTCGGCGACTGGCCGGACGACGCGATGGTCAGCGCGGCGACCCATCGTGCCCGGATAGCACTGGTCGGCCGAGTCGAGGCGAATTCCAGCCAGCTCCTACGCCTGCTGATGGCCGCCCGGGATGTGCATTCCCTCGACGTCGCGCGCGCCGTGGCCGGGGACTACCACGTCATCGCCGAGATCAACGGGCAGTGCAGGCTCCAGGGCAGCCCGACCGGCACGCGGCGGATCTTCACCGCGTTGTCCGGGGGGCAGCACGTCGCCGCGGACCGCGCCGACGTCCTGGCCGAGCTGGCCGGCAGTGAGCTGGACCGCACGGCGCTGGCCCTGTCGCTGCTTGATCCATTCCCGCCATATCCGCTTGACGACCTCGTCCCGTGGGAGTCGGTCGAGACCGTGCCACCCGACCACTACCTGTTCCTGGATCGTGATGGACGGGTCGAGCGGATGCGCTGGTGGCGGCAGCCGGCGTCGGTGCGTTCGCGGGCCGAGGGCGCGCCGATCCTGCGAGCGGCCCTCGCCGAGGCGGTGTCCGTGCGGGTGGCAGCGGGACGCACCGTCAGCGCCGACCTGTCCGGCGGGCTGGCTTCGACCGCCGTGTGCTGCCTGGCGGCCCGCGGCCCCGCCGACATCGTCGCGGTCACCCGGATCGCCCAGGACCCCGATGGCAACGATGCACGCTGGTCAGCCGACGCGGCGGTCTCGCTGCCTGGTGTCGCTCGGGAGATTCTGCCCGCAAGCGAGCTCCCGCTTGTCTTCGACGGCATCGCCTCCGCCGATGAGGCGCTCGACCGTCCCTTCGTCGGCCTCGTGGATCGGGCGAGGATGCGGGCGGGCCTCGACCGCGTCGCTCTCTACGGTCCTCGCCTGCACCTGACCGGCTTCGGCGGTGAGCAGGTCGCGCAGGGGGCGCCGAACTACCTGTCTCGACTGGCTCGCCGACGGCCCTGGACCACGTTGCAGCACCTGCGCGGCTTCCGTGCCCGGGAGGGCTGGCCGTGGGCCGCGAGCCTGCGGATGATGCGCCGTCGGGACTACCGCGACTGCCTGTTCGACCTGGCCCGGGCCCTCGACCAGGCTCCGCTCGGGGGAGGCCCCGCGCGGCCCGAGTCCCCCCATGCGGCGGCGGCCCTGGACTGGACGCTGCCGCCGATCGTCCCGGGCTGGCTGACCCGCGCCGCCCTGAGGCTCATCGCCGAGGCCGTCGCCGACGTGGCTCGCCGAGACGCCCCCCTGGCGCCGACGCGGGACGGACACGCCGACCTGTTCGCGATCCGGGCCGCCGCGTCCGCCTTCCGGCTGTTCGATCAGATGGCCAGCCCGGTCGGCCCGCCGCTGAGCGCGCCGTTTCTCGACGACCGGGTCGTCCGCGCCGCGCTCGCCGTCCGGGCGGAGGAGCGCGCCTCTCCCTGGGAAAACGAGCCGCTGCTCAAGGAGGCGATGCGGCAGGTGGTACCGGCGAACTGCCTGCTTCAAAAGATCTCTGGCGGCGCCGACGCCGAGCAGGGCCGGGGGTTGCCTGCGAATCGTGGCGTTCTGGTCGGGCTGTGCGAGGACTCGCCGCTGGCCGACCTCGGACTCATCGAGCCGGAGGCGCTCCGGGAGGCGTGCCGGCAAGGGGCCGCGACGGACCGCCGGCTCCAGGCCCTCCGACCGACCTTCGCGGCCGACGCGTGGCTACGTACCCTCGCCGGCCGCTGCGGCTGAGCGCAGGCGGGTCGCGGGCGCCCCGGCGCCGGCACGGATGGCCTGGGAGATCTGCCGAAGATCGACGGACCAGCGGGAGTGGACATGGTGATGTTGCGATCCGACGTGGTGCGGGCGCCGACCGAGTACGGTGCCGTGCTTCTGCACACCGAAGACGGGCGGTACTGGACGCTCAACCCCTCGGGTGATCTAATTCTCCGCGTCCTGTTGGACGGGGGAGACGTCGCCGCCGCCGTGCGGGAGCTGTGCACGACCGTAGAGGTCGATCCGCAGGTCGCGCGCCGCGATGTCGAGGGTCTGCTGGCCCAGCTCGCCGACGTCGGCCTGATCGAGCCGGAGTCCGAGGCTCGCTGGTCGCCCGAGGTCGAGGCGGGATGCCCCGGCAACGATGCGGGCAGGCCGGAGGCACGGCGGTGACGGCGCCGATGGTGGTCGAACGATCGGAGATCGCACTGCGCCCCGGGCGTCGACTGGGGGCGATGGCCGCGGTCGGGGCGGCACGGCTGCTCGCTACTCAGTCGCCGGCACGCATCCGTCGGGTGCTGGGCCGGCTTGGCGAGGGCGCTCGGCCGGCGGACTACGCCAGCGCGCTCGCCGCACGCCAGGCGGTGATGGCCGTGAGCCTCACCTGTCGGGAGGAACGAGGCTGCGTTCCCCGTTCGATCGCCACCACCCTGCTGTGCCGGATGACAGGCAGCGTGCCGACCTGGTGCGTCGGGGTGCGAACCGTCGCGCCGTTCGCCGCGCATGCGTGGGTCGAAGCGGACGGTGTGATCGTCGGTGAGTCGGTGCCGCCCGGATACCTGCGTGCGCTGCTCGCCGTCGGGCCGGGGACCGAACCGTGGTGAGGGGGCTGGCCGAGCTCTGGGCGTTGTTGCGTGGGCACGGACGGCCCGTGGTGATCGCCACGGTGCTGACCGTGATCGGTACCGGCGTCGGAGTGCTCCAACCACTGCTCGTGATGAGGGTGATCGACGCCGCGCAGGCCGGTGGTATCCCGTTGTGGCTGGTCGGGTCGCTTCTGGGTCTGTTCGTCTGCCAGGCGATCATTGACACCGTCGGGCACTACCTGCTGGAACGAGCCGGTCAGGGGATCCTGCTCGGCCTGCGCCGACGGCTGATCGGCCATCTGCTGGNGCTGCGGGTGCAGATCTTCGACACCCGTCGGATCGGGGACCTCATCTCGCGGGCGAACACGGACACCACTGTGGTTCGGGAGGCGGTGGCCTACAGCTTCACCTCGCTCGTCACCAGCCTGATCGGGGTGGCCGGCGCCGTCGCCCTGATGGTGTGGCTCAATCCGTGGCTGTTCCTGCTCGTCCTCGCAGTGGTCGCGGTGGCCGGGGTGGTGGTCCTCGGTGCGCTGTCTCGCATCCGAGCGGTGTCCGAGCGTGGGCAGGCGAGCGTGGGAGGCATGACCGCGGACCTGGAACGGGCCTTGGTCGCGATCCGTACCGTGCGGGCGAACCGGGCCGAGGCCCGCGAGGCCGAGCGAATAGGCGATCACGCCTCCGCCGCTTACCAGGCAGGTATCCGCATGGCAAAGCTGGACTCGATCATTGCGCCCGCCATGCAACTGGCCGTGCAGGGCAGCGTCCTGGCCGTCCTGCTGGCCGGTGGGGTGCTGGTGGCTCGGGGCTCGGTCTCGCTCGGCAGCCTCGTCGCCTTCCTCCTCTACGCGACCTACCTGGTCATGCCGTTGTCTCAGCTCATCGAATCCGCCGCCACGATCCAGCGCGGGCTCGGGGCGCTCGCGCGGGTCAACGCCGTGTTCGCACTGCCGCGGGAGGACGACGACACCGTGTTGCGCGGTCCGCTGCGCACGATCGCGACCGCCTGGCCCGCCGGGTTGACACCGCCCGCCGTGGCCCTGCTCGCGCAGGGGGCGTCGGGGCAGGCTCAGGTCACGTGCTGCCCCTCGCCGGAGCAGGCGGCCGGAGCGGCTGGAGGGTCTGGAACGGCTGGAGGGGCTGGAGGGGAACGGCCCGCGGTGGCCGCAGCGCGGGGGACGGTGGGTGAGGGCGACCGGGCGGCGGCGATCGAGCTGCGAGAGGTGCATTTTGCCTACACCACGACGCCGGTGCTGCGTGGAGTGTCGTTCCAGGTGCCCCGGCGGGGCCACGTCGCGCTGGTCGGAGCCTCGGGAGCTGGCAAGTCGACCGTTCTCGAACTCGTGGAGCGGTTCTACGATCCGGACGAGGGGCAGATCCTTTTCGCGGGCCGAAATGTCCGTTCCATCTCCCGCAGCAGTGCCCGGACCTGGGTGAACCTGGTTGAACAGAACACGCCGGTGCTGCACGGCACCCTGCGGGACAACATCGTTTACGCGATGCCGGACGCGGCCGAGGACGAGATTGCGCAGGTGGTGGCGACGGCTGGATTGAGGGACCTCGTCAACCGGCTGCCTGATGGGCTGCACACCGCGGTAGGCGATCACGGCGTGCTGCTCTCCGGCGGCGAGCGGCAGCGGGTGGCGATCGCCCGTGCGCTGCTGCCGAACCCCGCCGTACTGCTGTTGGACGAGCCGACCTCGCAGCTCGATGCCGTCAACGAGCGTGTGCTGACCCAGGCGATGCGCCGGATCGCCGCCGAGCGCGCCCTGCTCGTCATCGCGCACCGCATCTCGACGGTCCGGGCGGCCGACCGCATCATCGTGCTGGACGAGGGCCGGGTGATCGCGGAGGGCACCCACGACGAGCTGATGGCGACCAGTGCGTTCTATCGGGGGCTCGCCACAGCCCCGCCGGCGCGGCCTGCGGGAGCGGCGGGAGACCGGACCGCGCGCGACGAGCAGCGGCGGCCGCCGGCAGGTCCGTTCGGACCGCCGCCGACGGAAGGCGGTGACAGCCACCCGGGGTCACTCAGTCCGCTGGGGCGCCGTCGGGCAGGGCGTCGTGCCGTCGTGGGGTGAACGGGCCGGGCATCCCTCCTCGGAACCCCGTCCCTGCTCCACCCGGCCTCGATCTCACCAGTGCCGCTATCGCGCCGCCGGAGGGGCCAGGGCGGACTTGCGGACCTTGCCCATGGGATTGCGAGGTAGCTCGGTGACGAAGTGGATCTCTCGAGGCCGCTTGTGGACGGACAGTTCCCGGGCCACGAAGTCGGTGAGGTCTCCGGCCGCAGACCTGCTGCTCCTCCCGCCATCGAGCAGATCGGGGGCGACAACGAAGGCGGCGATCCGCTGGCCGAGATCGTCGTCGGGGAGGCCGATGACGGCGGCCTCCCGCACCTCCGGATGGGCCAGGAGCGCCGCCTCCACCTCACCCGCGCCTATGCGATATCCCCCGGACTTGATGAGGTCGGTCGACCGCCGTCCGACGATCCGGTGGTGCCCGTCCGGCGCGATCACCGCAGCGTCACCGGTACGGAACCAGCCATCGGTCGTGAAGGTGTCGGCGGTGACCTCCGGGCTGCCCAGGTAGCCCCCGTACAGGGTCGGCCCCTGGACCTGCAACTCGCCGATGCTCTGCCCGTCGGCCGGCAGCGGAGCGCCGGTCTCGTCGTCGACGAGCCTGGTGCGTACGTCCTTCAGCGGCGGGCCTACCCAGCCGGCGCGGCGCTCGCCATCGGCGCGGCTGCTCGTCGTGATCAGCGTCTCGGTCATCCCGTATCGCTCTATGGGTGCCAGGCCGGTGAGCGTGGCGAGCCGATTCAGAATCGGCGTCGGCAGGGGTGCACTGCCGGAGACGAGCAGCCGAGCCGTGGCCAGGGCCCGGGCGCTGACCGGGTCGTCGCAGACCCGGGACCAGACGGTCGGCACGCCGAAGTACAGGCTGCCACCGGCCGCCGCATACGCGGTCGGTGTCGGCCGGACGGTGTGGACCAGTCGGCTGCCGACCCGCAGCGCGCCGAGAACACCCAGGACGAGTCCGTGCACGTGGAACAGCGGCAGCCCGTGCACGAGGGTGTCTTCCGGGGTCCAGGCCCATGCCTCGGCGAGGGCGTCGAGGTCGGCGGCGATGGCCGCGGCGGGCACCATCACGCCTTTGGGTGCTCCGGTCGTGCCGGAGGTGTACAGGATGAGCGCGGGCGGGGCGGTCGTGATCCCGACCGGTTCATCGACGCTCGCTGCGCTCGCGGGCGCCCTGTTCGTGGCGGACGCCCTGTTCGTGGCGGACGGCAACGCCGTGCGGGCGGTGGGATCGACAGGCACCACCGGGATTGCCAGGTCGTCCCAGTCCGGGCTGCCGAGCAGCAGCTCGGCGCGCGAGTCCCGCAGGATGTGGCCGCGCTCCCGCGGCCCGGAATCCGGTGGCACCGGGACCGCGGGCACCCCGGCGAGCAGACATCCGACGACGGACACGACAGTGGCCATCGAGGCCTCGGCGTGCACCGCGACGGTCCCGGCTCCCGCGACGCGACCGGCGACGGTCGCTGCGGCCCCCAGCAGCTCGGCCCGGGAGAGGACCACATCCCCGACCTGCACGGCAGGAGCATCGTGATCGACGTCCAGGGGTGGGAACAGCAGCGTCACGTCCGGATCCTCTCGCCGCATCGGGAACCGCAGTCCGCGTCTCAGAGCTGTGGACATTTGGAGCTGTGGACATTCAGAGCTGTGGGCATTCAGGGCTGCGGGCATCTCTGGGGCTGTGGGCATGGTCCCGGNGGCTTACCGCGATGGCTACCCCCCACGACGGTACGGGCTGTCGCGGTGGCGGAGCCCACGGTTTGTCAGACCTGGAGGCCGGGCCGCAGCCGGTGCTGATCCGGCACACGCAGCCGGCTTCGTGGTCCGGTCGACCCGTGGGCCTGTGGTCCGGCGCGGGACTACGCTGGCGTGCTGTGTCAGATCCAGCGTCGGTGTCGGGTTCGGTGTCGGGTCTGGTGTCGGAGTCCGAGCCCTCGTCCGACCCGAGGTCCGCGGATCCGTGTGTATCAGCGCGGGTGACCGTCGTCGGTGTGGGCGCGGACGGCTGGACCGGCCTGTCCACGGCGGCGCGTGACGCCGTCCGCTGCGCCGACGTTCTGCTAGGGGCGCAGCGACAGCTCGATCTCATCCCGGAACGGGCCGGTGGGCACCGGATCACCGCGCGCAGGGTGACCTGGCCGTCGCCGCTGCTGCCAGCCCTCGCCGACCTGCTCGCGGAGCACGGCATACCGGTGGCCGGGACGAGCGGCGTCGACGCAGACACGGGCGCACAGCCCGGCGGCGATCCCCGGCGTCCCGCGGCGCGAAGCTCGAACCCTGTCGGCGACGTCTGCGTCCTCGCCAGTGGCGATCCGATGTTCCACGGGATCGGCACCACGCTCGTTCGCCTGCTCGGGGCGGATCGGGTACGGGTGTTCACCCATCCCTCGTCGGTGTCCCTGGCCTGCGCCCGTCTGGGTTGGGCCATGGACGGGGTCGACGTCGTGAGCGCGGTGGGCCGCCCGTTGGCTCAGGTACACGCCGCGCTCGCGCCGCATCGCCGACTACTGGTTCTCAGCGCTGACGGGACCACGCCCCTCGCGCTCGCTGATCTGCTGGTCGACCGCGGCTACGGCGCGAGCCCGATGACGGTGCTGGAACGGCTCGGTGCGGCCGACGAGGCTCAGCAGCGGGCGACCGCCCATGAATGGGCGGTCGCGTCTGCCGTCTGGCGCGACGCCGCCTCTTCCCACCAAGGCAGCACGGTAGGCAGCCCACTAGGCAGCAGGGACGACAGCCCGCCGGGGCCGAGCAGCGAGCCGACGGTGCGGGCACTGCGCCCCCCGGCCGACCTCAACGTGGCCGCCGTCGAGCCGTGCCCCGGGCCCGGGGCCGCCCACCGGCCGCGCTCACCCGGGTTGCCCGACGACGCGTTCGAGCACGATGGTCAGATCACCAAACGTGAAATCCGGGCGGTCACCCTGGCCAGGCTCGGTCCTGTTCCCGGCGAGCTGCTGTGGGACGTGGGGGCGGGCTCCGGCAGCATCGCCATCGAGTGGATGCGCGCCCATGCCACCTGCCGGGCGATCGCCATCGAGCCCCGCGTCGATCGAGCGGAGCGTATCCGTCGTAATGCCACGAGTCTGGGAGTGCCCGGGCTGCAGGTCGTCGCGGGCCGGGCCCCGCAGGTCCTGGCGGGGCTGCCGGCACCCGATGCGGTCTTCGTCGGTGGCGGTGTCACGGCTGTTGGGCTGCTCGAAGCCTGCTGGGCGGCGCTGCGAGGCCGCGGCCGGCTCGTCGTCAACGCGGTGACCCTCGAGTCCGAGGCGGTGCTCGCGGCCTGGTACGCACGGCGGGGCGGGGACCTGATCCGTCTGTCGGTAAGCCGAGCGTCACCGGTCGGTGGCTTCACCGGGTGGCGCTCGGCCATGCCGGTCACCCAGTGGACGGTCTGGCCGGGTGACCACGCCGCGGACAGCGGCTGCTGATCAGCCGAGCAGATCCAGGACGCAGCGGTCGGCCGGCCCTCCCGGTATCGCGTGATCGGGTGCAGTCAGGTGCAGCCGCCAGTGGCGGTCGGCGCCCGCCGCATCGCCGATCTCGACGAGGTCGACAAGTGTGGCGTGGATCTGCCGGGTGGCATCGACGCTCAGCCGATTGTCGGTCGCCCGGTCGACGGCCGCCGTCGGCGCGGGCGATGCGTCGGGACTCGCGCCGACGGCCGCGTGCCCGTGCTGGGCGTTGGTCAACTCGACGAGATGTTGCAGCATGCCGGTGACCACGGACAGGGACTTGTTGCCGGTGAGCTCGACCACGGCCAGGTGAAAGGCAGCCTGCGCCGCCGCGAGCGCGGCCGGATCGTCGGCGACCTCGTCGGCCTCGGCGAGGATGCCGCGCAGGACCGACACGTCTGCCGGACTGTGCCGCTCGGCGAGCAGCGCCGCGCACGGTGGCTCGATGACGGCGCTGGCCTGATGAACGTCGCCCAGGGTGGCGCCGCGATGTTCGAGGACGAGGCCGGCATAGCGGGCGGCAACCGTTGGACTCGGGAGGTGAACCCGTGCCCCGCCATGGGCCCCGCGGCGCACCGAGATCAGCGCCTCCGCCTCGAGGACCCGAAAGGCCTCGCGCAGGGTGGGCCGGGAGACGCCGAACTGCGTCATCAGGGTGGGTTCGGGGGGAAGCGCATCACCCTCGGTGAGTTCGCCGCGGATGATCCTCCGTCGTAGTTGGCTGGCAACCAGCTCCGCGGTCTTGGGGACACGGACCCGCCGGCCCACCGGTGCCGCGCTCACCGGGACCGAACCGGTGGGCGGAGGAACTCGCGCGATCGGATCGTCGTCGGCCGGGCGGGAGCCCGGTGGCTCGGTCGCCGCCTGGCCGCCGACCGGTGCGGATGGTGCCTGCGATGAGCCTGGGCGGGATGCCGCCGGGGCGGCTGGCCGGGCCATGAGCGGTCCTCCTGCGAAGGCGCGCGTCGGTCGCCGATCGGTGATCGTCGAGTATCAGTGGACTGTGCGGGCTGTTTATGTTAACAGACGCCTTTCGCCCGGATTGCCGGGCGATCGCCGGCGAGGTTGTGGCTGCGGTTGTCGGAGGGACGTGTCCGGCTTCGGTCTGCAGATGGTCGCCCGGCTGCTCGAAGGTGATATCCCTCTCGCGCGGCGGTGAATACAACGAGCGCCCCGACGAGTCCGGCTGTGGTACGTGTGGTCCATGGGCATCGTCTCGCCGGGCTTTCACGGCCGCCGGCGGTCTGGTCGTCCCCGCCTTCCACCAGGTCAGTACCTGGAAAAAGGGTTCCCGGTCCTCTCCGCGGGGCCGACTCCGCGGGTGGCGCGCGACCAGTGGGAGTTCGTGATCACCAACGAGGTCGGACGCCGGTATTGCTGGAGCTGGCCGGAGTTTCTGGCCCTGCCGAGCGAGACGCCGACGGTCGACATCCACTGTGTCACCCAGTGGTCCAAGCTGGACACGGTGTGGCAGGGCGTCTCGCTGGACGTGTTGCTCGCCGATGTCGAGACCTCGGCGGACTTCGCCGTCGCCTACTCCTACGGTGGCTACACCACCAATCTGCCGCTCGACGATCTGTTGGACGGGCGGGCCTGGATCGTCCATCGCTGTGATGGCGACGACCTGGCCCCCGAGCATGGTGGCCCGGCTCGCCTGCTCGTGCCCCACCTGTATTTCTGGAAGTCCGCCAAGTGGGTCCGCGGCATCCGTCTCCTGCCCGAGGACGAGCCGGGCTTCTGGGAGGCCGCCGGATATCACGAGCGCGGTGATCCCTGGCTCGAACAGAGGTACCGCGGCGACTGACGGATCTGCGGGGGATCGGTCGTCCCGGTGACGGTCGACGGGGGTAGCGCAGGGCAGAAAGGCGGGATGGGGATGTGACGGGGCCGTTGCGGGAGCCGGCGGGTCGGCCGACGGCGGCTGGCCGGATACCCTGGCGCGTCGCCCGCCTGGTCGAGGTACGCGACGAGACGCCGAGCGCGCGGACTCTCGTGCTCGAGGTGCCGCAGTGGCCGGGGCATCTCGCCGGTCAACGGGTTGATGTGCGCCTCACCGCTGAGGACGGCTACACCGCGCGCCGTAGCTACTCGCTGGCGGCTCCCACCGACGGTTCGCGCGTCGTCCTCACAGTTCAGCGGGTCGCGGATGGCGAGGTCTCGCCGTACCTCACGCAGGTTTTCGCCGTCGGCGACCCGGTGGAGATCCGCGGCCCGATCGGCGGCTGGTTCGTCTGGCGTCCGCAGGACCGAGATCCGGTGCTCCTCGTCGCCGGCGGCTCGGGCATCGTTCCCCTGATGGCCATGGTGCGGGCTCGCGCCGCCGCGGCGAGCCGGGCGCCGTTCCGGCTGGCGTACTCGGTGCGCACGCCGGGCGACGCCTACTACTCGGAGGAACTGCGTCACCGCGCCCGAGCCGACCCGGGCCTCGACCTCACGCGGGTCTACACGAGGGCGACGCCGCCGGACTGGCCGAACCCGCCGCATCGCCTCGGTCTCGCCGAGCTGTCCNCGGTCGCGTGGCCCGCCGCGTTCGCGCCGACGTGCTACGTCTGCGGGCCGAACGGCTTCGTCGAGTCCGTCGCGGACATGCTCGTCGCACTCGGCCATGACCCGGCTCGAGTCAGGACCGAACGATTCGGCCCGAGCGGGCGCTGAGGCCGGCCGCAACCCGCTGACGGCCGTGGCGCCGGTCCACCTGGTCGCGTCCGGCGCATCGCGGTACCACGACTGCCGCGGCAGAGGCCGGGGTTCGGCGTCGTTACGCCCGGCGACAGGGAGGCGTCACCCGCCACCGGGCCGGTGCAAATGTGTACCCGGCGAAGTAATTTCCTGACGCTGGGCACCAGTATCTGGGAATATCGTCAGGGATCTGCCTGATTGTGGGGTCCGTCTTGCTTTAGGTACGCGATTCCGTCGTATGGTCTATCGGCATCCCACTGGCCTCATCGGGGTGGGCCGGTTGGCGGCGTTGGCCACTCCGGCTCACGGAGGTGCCCTCGCCGGGCGGATGCGTGGACCACCGGGCAGAGCGGGGGAGCGGTGAGATGAGCGGCAATGCCAGGTGCGATGTGGGGACACCGGATGAGTAGCGGCGACCACGGTCCTGGGTCGTCTGACGGCGAGCCGACGGCGGGCATCCGGACCGGAGCCGACCGCTCGGAGCCGCGTGTCTCCCGTCGACGACTGTTCGCCTGGTCGGCTTCGAGCGCGGCGGGCATCGTGCTGCTCACCGCAGCCGAGCCGGCGCAAGCGGTCGGGGGAGCGTCCCGAGCGGGCCAAGGTGCCGTTCGCCCCGCAGGCCAGCAGACTGCCGGCGGCTCCGGCGCCGCACGCGGATCGGGAATGGCCGGGGGTCCCACTGGTCCCGCTGGCACCGCTGGCACCACAGTCACCCCCCCGGCGGTGGCGGCTTCGAAGGCGCCCGCCTACCGCATCCACGACCTGCGGCCGGATGCGCCGACGGATTCCGTAGCGCTGACTATCGACGATGGTCCGCATCCGGTGTGGACCCCCCGGATCCTCGATGTCCTGCGCCTCAACCGGGTCTCGGCCACCTTCTCGGTGGTGGGCGCGCAGGCGGTGGCGAACCCGGAGCTGGTGCGTCGTATCGTCGCGGAAGGCCATTCGCTGTGTAACCACTCGATGACCCATCCGCAGCCGTTCAGTCGCCGCACACCGGATCAGATCCGTATCGAGATGACCCGTGCCCAGTCGGCGATAGTCGACGCGGGCGCTGAGCCACCTCGGCTGTTTCGCGCGCCGGGGGGAGACTGGTCCCCGGCCGTCCTCGCGGCTGCGGCCGGCCTGGGCATGACCTCCCTGGGCTGGGACGTGGATCCCCGGGACTGGGCGCGTCCGGGAACCGCGTCCATCCGACAGTCCCTGGGCAGCGCCCGTCCCGGCGACATCCTGCTCTGCCACGACGGCGGCGGAAACCGCGCGCAGACCGTGGCGGCCCTGCGACGGGTGCTGCCCCTGCTACGGGCGCGGGGGCTCTCCTTCGTTCCACTTTGACCGGCCGTCGGCCGTCGGCCGCCCGGTCGGCCAGTGCTCCGCAGGGCGCTGACCAGGTGGTTCGGTGACCATCTTCCGGGGCACCCTCCCTGCTGTAGGGCGAGGAGAGGGAGCAACCGATGGCTGACGTCGTCAACGCGGACGCCCGCGGGCTGGGCGCCTGGCACATCCCCCGCAGCCGTGGCGCTGTCACCGGCCTGCTGCTGATGCTCCTGGGTATCTGGGGGGCGCTCATTCCCTTTGTCGGCCCTTACTTTGATTTCGCGTTCACCCAGGATGACGCCTGGACCTGGACCTCCGCGCGGTTCTGGCTCGAGGTACTGCCGGGCATCGCGGCGTTCGTCGGCGGTCTGTTGCTGCTGGCGAGTACCAACAGGGGAACCGCTGCGCTCGGAGCCTGGCTGGCGATCGCCGCCGGAGCCTGGTTCATCATCGGTCCAACCCTTGCGGGACCGTGGCACCTCGGTTCGATCGGGGCGCCTCTCGGCGGGTCCGTGCGGCAGGCTGTCGAGTGGATCAGCTTCTTCTACGGACTGGGCGCCGTAATCCTCTTCCTGGGCTCGACGGCCTGGGGCAGGTTGAGCGTCCGCGGAGTCCGTGATGTCGCCGCGGCCCGTCGGCGCCGCGAGCGCACGACACTGCGCTCGCGTGGCGCCCGCGAGGAGACGCTGGCGCCGCCCGTGTCCGAGCCGCAGGTGTACCCGAGTGACCGTCCGTCAGCTCCCGCGTCCGGGGAAGGAACGCCGGCCGGGGTCGACTCGGCGGGATCGGCCCTTCCGGCGGGCGGACACACTGCCCTTGGGCGCCGTCGACGCCGCGACCACAGCTGAGGCGAGCGATCCGCGCCGGCGCCTCGCGTCGCCGCGGGAACGTCGTCCGGCGCCACGTCGGCACGCGTGCTGGTATGCATGTCAAGGTGACCCGTGACGACATGGTCGACCTGCGAACCAGGGCGACGGCGGCGCTGGCCGGCTTCCCGCGGCAGGGACTGCCTGCCGCGGGGCGCCGCCTCGCCGCCGTCGCGGTGGCTCTCGGCGAGGACGCGCAGGGCCGACCCAGCTTTCTGCTCACCCGCCGGGCCGCCCGCATGCGGACGCACGCGGGGCAGTGGGCGTTGCCCGGCGGTCGGGCGGAGGACGGCGAGGATGCCGCAACCGCCGCACTCCGCGAGCTCGCCGAGGAGGTCGGTGTCGAGCTACCGGCAGAGGAGGTTCTCGGCACCCTCGACGACTACGCGACCCGATCCGGTTTCGTGATGACCCCGGTGGTGCTCTGGGCGGGTTCGAGGTTGCAGGTCACCAGCCCGGAGGCTCGAGAGGTCGCCTCGGTCCACGTCGTACCGCTCGACGAGCTGGACGTGCGGCCGCGCTTTCTCACCATTCCCGAATCCGACCGGCCCGTCATTCAGCTTCCGTTGCTCGGCAGCCTCATCCACGCCCCGACGGGCGCCATCCTCTACCAGTTCGCCGAGCTGGTGCTGCGCGGCCGGCATACCCGGGTCGCCGAGTTCGAACAGCCTGTCTTCGCCTGGCGCTGACCTACCCCGTGAGATTCCGGGTTCCGGACGATGCTCATCCCAGGCAGGTCCTGATCCAGCGAGGTCAGTGGGCGGGCAGGCCGTTCACGGCCCTGCGGGCGGGTCGGAATCGAAGGCGCTGACCGGGCCGGCACTGCGCGGCCAGCGGAAGATCCTCCGCTACGACGACGCCCAGGACGGGGTAACCGCCCGTGACGGGATGATCGGCGAGAAAGATCACCGGCTGGCCGCTCGGGGGAATCTGAATGCCGCCGGCGACGACCGCCTCGGAGGGCAGCTCGGCGGTGATGCGCCGATGCATCGCGGGACCGCGTAGCCGGACACCGACGCGATCGCTGTCGGTCGTGACTTCGTAGGTCTTCGTCCACAACGTCGAAACCGCCTCCGTGGCGAACCAGTCTGCACGCGGACCGGACAGCACCTGAAGCTCGGGCTCGTCGACGTAGCGGGCATGCGGCGCGAGATCGACCGTCGGTGGATCGGACTTCTCCCGGCCGAGCGGAAGGCGAGCACCGGCCACCAGTGGTTCGGGCCCGATGCCGGCGAGGGTGTCTCGGGACCTGGAGCCCAGCACGGCCGGTACGTCCACGCCACCGCGGATTCCCAGATACGTGCGCACGCCCCGGGCGGGGGTGCCGACCCGAAGCAGCGCGCCCGCCTGCACGTCGACCGGCGCGTACATCCCGATCTCCCGGCCCGAGAGCTCGAGCGGGCAGGGCGCGCCGGTGACGGCGATCATTCCGGGGTGGGTGAATCGGGCGATCAGCCCACCATAGGTGAGTTCGATAGCTGCCGCGCCGGTCAGGTTGCCCACCAGCCGGTTCGCCAGGAGCAGGCTGGGGCGGTCGACGGCGCCGGATCGGGTGATTCCCAGGTGCGCGAGTCCGGGCCGGCCAAGGTCCTGCACGGTGGCAAGCGGCCCCGAGGCCACGATCGCGATCTCGCCGGACGGTTCCCCTGATCCCGTCACGCCCCCACCGCCTGGGCTACACCCACCGCGACGAAGCGCACCGGGGTGCCTGGTACGAGCAGAGCGGGCGGATCGCGCGTGAGGTCGAAGACGGCCAGATCCGTCTGGCCGATCAGATGCCACCCGCCGGGCGAGGCGCGGGGGTACACGCCGGAGAACTCGTCGGCGATCGCGACGGCGCCTGCCGGCACCCGCGTGCGTGGGCTGTCCCGGCGGGGAACCCGCAGGCCAGGATCCAGACCGGCGATGTAGGCAAAACCCGGCGCGAAACCGCAGAACGCAACCCGGTGTTGGCCCTGCAGGTGCCGTCCGATGATCTGTGCCGGTGTCAGCCCCGTGAGTCGCGCGAGGTCGTCCAGATCGGGCCCGTCGTAACGCACGGGAATGGTCACGGTCGCCGGTGAGTCCGCCGCCGCCGTGCCGATCGGGTTGGCGGCGGCAGGGTCTCGGCCGTCCCCGCCGGCAACCACCGCGCATGAAGCGGCCGGCGTGTCCCGACCGGGCGCGTCGGGAGCGGGCGCGTCGGGAGCGGGGGCGTCGACGGGCTGCGGCTCCCGGTCAGCCGGCGCGGGTGATAGCCCATGCAGCAGGGCCCGGAGCCGGGCTGGACCGGTGGCCGCCGGGTCGAAGGCGATGAGGACGGTACGCGCTGCGGGCACCAGGTCGGTGACCCCCGGCGGAGGGTCCCGTCGTAGCCGTCCATAGAGGTCTTCGGCCTCCCGCAGGTTCGCAACCTCGACGAGCAGTGCTTCGTCCCCGCAGGGCAGGATGCGCATCACGGTCCCTTCAGCAGAACGGCGACAGCGCGACACCAGCGTCGTGCAGAGCACGGCGCAGCCGCCTGACCACCTCCACGGCGCCGGGGGTGTCGCCGTGGACGCACAGGGATCGGGCAAGTATCCGTACCGGTGTGCCCTGCTCGCTGAGCACAGTTCCCTCGGTGGCCATCCGTACGCCTCGAGCCACCACGGCGTCCGGATCGTCCAGTACGGCCCCGGGGCTACGGCGGGAGACGAGCGTGCCCGCTGGCGTGTAGGCGCGATCCGCGAACGCCTCGCCGACTGTCACGAGGCCGGCGGCGGCGGCCTGCCGCAACCAGACCGAGCCTGGCAGACCGAGGACCGGCAGCGTCGCGTCGTATCCACGGACCGCGTCGACCACCGCCTGCGCCTGGCCCTCGTCGGCGACGATCGTGTTGTAGAGCGCCCCGTGCGGCTTGACGTAGCGCACTCGATCGCCGGCGACCCGGGCGAAGGCGTCGAGCGCGCCGAGCTGGTAGGTGACATCGTCACGCAGGTCGGCCGGATCCATGTCGATGCGTCGCCGACCGAATCCGGCGAGGTCCCGATAGCTGACCTGAGCGCCGATACGTACCCCGAGTCGGACAGCGTGGTCGCAGGTCCGTCGCATGGTCGCCGGATCCCCGGCGTGAAAGCCGCACGCCACGTTGGCGCTTGTCACCAGACCGAGCAGCGCCTCGTCGTCGGTGAGGCGCCAGACGCCGAAGCCCTCACCGAGGTCGGCGTTGAGGTCCAGGTAGCGCCCCGCGGAAGCAGCCGCTCGCTGGCCGGCGGACGGTCTCTCGGCGGCCGGCACCGTCGTGGAGCCCGCCACGTCGGCGGCGACTGCAATACGGTCCCGTGGACCTTCCTCGAGTTGATGGGCAGCTCCCGCGTCGGCCATGCCCTCGATTGTTCACCATGCCGGCCCGCTGTCCCGCGCTGATCACCGGTCTCGGACGGAAGCTCGGACCTGGTGGCCGGTCCTCTGCACCGAACGGTTCGGAGTAGTCGGAGGACGGCGGACTGTCGACCCGATGCGGCGCACGGACGAAGGACGGCTTCCTTCGCCCGCCCTTGAAATCCGTGTCATCGCGCGAGATTTTGGTCGGGTGGCCACTTTAGAAAATACCAAGATCTCCACCTCTTTTTCTTGTTGCAGGTTCACCATCGCAGCCACTTTACCTCGGCCGCTTCCTCGCGTGGCGATCGGACCCGATCGAATCGTGGCGATGGTCGAGACCGCCATGATCTGACGCCTTATTTGAAGGTGTGGCGACCAGAACGCCAAATTACTGAGACGAGATCGACATGGGGGTGTGCGTGAATTACAGTCGGCCGCATGACCTCGATCACTGACTCTTTTGTTTCGCCGCTCGGCTTCGTCGCCGGGATGGCTGCTGTCCATACTTCTGTCGACGGCGTTCTGGACGCGCCGCTGTGGCCGTTGTCCGACACAGAGCTGGCGCTTGCCGTGGATGAGAGTGCCGCCGCGCTCTCGCGGCTGGCCGCCGTGCGACTCCAGCTCGTCCGGGAGGTGCAGGGACGCGGTCTGGCTCTGCGGGTCGGAGCGGAGAGCACGCAGGAGTGGCTGCGGGAGCGACTGCGGGTCCGGCCGGTCGACGCGCGCCACCTGCTCGATCTCGCAGCCGCCTTGGACGGTCCGTTGACGGCGACGGGCTCCGCGTTGGCGGAGGGCAGGATCACCGTCGAGCAGGCACTGGTGATATTCCGAGCGATGCGCTCGGTGCCGGCCCTGACGACCCCCGACGTCGTCGCGGATGCGGAGGCCTGCCTGATCGAACAAGCGGCGATCTTCGATCCCACCGAGCTGACCAGAATCGGTCAGCGCATTCACCAGCGAGTCTCTCAGCCCGCCGCCGGATCCAAGGACGCCGATCCACCTGAGGCCGATCCACCTGAGGCCGATCCACCTGAGGCCGATCCACCTGAGGCCGATCCACCTGAGGCGGGTCCACCTGAGGCGGGTCCTCCCACGTGCACGACCGGCGGCTCTGATGGGGCTGCCCCGGGCGACTCGGCCCCTGCCCCCGGCGCCGGGAGCCGCGACGACGCCGACGACGCCGACGGCTGTGCCGATGGCGACGCAGTGAGCGACGACGCAGTGAACGAGGACGTAACGACGGGCCCGGCCCACAAGAGCGCTGCGGACGGCGCGCCCGACGGCGGTGTGCCGCCGATTCAGGGCAGTGACCATGGTCGGCCCGCCGCCGGCACCACGACAACGGCCCCGCCGGAGCACACGCGCGCCCGACGGGGCCTGTGGCTGACAGATCTACCCGAGGGCATGACCCGGCTCGACGGCGAGCTCGACGCCCAGTCCGCTGCGACGCTCCGTTCGGCGTTGGAGCAGCTCACTGGAGCGGACGCCGCTACGGATGACCACGCTGCCGCACCCCGACGGGTCGATGCCCTGCTTGAGATCGTCCGGCGTGCGCAGATGGCCGCGATGTTGACAGTGACCGGAGGGTCGACTGCCGACCTGGCCGATGCCGTCTCGTGGGCCGTCCTGAGGGCGAGCGGAAACCCGCCACCGGACTCGGGAACCGCTGGCCATTCGATACCCGTTATGCCGCCGAAGCTGGCCATGATGTTTCGGAGTGGGCAGGTCGGGTCGCAGCTGACCGCCGTCCACGCCGATGTCGAGAAGTGGCGCCGGAGCGCCCGTCAGCAGCTTCGCCAGGCAGCGGGCGCAGGCGACAGACTCTGTGTCGCGCCGGGATGCGACCGCTCGGCCAGATGGTGCGACGGGCATCTTCTTCGGGCCTGACGCCACGGCCCCGAGCGTCGCGGCTCTCCCCGGCGGCTGGCCAGGGTCTGCTGTGCCGGCGCCCCGCTGCCCGCTGATCACTGCCGACGCGTTGATGCTCCGATCGTTCGTGGTCCCAGGTATTCGTCTGAAGGACCGGCCGGGCCGGCCGGGAGCGTGACACCTGAAATCGGTTGGCCGACCTTGGCGGAATCCCGGTACACGGCCAATGCCTTCAGCCCCTTACGCCATCCGGCGTACAACAGGGCAGCAACATCGTCGACCGTGGCCGACGCCGGGAGATTGACCGTCTTCGAGATCGCCCCGGACAGGAATGGTTGTACGGCGGCCATCATCCGGACGTGGCCCATCGGATCGATGGCCCGTGGACCGAGGGCGCAGTCGAAGACCGCCTGATGCTCGGGGAGTAGCCCGGGAGCATCCACGGCATGACCGTGCGCCGCGATGAAGCTCACGATGCGGGCCACCGCGGCCCGCGGATACCCGAGGGCGTGCAGTGCCGTCGGCACCGTCGTGTTCACGAGACGCATTGCCGAGCCCGTCGCGCTCTTCCTGACCTTGACGAGAGCGAGATCGGGTTCGATTCCCATCGTGGCGCAGTCCATCGCGAGGCCGGTCGTCCCGGTGGGGGCGATCAAAGTCAGATGGGCGTTGCGCCAGCCGTACCGCTCGCCGAGAAGTATCGCCCGCTTCCACTCCAGTCCTGCCTGCGGGAGGACCTGCTCGTGGATGCTCTCCTCCATGGATCGCCGGGCCGCAGGCGGCTGGCGGATCGCGGCGTGTGCGGCGGCATGACGGGCCACCACCCGGCGATGAGCCGCGGCGTTCGCGGTGAAGCCGGTGTAGGGCCCGAGTACCGCGGCGATCTCCGCCGAGCGTCGATATGCCGTCGCTGACATCAGCGAAGTGATCGCGGCCGCGGTGGTCCGGCCCTCCTCGCTGTCGTAGGCCTGACCGATGGCCATGAGCAGCGCACCGAGGTTGGCGTGGCCGACGCCGAGCTGACGAAAGGAACGGGTGACGCCGCCGATCTGTTGGGACGGTACCTCGGCGAAGCACAGCGAGATGTCCATAGCGAGCACCACCAGTTCGACGGCGGCGGCAAAACTCGTCGCGTCGAAGCGGCGATCCCTGCCCAGGAACCGCAAGAGGTTCAGCGACCCCAGGGTGCACGAGGAATTGTCCAGGTGCATGTATTCGCTGCAGGAGTTGCTGGCACTGATCCGGCCACTCGCGGGACAGGTGTGCCAGCTATTGATCGTGTCGTCGAAGTGCAGTNCCGGATCGGCGCATTCCCAGGCGGCCTGCGCAATCATGCGGAAGATCTTGCGGGCGGAGACCGTTCTTACGGTCTGCCCGTCGCCTCGGGCGCGCAGCTCGATGGTTTGGTCCGCCGCAACGGCGTGCATGAAGGCGTCGCTGACCCGCACCGCGTTGTTGGCGTTCTGGAACTGGACGGAATCGATGTCCCGGCCGCCGACGTCCATGTCGAATCCGGCGTCGCGCAGGGCGCGGATCTTTCGCTCCTCGCGTGCCTTGCACTCGATGAAGTCGACGATGTCGGGATGATCCACGTCGAGGACGACGATCTTCGCGGCTGGCCGAGGGGCTCCCCCCGAGCGGATGCTCCCCGCCGATGCGTCAGCCCCACGCATGATGCTCACCGGACCCGGCGCGGGGCGCCCCGAGGGCAGCAGCTCCGCCGTAGATCGCAACCGAGAGAGGTTCACCCCCGAGCCGGCGCCGCCCCGGAAGAGCAACGCCTCGTCGCGATACCAGCCAAGGACGGAGTCAAGACTGTCGTCGGCGGCGAGGATGAAGCACGAGGCGACCTGTTGGGGCAGGTCGGTACCCACGTTGAACCACACCGGGCTGTTGAAGCTGAACGCCTGATGGAGTAGCAGCCAGATCAGCTCGTGTTCGAAAATTTCCGCGTCGTCGTCGGACGCGAAGTATCCGTGCTCACGGCCGGCGTGAACATAAGGACGCACCACCCTCTCGATGAGCTGCCGCAGGGACCACTCCCGTTCCGTGCTGCCTGGTGCGCCGTGGAAGTACCTGCTGGCTACGATGGTCGCCGCCGCGGCCGACCAGAACGAGGGAAACTCGACTCCGCGCTGCTGGAAGTTGGCCGAACCGTCCCGCCAGTTGGTCGTGACGACGTCCCGCCGGTCCCATCGGACCTCGTCAAAGGGATGAACGCCTGGCGTCGTGCGGATGCGATTGATGCGCAACCCGCGCGCGGCCTCCGATCCCCTGTCGACCGGCGACCCGGGGTCGACGGCCCCCTGCCTTCCGACGTCGGCGCCCAGGCCGAGGCTCGGGGGGGACTGTGGATCGGCGTACAGCGCCGCCGGCGTGTCGAGCATGGTGCTCCTCGCGTCTGATGGGCACGCTGGTGCGAGTCGGTTCGTCTCACCGGCGAGCCGCGCCTGTGGACGGCGGCCTCGACGACGCCAGGCAACGGGGCGATGGTCACATACACCGCAGAGGGTCGAGCAGGGGCCCACGGGTGAATGTGACTCGTGACACAAAAGTCGGTGTCCGGTTCCTGGCTCGGCATCGCCTTTCGCCAGGCAGCGGGGATAATCGCGCCATGGAGGAGGCGCCGACGTCTGGGGGGATGTGGTCCGGCTCAGGGAGCCCGTCGCGGTCCTCCGAGCGCACCAAGCCCACGGGTATGACCGAATCCTGTTCGCTGGCAGAGACCGGGAGGTGGAATCGGTTGCGGTCGCCGGCGGGTCGGGACGGGCGTCAAGTGTCGGCCGCGGTGCCGATAGATCCGTTCCGGCACTCCCGAGGGCCTGCGGACGCGCCCATCGTGGTCGTGGAGTACGCCGACTTCCAGTGTCCCTACTGCGCCCAGGCGGCACCCGTCCTGCATGAGTTCGCCGAGATGTCGGAGGGCCAGGTTCGGCTCGTTTTTCGACACTTCCCCGTCTTCGACATCCATCCCTACGCCCTCACCGCGGCGCTTGCTGCGGAGGCCGCTGGTCTGCAGAGTCGGTTCTGGGAGATGCACGATCTGCTCTTCGCCCGACAGGACCGGCTTGCCGACAAGTTTCTCCACGCCTACGCTGCGTCACTCGGTATCGACGGGGATCGGGTCATCGGGGACGCTGCGCAACCCTTCGGGGATGCTGTGGAGGCCGACTACGCACGCGGGATCGAGCAAGGAGTGCGCGGCACGCCGACGATCTTCATCAACGGCGAGCCCTATCGGGGGCGCACCGAGATCGCCCCGCTGCGCAAGGCGGCGAGTCTGTCACTTCGCCGGCACCGGCGCGCGCCATGGTCGCGGAGGTAGGCGGGGTACGGGTTCGTCGGTCATCGGCGAGCACAGTGGCATCCGCTCGCCGAGCACCCGAAGGATGACGGTTCCGGCGAGGGCAGCCACGAGCGAGCCGGCGAGAATGCCGATCTTGGCTTGTTCCTGCAGGGCCTCGTCGGTGAATGCCAGTTCCGTGATGAACAGCGAGATGGTGAAGCCGATGCCTGCCAGGGTAGCCGCGCCGAGTAGGTGCCCGTACCGCACGCGACCGGGCAGTTGACCAAGACCGGTCCGGATCGCCATCACGCCCGCCACGGAGATCCCGCAGGCATTTCCGGCGATCAAGGCCGCCGCCACGCCCAGCGTCACCGATGACGCCGCCGCCGTCCGCAGGGCCGAGCCGTCCAGGTGAACGCCGGCATTCGCCAGTCCGAACACGGGAACGACGACGAACGCGCTGATGGGGTGTAGCACGCGCTGCAACCGGTCGTTGGCCGGCACCGTTGCCTTCGCCGCCGCCACCGCGAGGCCGACTCTGGTGGCGTTGGAGTCCTCCTGCAGGGCCCGGACGTAGATGGGTACCTCTTCGACCTGGTCGGGGCGGGGTGGGATAGCGGGAACGAGAAGGCCCACGAGAACGCCCGCCAGCGTCGCGTGGACGCCGGAGACGTGGATCGCACCCCAGAGCACAAGCGACGCGAGAATGTACGGGGGAAGCTGCCACACCCGCAGCCAGCGTAGGGCGAGGATCGCCAGCACCGTTGCGCCCGCGACTGCGAGACCGGCGAGATTCACATGGTCCGTGTAGAAGATCCCTACTACGGTGATCGCGCCGATATCGTCGACGATCGCGAGGGTGAGCAGGAACAGCCGAAGTCGGTCGGGACACCGGGGGCCGAACAGGGCGAGGATCCCGATGACGAACGCCGTGTCGGTGGACATCGGGATGCCCCACCCGCTCGATTCCGGCCCGGATCGGTTCAAGGCGAAGTAGATCACTGCTGGTAGGGTCAGTCCACCGATCGCGCCGAGCGCGGGCACGGCGATCGTGCGCCGGTCGCGCAGCTCGCCCGTCGTGAACTCGCGGCTGATCTCCAGGCCCACGA
This sequence comes from Frankia sp. ACN1ag, assembly GCF_001414035.1. Classification (NCBI taxonomy): domain Bacteria; kingdom Bacillati; phylum Actinomycetota; class Actinomycetes; order Frankiales; family Frankiaceae; genus Frankia; species Frankia sp. ACN1ag. The sequence goes on along the minus strand of NZ_LJPA01000002.1, from coordinate 201,360 downwards.
CGGCGAAGAAGATCGCCATTGCGCCGTCGTTCACCCAGTGGTGCAGCGTCATGTCGAACCCGGCGTCCCCGAGGCGAAGCTCCGCCGTGGTGCTCCAGAATCTGTCGTAGCTGCCCGACCACGGGGAGTTTGCCCAGGTGAGGGCGGCGACCGCGGCGAGTAGGAGGAGTACGGCCCCGCCGGCTTCGGTCGCGAGGAATTCCCGTACTGATGGGGCGACCTGCGGCAAGCGCACCCGAAGCCCGGGGCCTGGCCGCGGCGGCGCAGTCACAGTCCGGATCCCCGATCGTGCAGGGTGGCCTCCACCGCCGAGCCGTCGACCGTCTCCTGCTCGAGAAGCAGAGCGCTCAGCGCGTCGAGGGCGTAGCGGTGAGTGGACAGCAGGTCGATGGCTCGGGCCTCGGCCTCCCGCAGGAGCCGGGCGACCTCGGAGTCGATCAAACGCTGAGTCTGTTCCGAGTACGGCCGGCTCACCAGTTCCTCGCCGCCGAGGTACTGCGGATTCTGACTGCCGTAGCCGACGGGGCCGATCGCGCTGGACAGGCCGAACTCGCGCACCATCCGGGTGGCGAGCTGCGTCGCGCCGGTCAGGTCCGACGATGCGCCCGTGGAGCCGTGCCCGAACACGACCAGCTCGGCGGCACGGCCTCCCAGCCGCACGGCGAGGCTGTCGAGGAGATAACCCTCCGAGTAGAGATGCCGCTCGGCCTCAGGCAGTTGTTCGGTCACCCCGAGAGACATTCCGGCAGGCAGGATCGTCACTTTCGCCACCGGGTCCGCGTGTNCGCACAGTGCCGCGACCAAGGCGTGCCCGGACTCGTGCACGGCCACGGACTGCTTCTCGTCCGGCAGCAGCGCGTTCGAACCGTCGCGGCGGCCGAGCAGGATGCGGTCCCGAGCCGCATCCAGGTCTCCGGCGGTGACGACCTGCCGGCCGTCTCGCACGGCGTGGATGGCCGCCTCGTTGAGAAGGTTCGCCAGATCCGCGCCGGAAAATCCGGGGGTACCGCGAGCGACGCGGTCGAGGTCGGCATCGGGAGCAAGGGTCTTGCCGCGGGCGTGAACGCCCAGGATCGCCAGGCGTTCGGCCTGGGTAGGCAGCGGAACCGTCACCTGGCGGTCGAATCGGCCGGGACGCAGCAGCGCGGTGTCGAGGGTTTCCGGCCGGTTCGTCGCGGCCAACACCACGACACCCGAATCCTGCTCGAAACCGTCCATCTCCGCCAGCAGCTGGTTGAGGGTCTGTTCCCGTTCGTCGTTGCCGCCGATGGCGTTGCCGCCCCGCCGGCCGCCGATCGCGTCGATCTCATCGATGAACACGATGGAGGGGGCGCGCTTGCGTGCCTCGGCGAACAGGTCACGCACCCGAGATGCGCCGACTCCGACGAACATCTCGACGAACCCGGAACCGGTGATCGACAGAAACGGCACATCCGCCTCGCCTGCAACGGCCCTGGCGAGCAGGGTCTTCCCGGTGCCGGGCGGACCGACCATCAGCACCCCACGGGGGCCATGCGCGCCGACCCGGCTGTAGTGCTCGGGGCTGCGGAGAAAGTCGACAACCTCGCCGATCTCCTGCTTTGCTCCCTCGTAGCCGGCGACGTCGGAGAAGCGGGTCGTCGGCCGCTCCGTCTCGGTGATCTTTGCCTTGGACCGACCGAACATGCCGAGGCCGCCGATGCCGCCGCCGAGCCGGCGTGCCTGCCGGCCTGACCAGACGAAGAAGCCGATCAGGAAGATCAGCGGCAGGAAGCTCAGCACGACCGACCCGAACGAGGTCCCGGTTCGGGTCCCGGTGATCTGCACACCCTTCGCCCGCAACCGACCTTCGAGATCGTCCGTGTTGAGAGCGGTCGGAATCTGGGTGGTGAAGTCCCCGCCGGTCTTCAGAGTGCCATCGATCCCGCCGTGATCATCCACGGATATCGACCGGACCGCCGCCGCGTTCACCCGGTCCACGAACTCCGAGTACTTCAGGGACTCCGGCCGGGTGGCGAACAGGCTAGGTCCGAACAGCAGCAGGAGGGTGATGATGACGCCGAGTGGAAGGAGAACCCGGCGCCAGCTCGGCATTGGCGGCGGCGCGGGTTTGGGCGGAGTATCCTTCGGCGGTCCCGGTCGCGCCTGGGTGGAAGGATGAATGGCCCCGAGGCGGACCGGCGAGATCAACTGGTACTCCTGACGTCGGAATAGGCCTGTTGGGCACTTTGTACCAGCGTTGACTCCCGCGTTCACCGTGATCCGGCCCTCGTCCTCCGCCCGGGATCAGAGTCCGGCGCGCGCGCCGATCCGTTCGCGTTCCCGGTAGCGGCTCGCGCGGTAGACCCCGAGGATGCGGTAGTCCGCGTAGAACGACAGTTCCTCGAACGCGCTGGCGACGGTGGAGTCCTCGGGGCTGCCTTCGATATCGGCGAGGAACTGGGTGGCCACAAACTCACCACCCACCATGTAGCTTTCCAGCTTCGTCATGTTGACGCCGTTGGTGGCGAACCCGCCGAGTGCCTTGTACAGTGCGGCCGGACGGTTGTGGACCTTGAAGACGAACGTGGTCACGATTGGTCCGATCCCGGAGGCGGCACGGAGGTTCTCGCCGGAGAGGATGAGGAAGCGTGTCGTGTTGTGCTCCTCGTCCTCGAGATCCGCACGCAGGATCTGGAGCCCGTACGCCTCGGCCGCGAGCCGGGAGGCGATCGCCGCCCGGGATGGATCGCCCGCTTCGCTGATCTCCCGTGCGGAGCCCGCGGTGTCGGCGGCGGCGACGGCGACGAGTCCCAGCTCGCGCAGCCCCTCGCGACACTGGGCGAGTGCCTGCGGGTGGCTGTGCACCGTCTTCACATCGTCGAGGGACGCGCCGGGTATCCCGAGCAACTGGTGGCGGACGGGGAGAAAGTACTCGCCGATGATGTGCACCGCGGGCCTGGGCAGCAGGTGGTGGATGTCGGCGACCCGACCCGCGGTGGAGTTCTCGACCGGAATCATCGCGAGGTCTACCGCACCGTCCTCCAGCGCGGCGAAGCACTCGTCGAAGGTCTGGTAGGGGACCGCGTCGTAGTCCGGATAGACATCCCGGCAGGCGATGTGCGAGTTGGCTCCCCGCTCACCCTGGAACGCGATCCTCTGTCGTGCGGTCATACCAAGACCGTACCGGGCGGTCAGGGCTGGACAGCAAGCGCTCGCAGGAGCGTGCGCGACTCGGTCTCGGGCGGTAGCAGGCGGATCCCCGCGTGGAGCAGCACCACGCCACGACGGCCGACGAGTACCGGATCGAGCAGGATCTCGCCGATGGCCGGAAGTTCCTCCGCGAGCCGGGCGACCCGGTGCAGGAGATCTGCCAGAGCGTCGGTATCGGCGGCGGGCGCGCCGGACCCCCCGACCAGCAGCACGCTGCCACGGATCTCGTGGATCAGGTCCTCGGCGTCCCGGTCCGTCAAGGGCAGGGTGCGTGCCAGCGGATCGACGAGCAGGTCCGCGACGGCGCCGCCCAGTCGAAGGGAGAGCAGCGGGCCGACGGTCGGATCCTGACGCAACCGTACGACGGTGGATACCCCGGCAGGTGCCATCGGTTGCACGAGCATGTCGCCGGAGCCGACTGCGGCCCGCACGGCCCGCCAGGCACCCGCGAGCTCATCCGGGTCACCCAGGCCGAGTTGGACAGCCCCGACGTCGAGCCTGCTACGGAAGCGTTCATCGGAGATTTTGAGGGCCACCGGCCAGCCGAGTGCCTCCGCCGCCGCCCGCGCCTGCGCCTCGTCGGCGACGCGAATACTGGGCCATGCCCGCAGCCCGACCCCGGCCAGCAACGTGGCCACAGCCGGTTCCGGCAGCCAGGTGCCGTTCTTCGGGTGGCGTTCGACCTCCGCGCGGGCGCCGTCCGGGTCGATGTGGTCCAGCGCGGGCACCCGGCCGTGATCCCGCGCACGCCAGGCAGCATGGTCGGCGGCGCGCGAGAGTGCCAGCGCGGCCGATTCCGGTGAGGAGTACGACGGCACCGAGCCTCGGCCGGCAGAGCCGCTCGGGTCCGCTACCGCGAGCGCGGCGGGCATGCCGTCCTGACCGAGGTAGGAGGCGAGCACCGGCAGGCCGCTGTCGGCCGCAACCTCCCGCACCGCGGCTCCGAGCCGGTCAACCTGAGCGTGTGGGGTCACCAGCGCGATGATCGCATCGACGTCGCCCGAGGCCGCGACCAGGCGCAACGCGGCGTCGAACCGCTCGGGATCGGCCAGCGGACCGAGGTCGACCGGATTGGTGGCGTACCGGTGGCCGACGAGAGCGGCGAGATCGGACCAGGTCTCCTTGGACAGTGAGGGGACCTCGAGTCCGTAGGTACGGCAGGCGTCCGTGGCGAGCGCCGCGAGCGCGCTGCTTGTTCCCACGATGCCGACCCGTCGTCCGGCAGGCAGTGGTTGATGGGCCAGTAGCTGCACGACGTCGAAGAGCTGGTTCAGGGTGTCGGCGCGGACCACTCCGGCACTGGTGAAAAGCGCGTCCACTCCCGTGTCCGCGGACTCCTGACCGCTCTTCAACGCCACGACGGGCTTGTGCCGACCGAGCTGACGAGCAATCCGGGCGAAGCGCCTCGGATTGCCGAAACTCTGCAGATGAAGCATGATCACATCAGTCCGTGGATCGGACTGCCAGTACTCCAGGAGGTCGTTCGTCGAGACGTCGGATCGGTCTCCGGCGGAGACGAAGGTGGAGAATCCCACCGCGCGGCGGGCGGCGTCGGTGAGGAACGTGCCGGCCAGGGCGCCGGACTGGGTGAAGACGCCGACCCGGCCGGCCGGGGGTTCCCCGACGGCGAAGGTGGCATGCAGCCGGGTGGTCGGCGCGGTGTTGATGACACCCATCGCGTTCGGGCCGATCAGGCGCATGCCGCCGTCCCGGGCGATCCGGATGGCGTCCGCCAGCAGGGCCCGGCCCTCGTCCCCGCCGTCCGCGAAGCCGGCCGACACGACGATGACACCGCGGACCCGCTTCTGCGCGCAGGCCCGCAGAACCTCGGTCACCCGTTGCGCCGGCACCGCCACGACGGCCAGGTCGATCTCGGCGGGCACCGCATGCAGATCCTGGTAGGCGTAAACCGAGGCGACATGGCTCGCCGCGGCGTTGACGGGATAGACCGCTCCGGTGAACCCGCTGTGGAGCAGGCGGCGGAAGACCTCGTGACCGACCGTTCCGGGCTCGCGACTTGCCCCGATGACGGCAACCGCCCGAGGGTGCAGCAGCCGGTCGATGCTTCGGGACCCGTCCGGATGGTCCAGACCGCCGCCGACTCGTCCCCGGCGCGACCGAGTACCGCTCGGAGGGCCGTCTCCCGGTTCCACCGGGTAGCTCACGCGGATCTGGGTGTCGTCCGCGGGGGTGAGGTCGAAGCCGATCGAACGCAGAACCTCCAGAACCCGTCGACTACTCACCGGCACGTCCGCGACAAGCCGGCGCACACCGGCCTCCCCGGCGGTGTCGATGAGGATGTCGATGAGCAGCGTGCCGAGCCCTCGTCCCTGATGAGGGTTCTCGACGAGGATTCCGAACCGTGCATCGCCGACGTCGCCGATCTTGCTGTACTCGACCAGCCCGACGATCTCGTCGCCGACGAACGCGCCGAGCACCGCGGACGCCCGGCTGCCGGGCGAGACGACCCGCCCGGCCAGCAGCGCGGGATCCCCCGCGGCGCCGGCGAGATCCGGATCGTGGGGATTCGCCTCGCTCAGGCGCAGGTGGAAGGCACTCAGTCGGCCGGCGTCATCGGGGCCCAGCGGCCGCACCGTGACCGACCCGCCGTCGGCAAGCACGACGTCCTCGACACGGCGGTCCTGCTCCGCCTTCACGCTCGTCGGACTGGGCCCGCCGCCCGGCGGGACCAGGGGAGTCCCCGCCGGCCGTCCGGTCGGCGGGGCTACTGGCCCTGCGGCCCTGTGGGCGGGGGGGAGAGCAGGTGTCGACCGATCTGGCCGGGAAGCTGCCACGATGCGTCCTCCCGGGGCTCAACATCCGCTCGTCGCCAGGCGGTTACGTCTGGCCATGCGCGGCAGGGACCCCACATCTCCAGGCCGGACCGCGAGGAGCGACCGCGGCCACCCGCCCCATTTCATGATCCTCTTTGTGTTCCATCGTAATACCTGGTGGCGACGGCGGCCTCGGTCGGTTCGCATAGAGGCCTGATCGCATAGACCCCGGATCGCGCAGGCGAGGTCCTGCCGCGCAGGACGACCGTGCGCTGCCTGACCCTGAAGCGGCTCCAGAAGGTCCTTGTTGTGCGTGGCGGCATGGCTCCGGAGCGGCTATCGCTGCACTGCGATGTGACGAATGACACGGATGGCTCGATCTCGCATCCGCCCACCCGCGCGGACATGGTGCACCTGATCGAGGTGGCCCGAACGGACGGCCCGCGCCGCGATGGCGAGCTGCGGGACTCGGGCGCCGGTAATCGTCCGTGCCGGCGTTCTGCGTGCTCCGGACCCGGCCGAATGCCGAAGGGGGGACGCGAGACAATATGCGACCGGACCGGACGGATGGTCCGGACGGGATGGTGACGTGCAGAGGTTCGACGATCACTGGGTTGTCTCCGCGGGCGATCTTGTTGACGATCTCGAATGCGGGCACCGGGTCGGGCTTGCGCATGCGCTGGCCACTGGCCTGCTGTCCGTCGGCGACGAGAGTGTCGGCGGCGCGGATGTCGGCAGCCCAGGTCGGCTTGTCGCCACCACCCCCGTCGCCCAGGTGGTGCCCGAGGGCGCGACAGGTGGCCTGAGTGGACGGTTGCGGGTCAGCGCCCCGGATCTGACCGCGGTCCGGCATGGCGAGGCCCACGAACGACGTGTGCTGGCGCATCTCCGCCGGTGTTTCGGAACCGACGGGGTGGTGGAGATCCCTCGTCCGGCGCCGACCCCCGACGCTCTCGCCGAGGCCAGCGAGCGGACGCGCCGCGCGCTCGCCGCCGGAGCTCCGGTGGTCTACCAGGGTGTGCTGTTCGACGGCTCCTTCCAGGGCCGGCCGGACTTCCTCGTCGCGGCGCACCGCGACCCGAGAACCGGCGCACACAGCGGGCCCGCCCAGCCGGGTCACTACGAGCCCTACGATGCCAAGCTCGCCCGGCAGGCCCGGCCCGGGGCTGTCCTGCAGCTCGCCGCGTACGCCGTGGCGATGCCATCGGTCGGTGTGGCAGTGCCGCGCATGATGCACCTCCTGCATCCCGCGCGGGAATCGGGCATGGCTGGCGCCGGCGCGCCGACGGAACCGGGCTGTGCCGGGGGTGGGCGCGGCGGGCGGGATGATCGGGCGGGCGCCGTCGGCATGGTGCGTTCGTTCCGGGTCGATGACGTCGTGCCGATGGTCCGCCATGCTCGCAGCCGCCTCGATGCCCGGCTGGCCGCGCCGGCGGTTGTTTCCGACCCGTCGTGGGCGCAGCCCCGTCCGGAGTGCGCAAGCTGTGCCTTCTCGGAGCATTGCACCGAGGGTCGGGCAGCGGCCCGCGATCTGTCCCTGGTCGCGGGGCTGCGGACCGAGCAGCGGCGCGTGCTGCGCGGGGCGGGCATCACGTCCGTCGAGGAGCTCGCCGCCGCGCGCGACGAGCAACGGCCGGCGGCGATGTCCGCCGCGGCGTTCGCTGGACTGCGCCTTCAGGCCGAATTGCAGGCGGCGCAGGATGCGACCCGCAGCGCGGACGACCCGTTGGGGACGGTGACCGTGCGGATGGTCGATGTGGCGGGCCTTGCGTCACTCCCGGTGGCGGACCCGGCCGACATCTACTTCGACATGGAGGGCGATCCGTATGCGTTGGACGCCGCCGGTCTGGAGTACCTCTTCGGGGCCGTCACGCTGACCGAGCCCCCGAGCGGGTGTAGTCCGGTCGCTGCCGAGGCGGAGGCCTTCCGAGCGTTCTGGGCGCATGACCGGCACGGCGAGCGGCTGGCGTTCGAGTCCTTCGTCGACTGGGCCGCGGCGCGGTTGCGCGAGCATCCTGGCGCCCACATCTACCACTACGCGCCCTACGAGCTCAACGCGTTGCGGCGGCTGGCGGCACGGCATGGCACGCGGGAGCGGCAGGTCGACGAGCTGCTCGCCGGCAACCGGCTGATCGACCTCTACGCGGTGGTCCGGCGCAGCCTGCGGATCTCCCAGCCGTCCTATTCGATCAAGTATCTCGAGCCGCTGTTCTTCCCGGACGCGCGGCAGGCGGCGGTGAAGAACGCCGNGGACAGCATCGTGGCATACGAGTCCTTCCTGGCGTACCGGGCCGCGGGGGAGACGGCCGAGGCCGATCGGGTGCTTGCCGAGATCGCCGAATACAACCAGGTGGACTGCGTGTCGACCCACCGGTTGCACCGCTGGCTGCTCCGGCTGCGCCAGCAAGAGGGGGTTGCGGCCCGGGGGAGCGTCGCGGTGGATCCAGGCGCTCTGGGAGCCGATGTTCCGGGCGCGGTCGAGCCGGCGTCGCTCGCCGGTGACGACGATCCTGACGCCCTCGTCGACGCGCTGGTTGCGGGGCTGCCCCCCGAGCCGTCGGCCTGGTCGGCCGACCAGCGGGCTCGGGCCCTGCTCGCCGCGGCGGTGGGCTATCACCGGCGGGAGAACAAGCCGGCCTGGTGGACCTACTTCGCAGCGTTGATCGCCGATCGGGTGAGCCTGGAGGCGGCTGACGACTGTGCCGTGCCGACCGGGTGGGCCGTGATCGAGGACTGGGAGGAGCCGTCAGGGCGGCGGCGGCGCAGCCGCCGGCTGCTGCAGGCGCGCGTCGACCCGAACCGTCCGCATCCGTTCGACCGGGGCGAGTCCGTGCGGCTGCTGTACCCGGGTCCGCCGGGCGCTGCCGGCGGGACCACCGACGCCGTGGTCGAACGGGCCGAGCCGCACGTGCTGCTCCTGAGGGAGAGCGTGGCACCGGACGCGGTCAGCCGCGCGCTGCCGACGGCCGTGCTGCCCGGCGCGCCGGTGCGGCCGGAACCGAAACCCACCGCGGTCCGTGAGCTTGCCCGCCGGGCCGTCGCCGCGCTGCCCGGCCGCCTGCCCGAGGAGTCGGCGACGGACCTGCTGCGTCGCGAGCCGCCCCGACTCATCGGCCCGACCGCCGGCCTACCGGTGCCCGAGGACGGCGACGACCAGGTCACCGCCGTCCTGGCCGCGGTCAGCGCCCTCGACGGTTCGTATCTGGCCGTGCAGGGGCCGCCCGGTGCCGGCAAGACCTATCTGGCCGGCCGGCTGATCCAGCACCTGATCGCGCAGGGCAAGTCAGTGGGAATCTGCTCGACCAGCCACAAGGCAATTGAAAATGCAATGCTCGCCGCCACCGGTCAGCCCCCGCCGCCCACCGCCCACGCCGAGTCGGACGATGTCAATGGTGCCGAGGGCGCTGGCGGCCTCGAGGGTGCTGATGGCGCCTTGCCGTGGCGTCCGCTGGTCGCCGCGGCCAAGAAGCAGCGCTCCGGCGCGCCGGTTGAACCGGCGCACCGTCCACCCTGGGACACGCCGCGCGACCTGCGGGCGCTGGCGGCGTGGCGGGAGGCCCATCCGGACGGCCACCTCGTCGGCGACACCGCCTGGGCCTTCGCCAACCCGACGCTCGCGGCCGTGCCGTTCGATGTCCTGATCATCGACGAGGCGGGGCAGTTCGCGCTGGCCGACACCCTCGCGGTGGCCCCAGCGGCCCGCAACCTGGTCCTGCTCGGAGATCCGCAGCAGTTGCCGCAGGTCGTGGCGGGCATCCACCCCGAGGGTGCTGACGCCTCTGCCCTGTCACACCTGCTGGGCGACGCCGAGGTGATCCCACCCGCGCTCGGCTACTTCCTCGATCGGACCCGCCGGCTACACCCGGCGGTGTGCGCGCCGGTGTCCGCCCTCGCCTACCGTGGCCTGCTACGGTCCCACCCGATTGCCGCGACCCGCGCCGTCACCGGCGTGCCTGCCGGACTGTATCTGCACGACGTCGTCCACACCGACAACGGCACACGCTCCGACGAGGAGGTGTCTGCGGTGGGTGCAATCGTTCGACACCTGATGGATCGGCTGATCATCGACGGTGAGGGTTCCCGCCCGCTGGCGGGGGCGGACGTGCTCGTGGTCGCCCCGTACAACCGCCAGGTCCGAGCGATCGAACGTGCGCTCGAGGCCGCCGGTCTGCCGGGCGTGCGGGTCGGCACGGTGGACCGGTTCCAGGGTCAGGAGGCGGCGGTGGTGGTCACGTCGTTGACGACCTCCAGCGCCGCCGAGGCGCCACGCGGGCTCGACTTCCTGCTCTCCCGCAACCGGCTCAACGTCGCGTTGTCCCGGGCGCAGGTGGCGGCGGTTCTGGTGATGTCGCCGGCGTTGCTCGACAGCTCTCCACGCAGCGTCGCGGAGCTCCACCTGCTCGCCGGGTTGGCCCGGCTGCGGGCGATGGCCTGCACCGACCTGTTCGCGGTGCCGGCTCATCGTCCCGGCGAGCCGACGGCGGCTGCCGCGGGGGACGGCGCGCGGGACGGCGGTCCCGGGGCCGGCGTCCCCGAGCCGGTGACCGAGGGCGCCCGCGTAGCCGGTGGGCCGCGCACGCAGATGCATCTGCCCTTCTCCTGAGGTTGGGTTCCAGTCGGGAAAATCCGTTACGCGCGAACAGGCCCCGACTCTCGGACAACATTCGGCGTCATGCCGTTTGTGCACTTATTTGTGCTTATCGTAAAACGGGTGCTACGATTCCCTTCGTCTTCTACAGGTCGGGGAAGGGGACGCTCGTGACAGTGGACGTGTCGGCCCCCAGTCGCGTGCAGACAGTCCTGCCGCGGGCGATCGCCCGGCTGCGCGCTTCATCGGGAGCCCATCTCACATTCGGTGGAATGGTCACACCACATTCCGGTCGTTTGACCGTCACTAACGTGGACGGACCCGCACCGAGCGGACTGCTCGGTCACTCCGTCCCACCTGGGACGGGAATCGGCGGGCAGGTGGTTCGGCATTGCCGCCCGGTCGTCATCAACGACCCGGCTGCGGCGAGAAGGGNTTTTCGCTCCACTGCCCCAACGATCGAGAGCAGTGAGCTGGGAGCGATTCTCGCTGTGCCGGTCTGCATGGACAGCGTGGTGGTCGCCGTGCTGTATGGAGCCATGCGGACCGAGGCGCCGTTCACCGAGGCCGCGATTCACGCGGCCATCGCCACGGCTCGACTGATGGAACGCGAGCTGGGCGCAGTCGCAGCGCGTACAGAGCCGCTGTCGACGGCGGTGCCACCAGGGCATCGTGCGCCGGCTACCAGAGCGGTGGGCGCCGTGCCGCTGCCGCGTTCGCCCGGCCAGCCGCAGGAGAGTCTGCGGCTGGCCTACCGGGAGCTTCAGGAGGTCACCGAACATGTGGCCGACCCGTTGCTGCGTGGCCGGATCGGGGGCGTATCGGAGCTGCTGCGCGGGCTGTTGGACCAGGAGGCGAAGGTCGGCGGCCGGTTGGCGTTGACCCCGCGTGAGCTTGAGGTGCTGGCACAGGTCGCACTCGGCCTGTCCAACGTCGAAACCGCGCGGCGTCTCACCGTGTCACCGGAGACGGTGAAGGCATATCTGCGCAGCATCATGCGCAAGCTCGGGGTCCGTAACCGGACCGCGGCGGTGCACGCTGCTCGCCAGCTGGGCATGCTTCCCTGACACGGCGGCGGGGCTCCCGGGCTTCGTCCGGGAGCCCCGCTGGTCGGGCGAATCCGCCCTGCTGAGGTGGCGCGCAGCCTGCGCCAAAGCCGCGAGTGGGACTGCTCCCGCTCTGAGGACGCCTCATCCCGCGCCGGCGGATCCGGGATTCACCGGATCCGCCGGCGCAGGATGGGTCGACGGTCGGACGTGCCGACAACGGAGCGGACGGCGCTGCACCGTCGGCCAAACCAGTGATCTTTCGGCCCACGGCAGGGACCGGCGTACCCGATGGCCGCGCTGGTCGTCGTGCAGGCGCGGGGACTCCTCCCGGGCCGGTCGGCTCCACTCGGGTAGTCATGATGGCAGGCCCGGCGGAGAGTGCCGAATGGCACGAGCCGGGGATCGTCCGGCCTGTGCCGGGGCAACCGGCGTCGTCGCCTGCCCGGACGCCCCGAGATCGCCGGCGGCGCCGCGGGGTTCCGCAGACCCTGAGATCGACGGGCCGACCGGTACCACCGGACCTTCCGGTGGACCCGGCGCCGGGGCCCACGTTCCCGCCATCAGCGCGCGGCGGTCGCCGGATCGGGATCCGTCAGGCGGGCAGGCGGGAGCGCGCAGGAACTGTCCCACCCCTCACTCGGATGCGGAGCCTGGACCGCGCCTCGGTGCTCTGGCGCGGGTCGGTCGGAATCAACCTGGCACAGGGTCACCTCCACCTGCGCGGCCCGAAGGTGCCCGAGCGGTCGGTAACGGACCGACCATGGTCGTTACCATCCCCGGTGCACCCACCTGTCGCCGAACCCGGAGGTCCGCGGGGGAGTGGACCCAGGGCGGCCGGGCTTCCCGGTGTCGGAAACCCGTCGGCGGTGGCCCGACCGTCCGTCGGTCTCGTTGAAGTGGCCGCCTGGAATCCGTAGCGTCGGCGTCCGTCCGCGAGGTTCACGCGGGCATGCGCGGGGCCGGTGCGGCCCGCTCCGCCGCACCGGCCCCGCTTCGTCCATTCCGCCGCACCGACCAGGGAGATGCGGCGGAATGGACGGTCTGTTGTCAGCCGATCATCGGATGGTCATCGGCTGACGAGTCCCAAGGAGGCCTTGAAGCGCTCGGCGTAGATGTCCGCCTGGCGCTGCCCGGACAGTTCCTGGATGGACCTCATGATCTGCTCGGTCGCGGCCCGCTGCGCCAGCCCGGTCCGTTCGCCCGTCATGCGCGGGAAGTTCAGCGGCGTGCCGAACCGGACCTGGACGCGTCCAGCGCGGGGCAGCCGCCGGTCCATGGGCAGGACCTGGAAGGTACCGATCAGCCCCACCGGGATGACGGGCACACCGGTCTCCAGCGCCAGCCGCGCCACGCCGTGCTTGCCGCGGTACAGCCGACCGTCCGGTGAGCGGGTCCCCTCCGGAAAGATCCCCAGCAGGCCGCCCCGGCTCAGCACACCCGCGCCGGCCTGCAGCGCCGCGGTCGCCTTCCGGCGGTTGCCGCGGTCCACGGCGATCTGACCGGTCGCGGCGACGAACATCTTCCCCGCCATACCCTTCAGGCCCGGCGTGGTGAAGTACTCACTCTTCGCCAGGAAGGTGATCCGCCGGTTGGACGCGATCGCGAGGAACGCGGCGTCGAGCACCGAAAGATGGTTGCCGGCGATAATGGCAGGACCATCAGTCGGAATGTTCTCGAGACCTTCGACCAGTGGATGCCAGAAGACTTGGCATATCGGGCTCAGTACCTTCTTCATGCAGGCGTAGGAGATTCTCGACCAGGCATCGACCCGGTGCGTCGCCGGGACCGCGATCGTGGTGCCCCGCTGTGCGGGCACGAGTTGCGGAACCGCGGTGTCGACCTGTCGAACCATGGTCTGAGCCTGAGGCATTGCCGTACCACCTTCGAGATTGGCCCCCCGGCATTCCCTCCCGTCAGTGGTACGCCGCCGGAGCCGATCCCCCTCACGCGATCCGCTCGACCACAGATCTGGATTCCGGGTACTGAATGCCGCCCCGTCGACGACCACACCTTTCCTTACCCCCGTACGGGGGTATTTCGGAATCGAGGACCTCCAGGAGGTCTAGTTTTGAGGTAGCGACCCGGGACGTCCTCGCCGTGCTGCACGTCCGGCCACGCGGTCGTCTCGGCGCCGTCGTGCGATCACCGGGCTGCCGGGAGATCCACCGTTGCGGGGGATCCTCGAAGGGAGCGTCATGCCGTCGTTCGCCGATTCGGCGCAGCAACGCGAATCCCGGACTGACCGGGTGGCGTATGCCGCGCTGCCACGCGGACGCGATGAGGAAGATGAATGGGTGGGTCATCTACCTGCGGAAACAGGAACCGGTGGCGCTGGCCCACCGCGAGTGTCGCGCCGGGTCATGGCCTCGGTGGCCTCCATGGCCGGCGTTCCCGCTCCTCCGCGTTCCCTGTTCACGGTCGCGGCGGACGCGGCCGTGCTGCACCGTGGCCGGCTGCTCGCGGCGGCCTGCCTGCTCGTGGTGGTCCTGCTGCCGTGGAACGCCGGGATCTACCATCAGCTCGCCACCGGCGGCTTCTACGCGCCGGGGGACTCCTCGACCCAGGCCGAGCAGCTCCTCGATGCGGAGTTTCCCGACGCGCCCCCAAATGTCGCCGTCATGCTCACGTCGGACGCCGGGATCGACGGCCCGACGCCCGTCCACCTCGGCCGCGAGCTCACCAGGCAGCTCGCGGCGGAGAACGGGGTGACCTCCGTCCTGTCGTACTGGCCGAACGGCTCCGAGGCGGGCAATCCGCTGCTGCGCGCGAAGGACGGTCGCTCGGCGCTCATCGTGTTCCGACTCACCGGATCCGAGGATCACATCCAGGATCGCCTGAGCGTGCTGCACGAGCGGTACTCCCACGTGGGGCCGGGCGTGCAGGTCCGCTTCGGGGGCGCCCCGGCGGTCATGCGAGATGTCACCGAACGCAGCCGGGTCGACCTGGAGCGCGGAGAGACGACGGCTGCCCCGCTGGTTTTCCTCGTTCTGCTCTACGCCTTCGGGACGGTGGCGGCCGCCCTTCTACCGGTGCTGGTCGGCGTGGTGTCAGTGGTGTCGAGTCTGGCACTGTTGCGGCTGGCCGCGACGCTCACCGACGTCTCCGTCTTCTCGGTGAACCTGACCACTGCGCTGGGCTTCGGCCTTGCGGTTGACTACAGCCTGTTCATCCTCCGACGGTTCCGGGAGGAGCAGGACCGTGGCCTGTTCCCGGGCGCGGCGCTACGCCGCACGCTGGAGACGGCCGGGCGCACGGTGTTCTTCTCCGGCGTGACCGTGGCGCTGTCGCTGACCGCGGCCCTCGTCTTCCCGCTCTACTACCTGCGCTCGTTCGCCTTCGCCGGCATTATCGTCGTCGTGACCTCGGAGGTCGCGGCGCTACTCGTGCTGCCCGCAGCGCTGATGGTCCTGGGGGACCGCCTCGATCGTGGGGACATCCGCGCGGCGTTGTCCCGGCGGCTAGGCACCGGTGGGCGCCGCCCTGTCGGTACCCGCCGCGCGGGTGGTCACCGCTCGCGGGAGGTCTCCGCTGCCGGCCGTGGCTGGACGGCACTGGCCCGCAGGGTCATGCGCCGGCCACTGCTGTATGGCGGCGCGGCCGTCGCCATCCTGTTGATCTGTGCCGCGCCGCTGCGCCACCTCAATCTGGCGTTGGCCGACGACACGGTGCTGCCGGCCACCGCGGAATCCCACGTCGTGAACGACGCGATGCGCGACGACTTCATCGTCTGCCTGCCCTGCCAGATTCCCATCGTCGTGCCGGGGGTGGACGCGCGCGACCCGGTCAACGCTGCCAAGCTGACCGATTACGCGACTCGACTGTCCGCGCTCCCGGGTATTGCTCGCATCGACACCGTGACCGGCAGCTTCATGCAGGGAAAGCGGATCGGTGAGGTACCCAAGGCGCCGACGGGATATGTGGGCACCCACGGTGGCGCCTGGCTGTCGGTGTGGCAGGGCGACACTTCTCCGGTGTCCAAGGAGGCGAAAGACCTGGTCCGGGAGCTGAAGGCGACCCCGGCCCCCTTCGGTGTCCTCATGGGTGGTCTTGCTCCCCATTTCCTGGACACCTCGCGCACCATCCTGCACCGACTTCCCGTCGCCTTCGCGGTTGTGATGGCCGCCACCTTCATCCTGTTGTTCCTGTTCACCGGCAGTGTGCTGCTTCCACTCAAGGCGATGTTCCTGAACTCGCTCAACCTCGCCGCGACGATCGGCCTGCTCGCCTTCGTCTTCCAGGAGGGTCACCTTCGCGGCCTGGTCGGCGACTTCCAGGTCTCGGGAACGCTTGAGATGACGAGCCCCGTGCTGATGTTCTTCATCGCCTTCGGGCTGAGCATGGACTACGAGATCTTCCTGCTCGCCCGCATCCGTGAGGAATACCAGCGCACCGGCGACAACAAGGAATCCGTGGCCATCGGTCTGGGAGTGACCGGCCCGCTGATCACCAGCGTGGCGCTCGCCCTCGTGGTGGTCATGGTCGCGCTGTCCACCTCCCACATCAGCATGATCAAGCTCGTCGGGGTGGGCCTGACCGTCGCGATCACGCTCGACGTCACCGTCGTGCGGGCGATCCTCGNTCCGGCGTTCATGGCTCTCGCCGGCAAGTACAACTGGTGGGCTCCGGCGCCGCTGCGGCGCCTGCACGACCGCTTCGGTCTGCGCGAGGACTCCGGCGAGGCGGCTGTCGGCGTCGGTCCGGGTGGCGGCCCGCACGCGGTGCCGGGGCAGTCCGGGCTGGCCGAGGTGAACGGCGTGGCCGCGCCGGCCGGCCGTGGGGGCGGGTACGGCGTGTTGGCCTATGGTCTGCCCGGCCCGGGCTCATCGGGGTCGACACACCCGGGCGCGGGGCGGGGCGGGGCGCCGGGGCGGGGCGGGGCGCAACTGCCCGTCGGCACGACCGATCGGCCGGCCGGTGTCGCCGGTCCCGAGGACGGCGATCGTCGGCTCCCGGCGGTGCCGTCGTATGCGGCCTACGTGACCAACAGCGGCCCGGCCACGGGCGGACAGCCCGACCCGGGGGTCAGGATGACCACGAAGATCACATATCAGCGAGGGCGTGCTGAGGCCGCCCGGTGGGACAGGCCCGGGACCGCCCAGGCGCCGACCTGGCACTACTTCCTGCGTAACCGCTGGCGGGCAGACGGCTCCGCTCCACAGATCGTGACCGGGACACGCGGGTTCGTCATCGATGGCATCCAGGTGGACGACCCCACGGTCCTCGACGCGGACGCGCACCGCTGATACACGGATAGCCCGTCCGGGCCAGCCTCTGGCCGGAGACGGCCCCGCGTCCACTCCCGGCCGGCCGTACCGGGCTGCTCCGGGCCCCTCCGCGCCTGGTCCGCGCCCGACCGCGCCGGCTGGCCTGCTGGCGGGCCCGGCCAGCCAAGGCTATCGGCCGGACCCGCGAGCCCGTGCCGTCTCGCGGCGGTTGGCCTTCTGTACCGCGCCGACGAGCTCACTCTTCGACATCTTCGACCGACCTGGAATGCCCAGCTCACGGGCGATCGCACGCAGATGGGCGAGGGATGCGTGCGCGTCCACACCCTCTGCCGTTTCCCCGCCCGCCAGGGAGTCAGGCGGCTTCCTGGCAGCCTGTGTGTCCGAGGGCCCGGGCCGCGCCTTCGGCTCCCAGTGATCGCCGACCTTCTCGTGGGTGTGCTTGAGGGCGGCGAAGGCCGCTCGATGCGCACGCTGGCCCTCGCCGTACGTCCGGACCGCCGAGTCGTGGGTCTTCTTCCAGGTCCGGACGGCTTTGTCGGCCGAACGGGCGATCGTTGACGGCACCTCGGCGCGCATCCGGTCGGCCTGCGCTTGGGGATTCTCCCGCTTTCTCACGGCCATAGCCCTCGTCCTCCCTACGGCTCCTGTCGCTGGGGACGGCCTTCCCGCCACACGCCGACTCAACGGCCCAAGGAGAAGGGGACTTCTCGGCCGCTGCAGCGGCCCGTACGCCGCCCAGCAGGTTGCCACTCCGTCCGGGCAGCTCCGGGTGCATCCCGGCGGGCCGGTCGGGGGCGATCCGGAAGACCACGTGGCCTGGCTCGAACCGGCCGGCGCTTCGATACACAGGGTGATGCTCTGACTGTCGTAGCGTGCCCGCTGACCCGACCGCGTGAACACGGAGGACGCCATGCCCGCCGCCGATCCGCCCCGCCGCCTGCGCGACCCGGCCCCTCCCTCCCGGCGCAGGATCCTCGTCCTGGCCGGTGCGGGCGTCGGGGGGTGGGCGGTCATGGAGTTCGCTGGCGCTCCGGTGGCGGCGAGCACCGTCGGCCTGCCGGCCGCGGCCGCCGCGGGCCCGATGGGCCCCGCGGGTACCCGAGTGGTACTCATCCCGCGGACGCTGAGCGCGATGTCAGTGGGAACGGGCCCGGCGAGCCCGGCCTTTCGCATCGGCTACCTGGCGGTCCGCTGGAGCCGTCCCAGCGGCACGGGCCCCGGGGCGGCGGTCGGGCGAGGGAACGAAGGTGCCGCGATCCGCCTACGGCGGGCGAACGGTGGATACGGTTCATGGAGCCCGCTGACTGTCGGCTGCCCCGCGGAGCGGGACGACCGACCGGCCGGAGCCTCCTCCGCTCATGCGGTCCTGATGGGGGCCAGGACCGCCACCGGCTACGAACTTCGGGTGCCGCAGGGAGCCTCCGGAGTGGCCGTCACGGCGCTGAACACGACGTCCGGCCCGTGCCGGCGACTGACGGTTCCCGATGTGACGGCCCAGGCCGCCCTCGCCGCCGTGGCCGGACTGGCCGTCGCGGCCGAATCGAGGAGCCCGGCGCGGGCCCGAGCGGTGCCACGGCCGCGGCGCGCACCCCTCGCTGCGGCGGGACCGGTTCCGGCGGCCGGACCCGAGCCGGCGGGCCAGGCTGCTGCGCCGCAGTCCGCATCCACCGCATCCACCGCACCCGGGGGTTCGGCGCCGTCGGCCCTCGGCCTGCTTTACCTGCCTCGAGCGGCCTGGGGCGCCGATGAGTCGCTGCGGCTCGATCCCGCCACGGGCCAGCCCTGGCGAACGACCTACCATCCGGGCCAGGTGATCACCGTGCACCACACCGTGACGCCGAACGACGATCCGGACCCGGCCGCGACCGTGCGGGCGATCTACCATTTCCACACGGTGGAGCGCGGCTGGGCGGACATCGGCTACCACTTCCTCATCGACGAGGCGGGCGCCCTCTACGAGGGACGCTGGTCCGGGACCGACGGGGTTCCCGGCCACCGTCCGGACGGCCAGGTGGTCACCGGCGCGCACGTCGGCGGATTCAACGCCGGCAACGTCGGAGTCGCGCTGCTCGGCGACCACCGGACCCGGGCCCCGACGGCAGCCGCGCGCCGCTCGCTCGTGCTGGTTCTGCAGGCGCTTTCCGGCGCCCACAGCCTGAACCCCGTCGGCAGCGTCGACTACGTCAATCCGGTAGGCGGCGCCCGACGCCGGGTGCCGGCGATCAGCGGGCATGGTGACTGGATGGCCACCGAGTGCCCCGGAGCGGTCCTGTACACGGCGCTGGACGCCGTCCGTCTGGAGGTCGCCCAAGCGCTCCTGTGAGCCGACCGCGTCTGGAGTGTCGGGTCCGGGGTGTCGGATCCGGAGCGGGCCGCATGACCCAGGCCGGTCGGCCGGGCGGGCTGGGTCATGCGGCTGGTTGAGGGATCAGGCACGCCAGCCGGCGTAGACGGCGAACCGGCCGTTCTTGACGATGCAGTCGACCGGATCGAAGCCGGCCCCGGTCAGCCAGGCGAGCTGGTCGGCGAGCGGCGCGCAGCGGTCGAAGGCCATCCGGCCCAGGGCGGCCTGCCATTCCGCGTCGTCCGAGCCCGCCGCCCGCGCATGCCGCTCGTGCATCTCCTCGTACTGGCGGGTCAGGGCCGGGGCCGGCCCGGCGACCTGCTCCAGGTTCACGAAGAGACCGCCCGGACGCAGTGCTGTGTGCACCCGTCGGAACAGGTCCCGCTTGCCGGGATCGTCGAGGTGATGGATGGCGAGCGCGGAGACGACGGCGTCGTAGGGGCCGGGCGGCAGCGCCGTGGAGAGGTCGGCCACGGTGGCGGCCTCGACGTTTTTAGTGGACAGCCGAGCCTGCGCCTTGGCGAGCATGGGGGCGGCGCCGTCGAACAGGTGCAGGCGTACCCCGGGCGCCGCGGCGACCACGGCGATGGCCAGCAGGCCGGTTCCCGCGCCGAGGTCGAGCACCCTGGGTCGAGTCCCGCCAAGCCGCGCCACCAGGTCGCCGACCGTCCCGTACAGCAGGTCGAACGAGGGGACGAGGCGGCGACGCTCCGCGTCGTAGGTGGCAGGATCCCAGACGGGTGTCTCAGAATATGAGATTGCTGTCTCACTCATTGGACAAGCGTACGACGTGACCCGACCAGCCCGCAGTCGATCCGCCGCGGGCGCGGTACTCGCCCCCGCCAGCCTGGCGCTCGCGCGGGCGGGGGCGGGTACCGCCAGTGCTCAGAACGCGAGGCTGATGCCCGTTCGCCGGCCGCCCTTGGTCAGGCGGGCATACGCGGCCGCCCCCTCGGCGGCGGGGTAGGTCTCCACCTCGCGGAGCGCGATCTCCCCCCGCGCGATCGCGTCCATGATCGTGGCGAGCGTCCGGCCGTCCCCGTGGACGTTCAGAGCATGAGTGGCCACCCCGGCCCGTGGCGCCGGGGTCGAGGGCGGGGTGAGCCCGACGAAGGCGCCGCCGGGCCGGACCAGATCGATGATCGACTCGCCGAGCAGGGCGGCATCGACGACGCCGTCCACCCCGTCGGGGAGCACCGCGCGCACGGCGGCAGCCGGCTCGTCGGTGCGGGCGACGAAGATCTCCGCGCCCAGTCGCCGGACCGCCTGCTCGTCCTCGGGTCCGGCGATCGCCACGACGCGCGCTCCGGTGCCGGCGGCGAACTGGACGGCGAAGGCGCCCACGGCCCCCGCCGCCCCGGTGACGAGGACGGTGGCACCCGCCCCCCGGTGCAGCTCCGTCACCGCCTGATGCGCCGTGAGCGCGTTGAGCGGGACGGTCGCGGCCAGTGCGGGAGCCATCGCGGGCGGGCGCGCGGCAAGGAGGTCGGCCGGCAGCACGACCTGCTCGGCGTGGGCCCCGCTCCGCGCACCGACCCAGTCGATCAGGGCGACGACCGCCGTGCCGACCGGCCATCCCGTCACCCCCGCACCGAGCGCGTCGACGACACCCGCCAGCTCCCACCCGGCGATTACCTGCGGCGGCTGCTGGGTGGACAGCGCGGCGAAACCGCCGGCGCGGATGAAGGGATCGACCGGGTTCACCCCCGCGGCCTCGACCCGGACCCGGACCTCCCCCGGGCCGGGCTCCGGCGTCGCAAGCTCCGTCAGGGGCAGCGGGCTGGTCTCGCCGTAGGCCGGGATCATGAGCGCTCGCATCGGTTGTCCTCCGGTTCGGTGCCGCAGCGGGTGCCGCGGCGGTGGTCCGAACGCTACGAGCGTGAGTATCCTTTAGGTAGTAGTTACCCGAGAGTTCCCTAGTTTCCTGGAGGAATCTCTATGGCAACCCGGACGGCGGCGCAGCGGCGGGCCGAGGCGAAGGAGGCCTACGACGCCTTCATGGCGGCCTGCCCGTCTCGCAAGGTGTTCGAGACGCTCAGCGACAAGTGGGTCGGCCTGGTGCTGGCCGCGATCTCGGCGGGACCGCGCCGGTACGGCGAGCTGAAGACGGAGATCGCCGGGGTCAGCCCGAAGATGCTCACCCAGACCCTGCGGACGTTGGAGCGCAGCGGGTTGATCGACCGGACGGTCACCGCGTCGGTTCCCGTGCGCGTCGACTACGAGCTGACGGCACTCGGCCGTGACCTCTATCCCCTGATCACGCCCCTCAAGGCCTGGGCCGAGAACAACGTGGACGCGATCCGCGCGGCGGAGCAGGCGTACGACCTGCGTACCTCCGCGCGGCAGCCGACGGCCGTCACGGGTGCGACGGCCGTCATGGATCCGGTGGATACCGGTGCGCTCAGCGCACCTCGGTGAGGGTGCCCTTCTCGACCGAGTAGACGAACCCGCGGACCGAGTCCTTGTGCGGAATGAAGGGGCTGGCCGTGATGCGGGCGATCGACTGCCGGACGTCGTCCTCCAGGCTCGTGAAGGTCTCGACGGCCCACGGTGGGCGAATGCCCGTCTCCGCGGCGATCTGCGCCTTGAACGCCTCGTCGGTGAACGTGAGCATGCCGCAGTCGGTGTGGTGGATGAGGATGATCTCTCGGGTTCCCAGCAGCCGTTGGCTGATGGCGAGCGACCTGATCTCGTCGTCGGTCACCGCCCCGCCCGCGTTGCGGATCACGTGTGCGTCACCCTCCGTCAGGCCCAGCACGCCGTAGACGTTCAGCCGGGCGTCCATGCACGCCACGACCGCGACCCTCAGCTTCGGGGGCAGCGGCAGGTCTCCGGCGGTGAAGTCGCGGGCGTACTGGGCGGCGTTGCCGAGTAGGTCGTCGGTGGCGGTCATCTCGATGCTCCAGACGGAGTTCGGGCGGCCTGCCGCATGGCTGGCGGTGGTGCCGCGATGAAGGTGGGCGGCATTGCATGATCCGCGGCGCGGCAGACCCGCGATGCTTCGGCCAGGGACGACGCCGAGCGATGCTCGACGGGCCGTGCGCGGGTGCCGGGGTGGGGCCCGTCAGGCGAAGGAAGCCGAGCGGCCGCTGGAACAGAGGGCGGTGGAGACGAGCAGCAGGTCGACGTGCCGTCTGTGCACCAGCGGAGGCGGAGTCGGCATGTACGAACCGAAACATGAGGGAGACCGTTCCGCCAACCATGAGGATAAGTGACCCATGTCACATCCCCATCGTGGGGCTGAACACACTCGCCGGTCATGGCGTCCGAGCGGTCGGCAGCGAGCCGACTCGCGGTCCCATCGCGGCGTCAGGCGCCGAGATGCTCCGTCAGGAATCGTTCGATCCGGACCCAGGCATCGGCCGCGGCGACCGGCTCGGGCCCGATTCCGGCGGTGCGCAGCACCGGGTGCAGGAGCCGCGGGCCGCTCGGGGTGCCGTCCGGCCGGGCGCTGAGGAACGCGTGCCCGGCCGTCGGGTACTCCTTGACGTCGTGCGGGACGCCGGCCCGGTCCAGTGCCGCGGAAAGTCGGCCGGCGGCCCCGCGTAGGGTCCGGTCCCGGCCGCCGTAGCTCGCCACCACCGGGCACGCCGCCCGCAACGAGGCGTCGAGCTTGCGGGGAAGTGGACCGTAGTTGATCGCCGCGACCTCGAAGCCCCGGCCCGCGCTGAGCAGGGCGAGGCCGCCACCGAGGCAGAAGCCGATCACGCCCACCCTTCCGTTGCATGCCGGCAGGGCGGTCAGCCACCGCCGTGCCGCCTCGATGTCGTCGAACGCCCGTCCGCTGCCGGAGGACATCGCCCGCACCGTGGCCACCAGGCAGCGGCGGGCGCCGCCCGCGCTGAACAGGTCCGGGGCGAGGGCGAAGTATCCGAGGCCGGCGAGGCGGTCGGCGATCGCGCGCACGGTCTCGTCCAGACCCCACGCCTCGTGCAGCACGATCACGCCGGGACGCAGGACACCCTTGGCGGGCGGCGCGTCACCGGGGGCCAGGGCCGGGCCGACGGCGGCCGGTCGGGCCAGGTACGCGCTGAGGCCCGGGGAGATGTCCAGAACGTCAGCAAATCCTGACAAGTTGACCGTCGTCACGATGTCCACCCCTCGTCCGCCGGTCGCGCGGGCGACACGGTACCGCGCTTCGCGGCGTGCGCGGGGTTGGTCGTCCCGGCTCGGCCGTCGCGGCGGCGGATCGCCCGGCGAACGCCATGGTTGAACGTGCTGTGCTGCACGTCACATTATGTGCTCTTGACCGAGGAAAGCCGACCTACTCAGAGTGAAAAGGGTGCGCACCTCGCTGCTGTTGACGTGCCGCCGCTGCATCGATTTCGGACGCGCCGAATCCAGCCGCTGTCGTTGATGCGGAGGTAACCGGCGTTTCCGCGTGAGCCGGGAGCCGGAAGCCGTCCGTGCGGGGTGTCCGGAATCCTTCGCCTCCAACCCAGGCCCAGCGCCTGCGGCTCAGGCCCCACGACCGCCGCGAAAGTTCTGCGCCTGCAGCTCGAAAGCCCTGCGCCCGCCGTTCGCCTGCCGGTTCCCATCGTCCGCCGGTTCCCATCGTCCGAGGAGTGCCCGTTGCGTCTCGTGCAGGATTGCGCCCGATGACCCCCCGCCCACCGCTGCACCTCGCCCTCGCGCTGGACGGGGCCGGCTGGCATCCGGCAGCCTGGCGGGAGCCGCGCGCGCGGACCGCGGAGCTGTTCGACGCCCGGTACTGGACCGACCTGGTCCAGGAGGCCGAGCGTGGCCTGCTCGACTTCGTCACGATCGAGGACTCCCTCGGCCTGCAGTCGGACCGGTTCGACGGTCCGGACGCCCGGACCGATCGGGTTCGCGGCCGACTCGACGCCGTGCTCATCGCCGCTCGTGTCGCCCCGCTGACCTCGCGGATCGGTCTCGTCCCGTCGATCGTCGCCGGGCACACCGAGCCCTTCCACATCTCCAAGGCCATCGCGACGCTGGACTACGTCAGCTCCGGGCGGGCCGGGGTCCGGGTGCGGGCCGGCACCGGCGGAGNCGAGGCCGACCTGTTCGGCCGGCGGACGATCCCCGGGATCGCGGCGGCGGACCTGGAGCGGCCCGAGGTCGTCGCGCTGATCACCGAGTTGTTCGACGAGGCGGCTGACTATGTCGAGGTCGTGCGCCGGCTCTGGGACAGCTGGGAGGACGACGCCGAGATCCGCGATGTCGCCACCGGTCGGTTCGTCGACCGGGACAAGCTGCACTACATCGACTTCGCGGGACGCTGGTTCAGCGTGCGCGGGCCCTCGATCGTGCCCCGCCCGCCGCAGGGCCAGCCGCCGGTGACCGTCCTCGGTCACGGCACGGTGCCCTACCGACTCGGGGCGCGCCAGGGCGACGTCGTCTATGTGACGCCTCGCGACGCCGACGACGCCCGCCGGATCGTCGAGGAGATCCGGGCCGAGCAGGACGCGGCCGGTCGGGGCGGCGAGACCGTGCACGTGTTCGCCGATCTGGTCGTCCACCTCGCCGACTCGGCGGCACAGGCCGCCGACAACCGCGCCCGGCTCGACGAGTGGGCCGGCGAACCCCAGGTCAGCGACGCGCTCATCGTCGCCGGTACCCCCGGGGAACTCGCCGATCTCCTGCTCGACTGGCAACCGGCCGGGCTGTCGGGCTTCCGGCTGCGTCCGGCGGCCATCCCGTACGACCTGGAGGGCATCACCTGGGGGCTCGTCGGCGAACTCCAGTCCCGCGGGGCGTTCCGCACCGCCTACGAGGCCACCACACTGCGGGGCCTGCTTGGCCTGCCCCGACCCGCCAACCGCTACGCCGCAGCCGCCGCAGCAGCAGCCGCCGCCGCCGTCTAGTCGGCCGCCGTCCAGCCCGCCGCCGGCAGAGCCGGCAGCCGGCAGCCCTGCACACACCAGCGGAGGACCTCCATGAGCAGGCCGACCAAGCAGATCCACCTGGCGGCGCACTTCCCCGGGGTGAACAACACGACGGTGTGGAGCGACCCCGCGGCGGGCAGCCAGATCGAGTTCAGCTCGTTCGCCCACCTTGCCCGCGCGGCAGAGCGTGCCAAGTTCGACTTCTTCTTCCTCGCCGAGGGCCTGCGTCTGCGCGAGCAGAACGGCCGCATCCACGACCTGGACGTCGTCGGCCGGCCCGACACGTTCACCGTGCTGGCTGCGATCGCGGCGGTCACCGAACGCCTGGGGCTCGCCGGCACCATCAACTCCACCTTCAACGAGCCTTACGAGGTCGCCCGGCAGTTCGCCAGCCTCGACCACCTCTCCGCGGGGCGGGCCGCCTGGAACGTCGTCACGTCCTGGGACGCCTTCACCGGGGAGAACTTCCGCCGCGGCGGCTACCTCGCGGAGCAGGATCGCTACGAGCGGGCCCGGCGCTTCCTGCACACGGCCTGGGAGCTGTTCGACTCCTGGCACGGCGACGAGATCGTCGCGGACAAGGACACCGGGCAGTTCCTGCGCGAGCCGCGGCCGGGGACGTTCGCGCACCACGACGACTTCTTCGACATCAGCGGCCAGTTCAACGTCCCGCGCAGCCCGCAGGGCCGACCGGTGATCTTCCAGGCCGGCGACTCCGAGGCCGGCCGGGAGTTCGCCGCCTCCTCGGCGGACGCGATCTTCAGCCGGCACAGCACGTTCGAGGACGGTCAGGCGTTCTACGCCGACATCAAGGGCCGGCTCGCCAAGTTCGGCCGCCGGCCCGACCAGTTGGTGGTCCTGCCGGCGGCGACGTTCGTCCTCGGCGACACCGACGCCGAGGCGCGCGAGCGGGCAGAGGTGATCCGCCACCAGCAGGTCAGCGGGGCGACGGCGATCCTGTTCGCCGAGCAGCTGTGGAACCGCGACCTGTCGGCCTACGACCCGGACGGGCCGGTCCCCGAGGTCGACCCGCTGCCGGGGGAGAACACGATCTCCAAGGGGCGGGCCAGCGTGCGGATGTTCGACGACCGGCTGGCCACGGCGCGCCGCTGGCGCGAGCTGGGTGAGGCGAAGAAGCTCTCGCTGCGCGAGGTGGTCATCGAGGTCACCGGGCGGCAGTCCTTCATCGGCTCGGCGGCTACGGTCGCCGAGACCATCAACCGGTTCGTCCAACAGGACGCCAGCGACGGCTTCATCCTCGTCCCGCACATCGTCCCCGGGGGGCTGGACGAGTTCGCCGACCAGGTCGTGCCGCTGCTGCAGGAACGAGGCGTCTTCCGCGCCGAGTACACCGGCACGACCCTGCGCGAGCATCTCGGCCTGGAGCTGCCCGGCTGAACCGGCTCCGGGTGAGGGCGCCGGCCGGGGTGAGGGTGCCGGCCGGGGCGAGGGTGCCGGCCCCGGCCGGAGGTGGTGTCTGCTGAGCCCCGGCCGGGGCCGGTTCAACCGGTGAGTACGCGCAGCCCGCCCGCGGCGAGCGCCGGCACGGCCTGGCCGACGAGGTCGAAACCCTCTCCGACGGTGTTGCCGGCGAGATGCCGGGCGTGGATGCCCTCGGCGATCACCACCAGCTTGAAGTAGCCGAGCGCCAGGTAGAAGTCCATGTTCACGATGTCGCGGCCGGACTCGCGCGCGTAGATCTCGATCATCTCGTCCCCGCCGGGCATCCGGTCGCTCGCTGCGGCAGCCGAGCCGCCGAGCACGGGATCGAAGTCCGGGTCGCGGTAGACGACGGTGAGACCCAGGTCGGCCAGCGGGTCACCGAGGGTCGCCATCTCCCAGTCCAGCAGGGCCCGCACGGCGCCGATGTCGTCCGGGTCCAACACGAAGTTGTCGATGCGGGCGTCGCCGTGCACGATCGACGCGGCACTCTCCGCCGGGACCGCGGTGGCCAGCCGGCCGTGCAGCGCGTCGAGGTCCGGCAGCGGCCGGGTCCGCACCCGCTCCCACTGCCCCCACCAGCGGTCGACCTGACGGCGCAGGTAGCCTTCGGGCCGACCGAACCGCTCGAGCCCGACGGCGAGGTAGTCCACGGCGTGTAGCCGGGCGAGGGTGCGCAGCAGGTTCTCGGCGCAGCGGCGCACGTCGGCGTCGGAGTAGGGGGCCAGGTCGGCCCGGCTGCGCAGGACCACCCCGTCGACCAGGGAGACCATCGCGAACGGCACCCCGAGCACGGCGGGGTCGTCGCAGTAGACGACCGCCTCGGCCACCGGGATCGGGGTCTGGCGCAGTGCGGCCACCACCCGGTACTCGCGTCGCATGTCGTGCGCCGAGGGCGTCAGGTTGCCCAGCGGGGGCCGGCGCAGCGCCCAGTGGGCGGCGTCGTCCCACACGTGGTAGGTCAGGTTCGACCGGCCGCCGCTGAGCAGCGTGGCACGCAGCGGCCCGGACCGGCCGGGGACGGTGGCGTCGAGGTAGGCGGCCAGCGCCGCCAGGTCCAGGCCCGGCGGGGAGACCAGCCCCTCCTCGGCGCCGTGCGGGGGATCGAGCGCGGTCATGAGGCCGACTCCAGGGCGCCGGTCGCCTTGAGCCGCTGCTTGACCGCGCGCCGGGCGAGCGCCCAGCGATGGGTCTCCGACGCTCCGTCGTAGATGCGAAAGGCGCGGACCTCGTTGAGATAGCGGCCCAGCAGCAGCTCGCCGGAGACGCCGGCGGCGCCGCAGAGCTGGATGGCCCGGTCGACGACCCGCCAGATCGCCTCGGCGACGAACGTCTTGGTCATCGCGGTGGACTGCGCCGCGCGCTGGCCCTGATCGAGCTCCCAGCAGGCCTGCAGGATGAGGCTGCGAGAGGCGGCGATGTCGATCTCCGAGTCGGCGATCATCTGCTGCGCCATGCCGAGCTCGACGAGCTTCGAGCCGAACAGGCGGCGTTCGGCGATCCGGTCGATGGCGATGTCCTGGGCTCGGCGGGCGATGCCGAGCCAGCGCATGCAGTGCGTCATCCGGGCCGGGCCGAGGCGTACCTGCGCGTACGCGAAGCCCTGGTCGAGCTCGCCGAGGATCGCCGAGTCCGGCACCACGCAGTTGTCGAAGATCACTTCGCAGTGACCGCCGATCATGGCCTGGTCGAGGGTGTCGACGTGCCGGACGACCTTCAGGCCGGGATTGTCGGCGTCGACGAGGAACATGGTCGCGCCGCCGACGGTGCCGACCTTGCCGGAGGTCCGGGCGAAGCAGATCGCGTAGCCCGCGCCGTCCGCGCCGGTGGAGAACCACTTGTGGCCGTCGATGCGCCAGCCGTCGTCGACCCGGACGGCGGTCGTCGACAGCGCCGCCGGATCCGAGCCGGCCCCGGGCGCCGGCTCCGTCATCGCGAAGAACGACCGGACCTCGCCGCTCGCGAGGGGGCGCAGGTACCGCTCCTTCTGCTCATCGGTCGCGATGATTTCGAGCATGTGCATGTTGCCCTCGTCGGGCGCGGAGCAGTTCAGCGCCAGCGGCCCGAACAGGGAGTAACCGGCGGCCTCGAACACGGGTGCCCGCGCCGTCATGCCGAGCCCGAGGCCGCCGTACTCCCGGGAGACATGCGGGGCGAACAGCCCGGCGTCGCGGGCCGCCGCCTGCAGTCGCGCGCGCAGCGCCTCCCCGCCGGCCGAGACCACGCCGGCGTACCGTTCCTCCTCCGGGATCACGACGTCGCGGACGAAGGCAGCCGTGCGTTCGACGAGGTCGACGACCTCTGGCGGCTGCGAAAAATCAATGGCCATGACGATCTCCCGCCTCGGTGCGAGCGCCGGCCCCCGGCTGGATGGGTCGGCTGAAAAGGCTAATGCTCAGTAGCCTTGATAGCAGGGGTGGCGACGATCCGCCAGCATTGAGGGAAAATCAAGCCTGCTAGCATGGGTGTTGTGCGGGGAGCAGTCCGCATGCCCGTGGCTACCGGTTCTTAGTCACGGCGGTTCACGTGGGCGGGGATGCATGAGTGGATCGGACCGGGCCGTGGTTACGCGGCCACAGCTCACCCCACGCGGGCGGGCGATCCGCGACGCGGCGCTGAAGCTGTTCGCCGAACGCGGCTACGAGGCCACCACCACGACCGAGATCGGCGCGGCGGTCGGCATCCGAGGTCCGAGCCTGTACAAGCACGTGAGCTCCAAGCAGGACCTGCTCGCCGCGATCATGCTCGACGCGATGGACGTCCTGCACGACGTCCACGCCCTCGCCGTCGCCGGCGTCGACGACGTCGCGGACCGGCTGCGCCGCGCCGTGGAGGCCCACGTGCGCTTCCACACCCGCCACCGGCTGGAGGCGTTCGTCGGCAACCGGGAGATCCGCAGTCTCGACGAGGTCAACCGGGCGGCCGTCGTCGCCCGGCGCAGCAGCTACGAGCGGCTCATCCGGGGGCTCATCGAAGAGGGGGTCGCCGCCTCCCGGTTCCACGTTGCCTCGGTCAAGCTCGCCTCCTACGCCCTGCTCGACCTCGGGATGGNGGTGGCCGCCTGGTACCGCGAGGACGGCGACCTGAGCGAGGACGAGATCGTCTACACCTACGGCCGGTTCGCCCTCACCCTGGTCGGCGTGGCCGGCTGACCGCCACGGCGCGGGCATGCCCATGCCCATGCGCCTGCTCGGCCTGTCACGCATCAGCCGCCCGCCGGTTCGCCCGGTCCGGCGCGGTGGTGGGCTCCGCCCGCGTGCAGGTCCGCGCGCAGCTCGTGCTTGCGGACCTTGCCCGCCGCGGTCCGCGGCAGGTCGGTGACGATCACAAGTCGTTCCGGGGTCTTCTGCTTCGCGGCGCCGGCGGCGGCGAAGTGCGCCCGCACCTCGTCGAGGTCGAGGGCCGACCCCGGGCGCGGCAGGACGAAGACGCAGACCCGCTCACCGGTGCGGTCGTCCGGTTCGGCCACGGCGGCGGCCTCCGCGACGGCCGGATGGGTCATGAGCAGGTCCTCGACCTCCTTCGAGGAGACGTTCTCCCCGTTGCGGACGATGATGTCCTTGATGCGATCGGTGATCGTTAGGTAGCCCTTGGTATCAACCCGGCCGATGTCCCCGGTGCGCAGCCAGCCGTCGGCGGTGAACGCGGTCGCGTTGAGCGCCGGATCGCGGTAGCCGGCGAACTGCTCCGGGCCGCGAGTGACGATCTCGCCCTCCTCGCCGGGGCCGAGGTCGTGGCCGGCGGGGTCGAGGATGCGTACCTCGCTGCCCGGCAGCACCCGCCCGTCCGTGGCGGCCCGCCGGTCGAGCGGGTCGGCCGCGCTGCCCGAGCTGATCGTCGGATGCTCGCTGGAACCGTAGGCGCGGTAGGCGCTGAGGCCGGCACGCTCGGCCCGCTCGACGAGCGCGGGAGACACGCTGGCCCCGCCGACGAGGAAGTCGCGCAGCGGGCCGAGGCCGCGGCCGTCGCGCTGGGCCGCATCCAGCAGAGCGGTCAGGTGAAACGGCACCCCCGCGGACGCGGTCACGCCGTGGGCGTGGACGAGTTCGATCGCCTCCGCCGCGTCGAACCGTTCGAGGAAGACGGTCGGCAGTCCGTCGACGAGGGTCCGCAGCAGCACGCTCAGCCCGGCGATGTGGCCGGGCGGGAACAGGTCGAGGTAGCCGAAGTCGGGCTGGCCGGCGCGCAGGCTGCGCAGCGAGGCGACCTCCGCGGCGACCGAGCGGTGGGTGTGGGTGACGCCCTTGGGCGCGGCGGTCGTCCCCGACGTGTAGACGAGTACGGCGACCTCGTCGAGCGGCCGGGTGCACGGCGCCAGCGGCGGGGCCAGTGCGAGCTCCTGCCATGGCACGGTGCCGGCCGGTGCGGTGCCGGCCGGTGCGGTGCCGGTGCCGGCCGGTGCGGCGGTGCTGTCGGCGACGGTGACGATGTGGCGTAGGGCCGGCAGCCCGTCGGGTGCCCCGCGCAGCTCGGCGATCTCCGCCGCCCGCTGTCCCGGCAGGATGATCGCGCTCGCCCCCGACTGCCGCAGGATGAAGGCGACCTCGCGGATCCCGTAGATGGGCACGATCGGCAGCAGCACCGCCCCGCGTAACAGCACGGCGGCGTGCGCGATCGCGCTCTCCACCCGGCTGGTCAACTGCAGCGCGACGACGTCTGCCGGGCCGATCCCGCGCGCGGCGAGGCCGCCGGCGACCCGCACGGCCCGCTCGTACAGCGAGCCCAGATCCGTGGTGAGAGTGCCGACCGGACTGCGGAAGACCAGCCGGGTGTCCGGATGGTCCGTCGCGCCCAGGTGCAGCAGCTCGGCGAGCGGGAGCGGCGCGATCGTGGGCAGCGGCCGGACCGGTGCGAGCGACCGCGGCGGGTTGGTGGTCGGGAGTGCCTCGATGGTCGTGACCGGCTCGGCCGGGTGGGCAGGTCCCGCGTTCTCCAGGTTCACCGGCGCTCCTCGGGTCGACGAGAGCGTGGCGGCCGCCACATCCAGGAAAATATACCTAGTTCACTAGGAACGAGTGGCCGTCGCGGGAGCCACTCCCACGTCGTGGCGCGGCGAGTGGTCGCCGTCGCCGCGTGCCGTCCCGGCGCACGTGCGCTGGTGGAAGATGCCGTGGAGTCGGGGCTCCGCGCGGCCGCCACTTGCCTGCAGTTCTTTCAGGTATCTAAAGTAACCATGTCAACTTGGTCGCCATCGATGTCGTCGAGTTCCATGCCACCGAGTTCCGGCGACAGCACGTGATCCGAGCGGCAGGCAACCGTCTGCACGGCGCAACCCATGCGGAGGCAGGACGACATGGCAAAGATCTGGGCGAACTCCGGCGATTCGCACTTCCTGGAGCCCGACGACCTGTGGCAGTCGAACCTGCCGCCCCGCTTGGCCGAACTCGTCCCGAGGGCGGTGAAGGACCCGGACGGCAAGTACGAGACCGTGTACGTCGACGGCCAGTCCTTCCGCCGCAAGCTCCCGAACGTGCAGGCCCAGGAGTTCCTCGACGAGAGCAACCGGGCGCCCGGCGCGCGGGACGCGACTCTGCGGCTGGCCGACCTCGACACCGAGGGCGTCTGGGGCGAGCTGGTGTTCCCGTCGCTGGGCCTGTGGAGCTCGTCGTTCCGCACCCCCGAGGTGCTGCGCGAGGCGCTGCGGGTCAGCAACGACTGGGCGATCGACGCGATCATGAAGGTCTCGTCGCGCCTGGTCCCGACCGCGCAGGTCTCCACGCTTCAGGTCGACGACGCGGTGGCCGAGCTGGAGCGCACCGCCGAGCTCGGCTACCGCGCGGTGTTCCTGCCGACGACCCCGCACCCGCTGGCCGACGACTGGAACCGTGACTCCTGGGAGCCGTTCTGGGCGGCGGCGGAGGCGGCGAACATGGTGCTCGCCTTCCATGTCGGTACCGACCCGATCGACATCGGCAGCGAGCAGGTCGGCGTCGTCTACCGCGGACCCGGCGGCGCGGTGCTGAACTACACCGAGACGACGTTCTCCGGCCAGCGGGCCGCGATGAAGCTCGTCGCCTCGGGCGCGCTCGACCGGCATCCGGACCTGAAGATCCTCGTCGCCGAGGGCGGCGCGACCTGGGTGCCCTTCCTCGCCGACCGGATGACCGAGGGCTACCGCCAGCACCACATGGCGGTGCGGCCCAAGCTGAAGCGCAGCCCCAAGGAGATCCTCTACTCGCAGGTGTACGCCTCCTTCCAGCACGACGCCTCCGCGGTCGCCGCGCTGACCGGCATGGGCTACCGCAACGTCATGTGGGGCAGCGACTACCCGCACATGGAGGGCACGTTCGGCCATACCCAGGAGACGCTGCACGGGCTGTTCGACGGCGTGTCGGACGACGTCCGCAAGCGGATCACCATCGACACGTTCCTCGAACTCTTCCCGGGCGTCGGTGAGCCGGCCGTGGCAGCGGCCGCGTGAGCGCGTCGGGTCCGTTCGACACGGCGATCGTCGGGGTCGGCGCCACGCCGTACTACCGGCGCGGGGGCTCCGCGCCGCAGACCATCACCGAGCTCGCCGGCAAGGCGATCCTCGCCGCGTGCGAGGACGCCGGCCTGTCGGTCAGGGACATCGACGGCTTCGCCTACTACTCGGGGGCGGGCGCCGGCTACGGCCAGTCGATGGACACCGCGACGTTCATGGAGACCCTCGGCATCCCCGAGGTGACCTTCTCCGCCGCGCTCACCTCGGGTGGCGGCGGGTCGGCGGGGTCGATCGGCCTGGCCCGCGCGGCGATCCTCGCCGGGGACGCCACCGTCGTCGTCACCGTGATGGCGCTCCAGCAGGTCAAGCAGCGCCTCGGCACGGTCTTCGGTGCGGTGGCGCCGAGCCCGGAGAACTCGTTCCTGCAGCCGTCGGGCCTGGTCGGCCCGGGGCATCTGATGTCGGTGCTGGCCCGGCGGCACATGCACGACTACGGCACCCGCCGGGAGGCGTTCGCCGAGATCGCCCTGTCCAGCCGGGCGAACGCGCTCACCCGACCCAAGGCGATCATGCGCACCCCGCTGACGCTGGACGACTACTTCAACGCCCGGATGATCGCCGATCCGCTCTGCCTGTTCGACTTCTGCCTGGAGACCGAGGGCGCCGTCGCGGTCCTCACGACCAGCGCGGAGCGGGCGCGCGACCTGCGGCGCACGCCGGTCGGCGTGGTCGCCGCGGCGCACGGCGGGGTGCGCGAGTGGGGCCGGGCGTTCGCCTGGTACGGGATGCCCGACGAGTACTTCGCCTCCTCCGGGCACGCCCCGATCGCCCGGCGGCTGTATGACAAGGCCGGGATCACCCCCGACGACATCGACGTGGCGCTGATCTACGACCACTTCACCCCGATGGTCCTCATGCAGCTCGAGGACTACGGCTTCTGCAAGAAGGGGGAGGGCGGCCCGTTCGTCGAGTCCGGCGCGATCCGGTACAAGGGCGGCTCGATCCCGGTCAACACCCACGGCGGCCAGCTCTCGGAGGCCTACATCATCGGCATGACGCACATCGTGGAGGGCGTCGAGCAGATCCGCGGCACCGCCGTCAACCAGGTGCCGGACGCGAAGCTCGCGCTCGTCACCGGCGGGCCGGCCACCCTGCCGGTCAGCGGCCTGATCCTGGGACAGATGGCATGAGCACTCTGACGACGACCCTGCCGCCCGCCGGCATTCAGATCACCACCGACTCGGCGACCGAGCCGTTCTGGCAGGCGGCGAAGGAGAACCGGCTGGTCGCGCCCAGGTGCGCCGACTGCGGGACCTTCCGGCTGCCGNCGTCGCCGTTCTGTCCGAACTGCCAGTCGCAGAACGTCGACTGGGTGACGCTGTCCGGGCGGGCGACGGTGTTCAGCTTCAGCATCGTCAACGGTGTGCCGGGCCAGCCGGAGCTGACCCTGGCCGCGGTCGTCGTGGACCTGCCCGACGCGCCGGGGGCTCGGCTGGTGAGCAACGTCGTCGACACCGACCCGGACACGGTCCGGATCGGGACGCCGCTCACCGTCGACTTCGTCGAGATCGCCGACGGCTGGAAACTGCCGGTGTTCCGGGTCGACCCCGCCGCCGAGAGCGCGCCTCTCTCAGGTACCTGAAAGTATTATGTCGCGTACGTCACGCGTGGGGAGGGGGGCGCATGGAGCGGGTGGCCGCGGTGAGCACCGCGTCGGCGGTCGCCCATGTGCTGCGCGAGGAGATTCTCAGCCGCCAGGACGGTGATCTCTACCTGGGGCAGGAGGACGAGCTGCTGGCCCGGTTCGGGGTCAGCCGGCCGTCGCTGCGCCAGGCCGTGCGGCTGCTGCAGGCCGAGGGGATCCTGACCGTCCGCCGCGGCCATCACGGCGGGCTGTACGGGCAGCGGCCCGACGCGGCCGGCGTCGCCCACGTGGCCTCGGTGTTCCTGCGGACCCGGCGGGCCTCCCTCGCCGACATCAGCGCCACCTACACCCTCATCACCACGGAGTGTGCTCGGCTGGCCGCCCTCAACCCGGACGGGGTCGAGCGCCGCCGGCTGTTGACCTTCGTCGAGCAGTCCGCCGGCGGCAACCAGCGCGACCACGCCCGGGCCCGGGTGCAGTGGGGGATCCTGCTCGCCGAGCTCGCGCGCAGTCCCACCCTGCAGTTGTTCGAGGACGTGCTCGGCTCGTTGTCGCGCTACCCGACCTCTCGGCCCCTCCTGCTGGACCCGGACAGCATCGCGCTGGCCTGCGAGCAGTGGCGGCAGGTCGCCGAGGCGGTCCGTGACGGTGACGCCGACGTCGCGGTGGCGCTGTCCCGCGAGCACGGCGACGCGCGGGTCCGCTACATCCGCGACCTCCCCGAGGACCTCCTCGGCTGGTGAGCCCCGCACCCGGGTCCGGCGTGCCCGCCGGGTCCGGGACGGTTCCCGGCGCGGTCGGGGGTGCCCCGCGCCGGGTCGGCCTGTCGGTCAGGCGGTGGCGACGGCGCTCATGAGACGCACCGCCGACTCGGCGTAGCGGGCACGGCGCCGGTCGCTGACCATGAAGGCCGGGCTGGACAGGAACGCGAGGTCGGGCAGGGCCTTACGGGCCGCCAGCCGCTGGGCGGCCTCTGCCGGGTCGCCGCACAGAGCGATCGCGTCGAGCATCTCGTCGCTGACCGCCGCGGCCATCCCCGGGATGTCCCCGGAGCGGAACGCGGTGCGGATCGCGGCCACCTCGTCGCCCCAGCCGTGCAGCTCGACGAGGGTGTCGTAGGTCTTCACCGTGAGGTAGAAGGCGATCTGGAGCCGGGCGTCGCGCCGTCCCCGCTCCGGGTCCTGCTCGTCGACGGCGGTGATGAGCCAGCCCCAGCGGCGCAGCGACTCCGGGTCCCGGCCGGCCGCGGTGGCGCCCGCGTGCAGGTTCGGGCGGATCGTCTCCGTCCACCACCGGTCGGTGAAGATGCCGTGACCGAGGATGCCGTCGGCGGTCCGCCCGGCGGCGGTCACCATCCGCCGGTTGAACGAGCCGAGCAGGATCGGCACGTCGAGCCGGCCGAGGACGGGGGCGCGGATGTCGGCGTGGATCGGGTAGAACTCGCCCTCGTGCACCACGGGTCGACCGTTCTCCGCGGTCAGGTAGGCGCGGATCGCCCCGACGAGGTCCTCCATCCGGCGCACCGGCTCGCTGGCCGCGGACGCGAACCACTCGGTGTTCATCCGGTAGGT
Organism: Frankia sp. ACN1ag; assembly: GCF_001414035.1. Taxonomy (NCBI): domain Bacteria; kingdom Bacillati; phylum Actinomycetota; class Actinomycetes; order Frankiales; family Frankiaceae; genus Frankia; species Frankia sp. ACN1ag. The sequence goes on along the minus strand of NZ_LJPA01000002.1, from coordinate 165,280 downwards.
GCCGGACCCGAGGCCGAGGAAGATCCGCCCGGGGGCGCGCGTGGACAGGTGCCGCAGCGCCGAGGCATGCACGAAGGGTGAGCGGGCGAACGCGTAGGCGATGCCCGGCCCGATCAGGGCCCGGCGGGTGGCGGCGACCATCTCGCCCGTTGTCAGGTAGGAGTTCGTGTCGGCGAACTCGCCGGCGCAGAAGGCGGCGGCCCCGGCCTGTTCGGCCAGTTCCGCGACCTGCGGGCCCGGCCAGGGAAGTCCCCACTGCACGTGTCGCCACCTCCGCGTCGGGAGCCCGGCGCCCCGGCGGCGCCGTGGGCGCCGATCGGCCGGTGAGAACCGTCGCTCCAGTTCTTGTCTTCCTCGCGAACTTAGTAAACCATGTAACCTTGCAGCGATGTTGACGCGGCGGCGGTGGCCGTCGCCGCGGACGGGGTCCGTGCGACCGCGGGGCCCCGACGACCTGAGCCCGGGCGATGAGCAGGGCTCGACCGACGAACAGGGCCCGCCGACGGACGCGGTCCGCAGACGAGGAGGAGGCGTGGTGGCAGCCGTCGAGACCGTCGACCGGCCCCGGCAGGGCGAGTTCCTCGGCCCGCTGCGGGAGTTCCTGGCCGCGCACGCGAGCCCGCCGCCCCGTGGCGGCAGTGCGCGGCTCACCTGGGCCCGCGCCTTCCATGCCGACCTGACCGACGCGGGGCTCGCGGCGCCGGGGTGGCCGAAGGAGGTCGGCGGCATGGATCTGTCGCTGCCCGACCAGCTCGCCTACCACCGGGAGATGACGAGGGCCCGGGCTCCCCGGCACCCGTGCGGTCTGTCGTTCATCGTGGCCCCCACCCTGATCCGCCACGGCACGCCCACGCAGAAGGACCGCTTCCTGCGTCCCCTGCTGCGCGCGGACGAGTTCTGGTGCCAGGGCTTCTCGGAGCCCGGCGCCGGCAGCGAGCTGACGGCGCTGTCGACGAGGGCCGTGCGCGACGGTGACCACTACGTCGTCACCGGCCAGAAGGTGTGGACCAGCCAGGCGCATCTCGCCGACTGGATGTTCGCGCTGGTGCGCACCGGTGAGCCGGGGCCGAAGGGGATCAGCTACCTGTTGCTGTCGATGACCTCGCCGGGGCTGACGGTGCGGCCGCTGCGCGACATCAGCGGCGGAACGCACTTCGCCGAGGTGTTCCTCGACGAGGTGCGCGTGCCGGTCGAGAACCTCGTCGGCCGGGAGAACGACGGCTGGTCGATCGCGCGCACGAGCCTGGGCCACGAGCGGGCCACCGCGTTCCTGTCGGACGAGTTCCGCTACCGCCGGGTGGTCAGCGAGCTGATCGCGCTCGCCGCCGGGTCGCCGGCCGGGGACGACCCGGTGGTGCGCCAGGACCTCGCGCGGATGGAGGCGGGGGTGCGGATCCTCGCCTCGAACAGCCGCCGGGCCCTGGAGACCGTGCTCGCCGGGCGCGATCCCGGGCCCGCCTCCTCGGTCAACCGGCTGATGCGCGCGGAGTTCGACCAGCGCCTGCACGAGGTGGCACTGCGGGTGATCGGCCCGGACGCGGTGCTCGGCAACCGCGAGCCGACCGCGCCCGAGGGCGGCCGGTGGACCTACGGCTACCTGATGAGCCGGTCGTCGACGATCGGCGCCGGCACCGCCGAGATCCAGCGCAACACGATCGCCGAGCGGGTGCTGGGGCTGCCCGCCCCGCCGCCGGCGCCGGGAGCCGGGCGCGGGTGAGGGGCCATGGCGGCGGCGCAGGGCGCCGCGCCGGGGGCGTGGGGCGACGACGAGGCGCGGAACGACGACGAGGCGCGGGACGATGAGGAGTGAGGTGAACGTGGACACGGCCGAGGCGGAGGGCGAGCTGCGCGACGCACTGGCGCGGCTGCTGCGCGAGCGTTGCGACATCGAGCAGGTCCGGAGGGTCGCGGCCGCGCCGGGCGGCTGGGATCGACAGCTCTGGTCGGAGCTTTCGGCCATGGGCGTGGTGGGGCTCGCGGCCCCGCCGGAGCACGGCGGTGAGGGGGCGGGGCTGGCGCTGCTGGCCGTCGCCCAGGAGGAGCTGGGCCGCCGGCTGGCACCGGTGCCGCTGCTGTCCAGCGCGACCGCTCAGGCCGCGCTGCTCGCCGTCGTGGCGGAGAGCGCGCCGGGGGCGGCCGCCGCAGCCGCGCTGCTGCCGGCGATCGCGTCGGGCCGGACGCCGGCGACCGTCGCGGTCGGGCGCACCGTCGACGGTTGGACGCCGCTGGCGACCGTGCGCGCCGAGGAGGAGGCCGGCGGCGGCTGGCGGCTGACGGGGACGGCTCCCGTCGTCGCGGACGCCACCGCCGCGCGGGCACTGCTCGTCGCCGCCACGACCGGGACCGGCCCCGCGTTGTTCGCCGTCGACGTCCCCGCGTCGACCGGCGGTGAGGCTGCCGCCGGCGGCGAGGGCGGCGCCGCGGGGGCCGAGGTCCAGGTCGAGCCGCTCGACGTCCTCGATGCGACCCGCCCGCTGGCCCGGGTCACGCTGGACACGCCCGCGACCCTGCTCGCCGGGCCGGCCGAGTTCGCCGAGGTGCTGGCCGCCACCCGGGGGGTGGCGCTGACGCTGCTCGCGGCCGAGGCCGTCGGTGTCTCGGCGCAGTGCACCGACCTGGCCGTCGACTATGCGGGCATCCGGCACCAGTTCGGTCGCCCGATCGGCACCTACCAGGCGATCTCGCATCGCTGCGCCGACATGTTCGTCGGCACCGAGGCTGCCCGTGCCCTCGTCGCGGCCGCCGCGCAGGCTCTCGACGAGACCGGCGGGACGGCGGACACCGGTGAGCTCGACGTGGCGGTGGCCCTGGCCGCCGCCGAGGCACTCGATGCCGCGGTCGGCGCCGCCCAGGGCAGCCTGCAGGTGCACGGCGGGATCGGCTTCACCTGGGAGCACCCCGTGCACCACTACCTGCGCCGGGCGAAGTCCAGCGAGGCGTTGATCGCGGCCCCGGACCGGCTGCGCGAACAGGCGGCGTCCCGGCTGGTCGCGGCCGCTCGGCGCTGAGTCGGTGTCGGCGCCGGGGTCGGACGACCGGCCGACAGTAATTCCTTAAACCTAATAAACTCATCTAGCGGTAGCTTGGGTGAACCGGCCCTCTCGGCGGCTCTCCGGATCCGTCCGGAGCCCGCACCGGTCCGTCCGGCGGCAAGGAGCGATGATGCGAGACCCTGTGATCGAGATCGTCGGACAACCCGGCCTCCCGCGTGCCCCTCTCGGGTCGGACGTCGTCGCCCGAGGTCACGACCGATGACCGAGTCAGCCGACCTGCCGGGCCGCCTGCGGGCGCTGTGGTCGGCGCCCGACTCCGCCCCCGCCCTTGAGGTCGACGGTGCCTGGGTGTCCTGGGGGACCGTGCGCGCGCTTGCCGACGAGATCACCCGCAGCCTCGACGGGCTCGGCCTCGGTCGCGGCGCGCGCATCGGCGTCCTGCTCGGAAACTGGACCGAGTCCATCGCGGCGATCCTCGCGATCCTCGGCACCGAGCGCTGCCTGACGGTCTTCAACCCGCTGCAGCCGGCCGAGCGCCTGGCCGGCGACCTGGAGCGGGCCACCCCGCCGGCGATCATCGTGCCGGTGCGGGCCTGGGCGTCCTCGGGGCTCGCGGAGCCGGTCGAGCGGCTCGGCATCAGCCTTCTCCACACCTCGCCCGAGGGGATCGCGTCGGTGCGGGCCGGCCGCGCCGACGCCGCGGTCACCGCGGTCGACGCGCCGGGCGTCGCCGTCGAACTCACCACCTCGGGCACCACCGGCCCGCCCAAGCGCATCCCGTTGACCTACCGTCAGCTCGAGGCGTCGGTCGGGTCCGCCCGGGGCCACATGAAGCCCGGTGGCGGCGAAAGGTCCTACTTCGAGGGCGGCGTGGCCATCGTCTCCGTGCCGCTGGTGCACATCGGCGGGTTGTGGGGGGCGCTGCAGGCCCTCGGCGACGCGCGGCGCATCGTGCTGCTGGAGCGCTGGACCCTGGAGCGGTGGCTCGAGGTCATCCGGGAGCACCGGCCCCGCCTCGGCGCGCTGCCGCCGGCGGCGCTGCGCACCCTGATGAGTGCGGACGTGCCCGTCGAGGACCTCGCCAGCCTGCGCGCGCTGACCTGCGGGACCGCCCCGGTGTCGCCCGACCTGGTCGATGCGGTGCTGGAGCGCTACGGCATCCACGTGCTCGGCGTGTACGGCGCGACCGAGTTCTCCGGCGCGGTGGCGGGCTGGTCGCTGCCGGACCACCGGCAGTGGTGGGCGAAGAAGCGGGGCAGCGTCGGGCGCGCCTTCCCGGGGGTGGGGCTGCGCGTCGTGGCGGAGGACGGCGAGGTGCTGCCGACGGGTGCCAGCGGACTGCTGGAGATCAGGACCGACCAGGCCGGTGCCCGGGCGGACGCGGACGGCTGGACCCGGACCAGCGACCTTGCCCACCTCGACGACGACGGTTTCCTCTACATCGAGGGCCGCGCCGACGATGTGATCATCCGTGGCGGATTCAAGATCCGGCCGCTCACCGTCCGGGAGGTGCTGGAGGAGCACCCCGCGGTGGCCGAGGCGGCGGTGTTCGGCCTGCCCGACGAGCGCCTCGGCCAGGTGCCCGTCGCCGTCGTGGAGCTGGCGCCCGGCGCGGAGCCGATCNGCGAGCAGGAGCTGCGTGACTGGTGTCGGCCCCGGATGCTGCCCTACGAGGTGCCGGCGCGGGCGCTGACCGTGCCGGAGCTGCCCCGCGGGGTGTCCCAGAAGGTCAGCATGCCTGACCTGCTGGCGTTGTTCGCCGAGCAAGGAGACGACCGTGGAACGCGAGATCTTCGAGTATGAGCACCGGCAGTTCCGGGAGGTCGTCCGGGAGTTCGTCGCCCGCGAGATCACCCCGTATCACGCCGGGTGGGAGGCCGACGGGATCGTCGACCGGGCAGTGTTCGCCAAGGCGGCCAAGCACGGCGTCATCGGGTTCAACGTCGCCGAGGAGTTCGGCGGCGGCGGGGTTCGGGACTTCCGGTTCAACGCCGTCGTCGCCGAGGAGCTCGCGGCCGCGTTCGTCACCGGTCCGGGTTTCCTGCTTCACAACGACGTCGTCGGCTCCTACCTGAGCCGGCTGCCCGACGACGAGCAGAAGGCACGCTGGCTGCCCGGATTCGCCTCCGGCGAGGCGATCTGGGCGATCGCGATGACCGAGCCGGGTGCCGGCAGCGACCTGCAGGGCATCCGGACCTCGGCGGTGCGCGACGGTGACGACTGGCTCGTCTCCGGGGCCAAGACGTTCATCACGAACGGGATCCACTCCGACTACGTCATCGTCGTGGCGCGGACCGACCCGGCGGCGGGCAGCCGGGGCATCTCCCTGCTCGTCGTGGAGCGGGACATGCCCGGCTTCTCCCGCGGCCGCAACCTCGACAAGATCGGCCTGCACGCGCAGGACACCGCCGAGCTCTTCTTCGACGCCGTCCGGGTGCCCGCCCGCAACGTGCTGGGCAACCTGGGCGGCGGATTCATCCACCTGATGGAGAACCTGCCCGAGGAGCGGCTGTCGATCGCGATCTCCGCGGTCGCCGGGGCGCGGGCGGTGTTCGACTCCACGCTGGAGTACACGAAGACCCGCACCGCCTTCGGCCAGCCGATCGGCGGTTTCCAGCACAACCGCTTCCTGCTGGCCGAGCTCGCCACCGAGATCGACATCGCCCAGGTGTACATCGACCGCTGCCTGAAGGCGTCGTTCGAGGAGAAGCTGACCACCGTCGACGCCTCCAAGGCGAAATGGTGGGCCACGGAGCTGCAGCAGAAGGTCGTCGACCGCTGCCTGCAGCTGCACGGCGGGTACGGCTACATGACGGAATACCCCGTCGGCAAGGCGTTCACGGACGCGCGCATCCAGACCATCTACGGCGGCACGACGGAGATCATGAAGGAGATCATCGGTCGTTCGCTGGGCGTGTGACGGGCCGGCCGGCGGAACACGGGCGGACCGCCGCGGGCAGCTTCTCGTCGTTGGGTCGGTGCAGTCGAGTCGGAGCAGTCGAGTCGGAGCAGTCGAGTTGGAGCAGGAGTCATGAGCGTGGACTGGGGTTCGGGGACCGAGCTGGGGGAGTTCCGGGCGCAGGTGCGGGCGTTCATCGCCGGCCACGCGCCCGGGCGGCAGGCCAAGGCGGGGGTGCGCAGCCCGGAGAACGCCGAGGAGCTCGCCGAGCTGCGGCGCTGGACTGCCGCGCTGTTCGAGGCGGGCTACCTCGGCGGCGACTGGCCGGTGGAGTTCGGTGGCGAGGCCGAGCACGACCCGCGCCGCGACGTCGTCGTCTCCGAGGAGATTGCCCGGGCGCGCGCGCCCATGCACTCCGGCGCCAACGGGCTCGCCGCCAGCGCGCTGATCCGCTTCGGCACCGACGAGCAGAGGGCGAAGCTGCTGCCCGCCATCCGCAGCAACGAAGACCTGTGGTGCCAGCTGTTCAGCGAGCCGGACGCGGGCAGCGACCTGGCGGGCATGCGCACCCGCGCGGTACTCGACGGCGACGGCTACGTCGTGACCGGGCAGAAGGTGTGGACCACCAACGGCCACTGGGCCAACCGCGGGTACCTGCTGGCCCGCACCGACCCGGACGTGCCCAAGCACAAGGGCATCACCGCGTTCGCGATCGACATGGACACCCCGGGCATCGACGTCCGGCCGCTGCGCGAGCTCACCGGCACCTCCGACTTCAACGAGGTGTTCTTCGACTCCGTGCGCATCCCGGCCTCCGCCGTGATCGGCACGCCCGGCCAGGGCTGGATCGTCGCGAACGCGTCGCTGGCCGAGGAGCGCAACGGCGTCAGCGCCGCGGTCGTCGACCTCCAGCTCGCCTGGGAGGACCTGTACGCGCTCGCCCAGAAGATCGAGATCGAGGGCCGGCCGGCACTGGAGCAGGCCGACATCCGCCAGCGCTTCGGCGCGTTCCGGGCCGAGATCCGCGCCTGCGCGCTGCTCGGGCAGTCCTCGTTCGCCCGTTGGCGGGCCGGCCGGGAGCGGGTGATCGACGCCCCGGCGGGGAAGCTGTGGTTCAGCGAGCTCAACCTGCGGCTGCACGAGTTCGCCGTGGACCTGCTCGGCGCGCGCGGCATCCTCACCGAGGGCGACGTCGACGCCGTCGACGGCGGCCGCTGGCAGGACGCCTACCTCTACGCCCGCGCGTACACGATCGCCGGCGGCAGCTCGGAGATCATGCGCAACCTCATCGCCGAACGCGCCCTCGGCCTGCCGCGCTAGGACCGCCGCCCCCGCCACCCCGCCAGCCCGCCAGCCCGACGACCCGCCAGCCCGCCAGCCCGCCAGCCCGCCACCCCGCCAGCCCGACGACCCGCGAGCCCGACCGCACCGGTCGGGGAAGGATCCGGCGACATGCTTCTCAGCGACGAACAGGAAAGCCTGGCCGACGCCGCCCGCGACTGGCTCGCGGAACGCACCGATCTGGCCGCGGCCCGGGCCGACGGCGCGGCGCTCGCGGCGCTCTACTCGGCGCACGACTTACGCGCCGCCGCCGAACTCGGACTCACCTCGCTGCTGCGGCCCGCGGAGGGGGGGACCTTCGCCGACCTCGCGGTCGTCGTGGAGGAACTCGGCCGTGCCGGCTCGCCGCTGCCGCTCGGCCAGGCCGCCCTGGTCGCCCGGCTGCTCGACCAGATCGGTATCGGGGCGGCCGTGTCCGACGCGGTGGCCGAGGGCGCGGCGCTCGCGGTCCCGGCCGCGGCCGAGCCGGACGACGCCGCGATCAGCGGCGCGCCCGGACCCGACGGCACGCTCACCCTCGCCGGCCGGGCGGCTGTCGTCGTCGGCGGACTCGGCGCGGCGTGGCTCCTGGCCAGCGCCGCCATCGACGACGACCGCGCCCTTGCGCTCGTTCCCGCCGCGAGCGCCACCCGTACCGCCCGTACCACCCTCGACCTGAGTCGGGACATCGCCGCCGTCGACCTGCATGGCGTCACCGTCCCGGCGGGTGACTGGGCCCGGGTCGGCGCGGGCGTCGCCGAGACCCTGGACCAGGCCCTGGCGATCATCCACACCCTGGACGCGGTCGGCGCCGCCGGCCGCCTGCTGGACATGACCGTCGGGTACGTCAAGGAACGCGAGCAGTTCGGCCGGCCGGTCGGATCGTTCCAGGCGGTCAAGCACCACGCGGCGACCATGGCCGTCGACATCGAGGCGGCGCGGCTCTGCGGCCACGACGCCGCCCGCGCGCTCGACAGCGGGGATCTGGTCGCCGCCGGCACCGCCGTCGCGGTCGCCGGCTCCGTGGCCGGCGAGGGGACCAGCCGCGCGGCCAGCACGGCGCTGCAGCTCCACGGCGGCATGGGCTTCACCTGGGAGCACGACCTGCACCTGTTCCTGCGCCGGATCAAGGTCGACGAGCTGGTCCGCGGCACGCCCCGCCAGCACCGCGAGCGCCTGATCGCCACCGCCGGCTGACGGCCCGGGAGCGTCCCGCTAGCTGCCCTGGGCCTCGATCGAGACCTGCTCCCACTGCGCCCAGGTGTCCAGCCGCTGCTGGTAGACCGCCTTGACGATCTGGGTGGGCGGGGTACCGAACAGCACCCGCAGCGGCGGGTTCTCGGCGTTGACGATCTTCAGTAGGGCCGCGCCGGTCGCTGCCGGGTCACCGATCGCGGACCCGGCGTTGGCGCGCCGCTCGGCCATCGCCTTGCGCAGGTTGTCGTAGACCGGCGACGGGGCCGAGTGCACCGCCGAGGACCCCGCCCAGTCGGTGCTGTAGCCGCCCGGCTCGACGAGGGTGACCTTGATCCCGAAGGCGGCGACCTCCTGGGCGAGGGACTCGCTGAGCCCCTCCAGCGCCCACTTCGACGCGTGGTAGGCGCCGAGGGACGGGAAGGCGGCGATCCCGCCGATCGTGGAGATCTGGATGATGTGCCCGCTGCCCTGCGACCGCAACTGCGGCAGCACCGCCTGGGTGACCCACAGGGCGCCGAAGAAGTTCGTCTCGAGCTGGTCGCGGATGTCGCTCTCGGTGAGTTCCTCGACCGCGCCGAAGTGGCCGTAGCCTGCGTTGTTCACGACGACGTCGAGCCGCCCGAAGTGGGCGATCGCCGCCTTGACCGCGGCGTCCACGGCGGCCCGGTCGGTGACGTCCAGCGCGAGCGGCAGTACGGCGTCACCGTGGGTCTGAGCCAGGTCGGCCACCGCGTCGATCTTACGGGCGGTGGCGACCACCTGGTCGCCGGCCCGCACCGCGGACTCCACGAACACGCGGCCGAAGCCTCTGGACGCTCCGGTGACAAACCAGATCCTGCTCATGGTGTTCCCTTCCCGGGTGCTGAGTTTGTCGCGGCCAGCCCGGTCTGATGTCCCGGCGGTGGCCGCTGTTCGCAACACCGTACGCCGGAAACGTCACTCGATGACAGGTTGGTCACGGCGTACCATCGGCGGATGATGATGGAGTCGCCTCCCGGCCTGCGGGAACGCACCCGCCGTGCCGTGCGCTCCGAGCTCATGACCGTGGCGATGAGCCTGTTCGCCGAGCAGGGTTACGACGCGACCACGATCGACCAGATCGCCTCCGCCGCCGGACTGTCCAAGCGCAGCTTCTTCCGCTACTTCGCGTCGAAGGAAGAGGTGATCCTGGTCAACTTCGAGACGTTCGGCCGGGCGCTCGCCGACGCCGTCGGGCGACGCCCCCCGCAGGAGGGCGCATGGCTGGCGCTGCGCCGTGCCTTCGACCTCATCGAGGAGCGCAACCGCCTCGATCCGGGGCGCACGTTCGTCCTGCTGCGGATGCTGCACGAGACCCCGGCGCTCAAGGCCGCGCACCTGGAGAAGCAGTCCCGATGGCGGGAGCTGCTGGTCCCCGAGGTCATCGATCGCCTCGCCCGCGTGGCCGCCCCGGCCCGGTCCGAACCCTCGCTCGGGTCTGACCCGTCGGTCGGGTCTGATCCGTCGGTCGGGTCCGATCCGTCGGTCGGGTCCGATCTGCCGGTCGAGTCGGATTCGTCGGCGGGGTTCGATTCGTCGGCGAGGGCGGAGCCTCTGACTGGTTCACCCGGTGCCGATGAGCGGGCCGGTGGAGTCGGTGGGATCGAGCGGCGTGCCGCCGCGGTCGTCGCGGCCGCCCTGGCCTGCCTCGACGCCGCCCAGAGCGCGTGGTGTGACGCCGGCGGCCGGGCGTCGCTCGCGGCGCTGCTCGACGAGGCGATGGGCGCGGTCGCGCCCTTGCGCGCATGACCTTGCGCGCATGAGCCGGGCGGGTGATCGCCACGTTCCGGCGGTCAGTCCGGCAGGACCTTCCCGCAGAGCTGCTTCTGTGTCACCTCGAAGGCGGTTGCCGCGGCGTTCGCCCGGACGAAGGCGTAGCAGGTCTGCTGCCGGCCGAAGTCGTCCCTGATGCTGATCGGCGCGATCAGCCCGCGGGCGTTGTAGTTCGAGACGTTGTGCAGGTTGCGGATGAAGGAGGCGCGGGTCGGGCAGGCGCCGGCGTCGGCCAGGCCATGCAGGAACAGGTCGGTCTCGATGTAGGAGCGCAGCGCGAACTCCTGGTCGGGCGAGCTGAGCTGGGGCGCGTACCGGTGCACGGCGTTGCGGTACTCCTCCAGCGGTGGGCCGCCGGCCTCGAACGGCAGGAAGTACAGCGGGATCGACACCCCGGCCATCACCGGGCCGAGCTGCCGCAACAGGCCGGTGTCATACCCGGTGAACGACAGGGTGGACTTCGGGGCCGCGCCGGCTGACCGCATGGCCCCCAGGATCTCGGCGAGGGAGCGGGCGTCGAGCAGGCTGAGCACGACGTCGGTCCCCTCGGCGGCGAGCCGGCGGCCGGTGGTGGCGGGGTCGTCGACACCCTCGGTGTAGGCGAGCCCGGTCGCCTCGACGCCGGCGGCCCGCATGCTCCGGATGACCTTGTCGCCGAAGCTCGCCACGGCGCCGGACAGCGGCTGGATGAGCATGACGGCCTTCGTGCCGCCGCTCTGCCTGACGTAGGTGCCGAACGTGTCGATCGCGGACTCCGCCGAAGAGACGAAGGAGAACATGTTCCGGTACTGCGCCCAGACCGATTCCGCGTCGAGGCCGGTGACGGGAACGCCCTGCTCGTTGAGGTACCTCGCGCTACCGGAGGCGGNCACCGACGATATGATCAACCCGAAGACCCCGGTGTTCTCGACGAGGTCGCGCGCCACCCGCCCGTTCGTGTCCGGGTTCGCCTCGTCGTCGCGCCATTCGTAGGTGATGCGGCGGCCGTTCACCCCGCCCTCGGCGTTCGCGAGTCCCAGCCGGGCGTCGACGCCCGCGCGGGCCGCGGCGAAAACTGCCGATCCGACCCCGGTGTCCGGATAGATGAAACCCAGCTTGATCTGGTCTTTCGAAACTCCGGGGGAGTTACAGGGACCGTCGGCGTCCGGTGGGCCCGCCGTCGAGCATCCGACGCCCGCCACCAGCAGGCCCATGATGGCGGCGGCCACGCCTAAGCGGCCCTTGCGGGATGAAGACACAGAGTCCCCTCAAGTCGATGGCCGCCGACTCTGGTGCTCGGCGATCGGGTGCGCGAGGTCGTTCCCCTGTCATGCCTCGCCGCATCGGGGCCGCCCGGCGAGTGGAGCGATCCGCGAGGCCGGAAGATCCGTCATGACATGGATAACTTAGTAAACCTCGATCGACCGTGCGGCAACAGTCGTCCTATGCCGGGCAGTCATGCCCCGACTGTCGGGATGCGAGCTCCAGCCGAGCCTCGCCGGGCAGGGAGTGGCCTCGATGCGCCTTCCTTGGGAGGTGCGCCGCCCCGGGAGCGCGTTGACCGGGCCGGAGGGGTCGTCCCCGGTGTCGCTGGGACTCCGCGGGAGAGGGGGACGTGGACATAGTTATCTGTTATAACTAGGTGGTGGATGAGAGTGCTGAGCGCTTCGGTGTCCTGACGGACGCGGCCTTCGAGCGGTCGCGCAGGCGGATCGGGGTTCCGCAGCCCCTGCCGAACCCGCCGCACAACTACGAGGTGACCTGGGACGCCTCCCGGCACTTCGCCTACGGCTACGGGGACGACAACCCGCTGTACTGCGATCCGGACTACGGCAAGGGCACCCGGTGGGGGACGCTCATCGCGCCGCCGACCTTCCTGTACACGGTGGGTGAGGACGCGGCGCCCAGGCCCGACCCGGAGACGAAGGCGTTGCTCAAGGGCGATCCGTTCGCGGGCCTGGGTTCCTACCAGGCGGTGATGGAGTTCGAGTGGTGGCGGCCGTTCGCCCTCGGTGACCGGGCGCGTTGCCTGCGTACCCAGGTCGGGGTGGTGGCGAAGCCCAGCTCCTTCGGGGGGCGCACCGCGCACGTCACCCACGACTTCATCTTCGCCAACCAGCACGGCGAGCCCACCTGCCTGCAGCGCGGCACCTGGATCAACGCGGAGCGGCACACGTCGCGGGAGCGCAAGAAGGAGCACGATCTGCCGGAGCCGTACTCGGCGGAGCAGTTGGCGGAGATCGACGCCCTGTACGCGGCGGAGTCGCGGCGGGGTGGGCAGCCGCGGTATTTCGAGGACGTGGTGGTGGGGGAGGAGCTGCCGACGAAGGTGAAGGGTCCGTTGACGACGACGGATGTGGTGGTGTGGCACCTGGGCTGGGGAATGCAGCTCACTCCGCCGGGTGCGTTCCGGTTGGCCCACCGGGTGCGGGCGAAGGCCCCGGGGCTGTATCCGGCGAACGCCCTGAACATTCCGGACACGGTCCAGCGGTTGCACTGGGAACCGGCGCGGGCGCAGGAACTGGGGTTGCCGACGTCGTACGACTACGGCGCCATGCGGGAGACGTGGCTGTGTCATCTGCTGACGGACTGGATCGGCGACGAGGGCTGGCTGTGGAAGCTTTCGGTGCAGCACCGCCGGTTCAACTTCGTGGGGGACACGACCTGGTTGAAGGGGCGGGTGACGGACAAGCGGCAGGTGTCCGGGCCAGACGGGTCCGAGGCCCGCGGCGAGGGGGGGATCCGCAACGAGGGGGGGATCCGCAACGAGGTCGAGATCGAGGTGTGGGCGGAGAACCAGCGGGGGGTGACGACGTCGCCGGCGAAGGCGGTGGTGCTGCTGCCGAGCCGGACGGGTGGCCAGGTCGTCCTGCCCACCCCGCCGGCCGACTCGGCCGAGGGCATCGTCCGCCACGAGATGGACCGCATCGCGGCGGAGGCGGCCGCCGAATCCTGACGTTCCCCGCACCGTGAGACGTCCCCGGCGGGCGAAGGCTGGTCCTTCGCCCGCCGGGGACGTTCGCCGTTTCGGGGCCGGTTGCCCCTGCCTCGCTCCGGTCCTGGGCCCCCGGGCGGGCGTGGCACAACGGATCACCGCTTGACCAGGTCGACCACCTAGTTTACAAAGATAGCGGTGTGCCGCACGTCTCACCGGTCGTCGACCGGATGCGTCGAGCCCCGACGTGCCGAAGGGCTGACCCGTCCCGCTCGGATCGTCGCGCCCCCCTGACCGAACCGGTAGGCCACCCGCACCCGGCGGTCCGTCCCGCGGCGTCGGGGTCGGCGCGTCAGGCCGCCCGGACCCACCTGCACTCGATCACTTCGCGGCTGTGCCGACGGAGGGTGAGGGGAGACATCGCCCGCGATGACTCAACACATAGTCTTCCTGCTACTCGGGCTGGGGAGCGGAGCCGTCTTCGGGGCGCTCGCGCTCGGCCTGGTGGTCACGTATCGCAGTTCGGGTGTGGTCAACTTCGCCACCGGCGCCATCGCCCTGTACACCGCGTACACGTATGCGTTCCTGCGCAGGGGTGAACTGCTGCTGCCGATCCCCGGCTTACCGAAGACCGTCTCCGTCGGCTCCGACTGGGGCCTGTGGCCCGCCCTGGGCGTCTCGCTGGTCATCGCCGCGTTGCTCGGGGTCCTGCTCTACGTGCTGGTGTTCCGGTGGCTGCGCACCGCGCCGCCGGTCGCCAAGGCGGTCGCCTCGATCGGTCTGCTCATCGTCTTCCAGGCGCTGCTCGCCCAGCGGGTCGGCACGACGCCCGTGTCGGTGAAGCGGATCCTGCCCAGCGACAGCTACACGATCGGCGACCTGCGCATCCAGGGCGACAAGCTGTGGTTCGCCCTGACGATCGTCGTCCTCGCGCTCGCCCTCGCCGGCGTGTTCCGCTTCACCCGCTTCGGCCTGGCCACCCGGGCCGCCGCCGAGACGGAGAAGGGCGCGCTGGTCACCGGCCTGTCGCCGGACCGCATCGCGCTGGCGAACTGGGCCATCGGTGCGGTGGTCGCCGGCCTGTCCGGCATCCTGATCTCACCGATCGTGCCGCTCATCCCGGTCTCCTACACCCTGTTCATCGTGCCGGCGCTCGCCGCCGCCCTGGTCGCCGGCTTCAACTCCCTGGGCCTCGCCGTCGGCGCCGGCCTGCTCATCGGGATGGTGCAGTCCGAGCTGCAGTACCTGCAGTCCCAGCACTCCTGGCTGCCGCAGCAGGGCCTGGGCCAGCTCGTCCCGCTCGTCGTCATCCTGGCGTACCTGGTCCTGCGCGGCCGGCCGCTGCCGACGCGCGGCATGCTCATTCGCGCCAACCTCGGCCAGGCGCCCCGGCCGCGCCACCGGCTGCTGAACGTCGTCATCCCGGCCGTCGTCGCGGTCGTGCTGCTGGTCGTCACCTCGGGCTCGATGCGGGCCGCGGTCGTCACCTCGATGCTGCTCGGCATCGTCACGCTGTCGTTGGTGGTCGTCACCGGGTACGCCGGCCAGGTCTCGCTCGCGCAGCTCACCCTCGCCGGGGTCGGCGGCTTCCTCGTCAGCCGGATGACGACCGACTGGAACATTCCGTTCCCCGTCGCCCCGTTGCTCGCCGCGCTCGGTGCGATGATCATCGGGGTCGTCGTCGGCCTGCCCGCGCTGCGCATCCGCGGCCTTCCGGTCGCCGTGGTGACACTCGCCCTCGGGATGGCGGTCGAGTCGATCTGGTTCCGCAACCCGGACGTCAACGGCGGGACCGGCGGCGCGAAGGTCGCCGACCCGAAGCTGTGGGGGCTCAACCTGCGCATCGGCGCGGGCGAGAACTACCCCCGCATCCAGTTCGGCCTGCTCTGCCTGGTGGTCCTCATCCTCGTCGCGCTGGCCGTCGCGGAGCTGCGGCGCAGCCGCCTCGGCGCGGCCATGCTCGCCGTGCGCGCCAACGAGCGCTCGGCGGCGGCCGCCGGCATCGACGTCGCCCGGATCAAGATCGCCGCCTTCGCGATCGGGTCGTTCATCGCCGGCCTCGGCGGCGCGCTGATGGCCTACCAGCAGACCCTCGTGGACGCGGAGTCCTTCTCCGTCGTCGGTGGTCTGGCCCTGTTCGCCACCGCCTACCTCGCCGGGATCACCTCGGTCTCCGGCGGTCTGCTCGCCGGCGTCCTCGGCGCGGGCGGGCTGTTGTTCGTCGCGCTGGACAAGGCGGTCGATCTCGGTAGCTGGTACCAGGTCATCACGGGTCTGGCCCTGGTCCTGTCCGTGCTGCTCAACCCGGAGGGCGCCGTCGGCCCCGTCCACGCCTGGTGGTCAGGTCAGCGGGCGAAGCGGCTGCGCGCCGAGCCGCCGGTCCTGCCCACCGCCGACGCCATCCCGCCGACCATCCCCGCCGAGCCGGCCGCGGTCTCCGAGCCGGCCGCGGTCTCCGAGCCGGCCCCGGTCTCCGGGTCGGTGCCGGCTTCCGGGTCGGTGCCGGTCGCGGCCGATGCCGTCGCGGCGGCGGCGACCGCCGACGCCGAGCGGATCCTGCTCACCCTGCGCGGAGTCGGGGTGCAGTACGGCGGCGTGCGGGCCGTGCAGGACGTCAGCCTCGACTTCGGCCACGGCCAGGTCATCGGTCTGATCGGCCCCAACGGCGCGGGTAAGACCACCCTGATCGACGCGATCAGCGGCTTCATCACCGCCACCGGCGAGGTCGAGTTCGAGGGCTACCGGCTCGACGGGCTCAAGCCGCACCACCGGATCCGCCGGGGCCTGGGCCGCACCTTCCAGGGCATCGAGCTGTACGAGGACCTCTCGGTCGCCGAGAACGTCTCCGTCGGCGAGGCCGCGGCCCGCGGCGGCGGTGGCCGGCTACCCGCCGATCACGCCGACCATCTCGACCGGCTCTACCGCGCGTTGCAGCTCCACGAGGTCCGCGACCGCCCCGTCCGCGAGCTGTCGCAGGGTCACCGCCAGCTCGTCTCGATCGCCCGGGCGCTCGCCGGCCGGCCGCGGGTGCTCCTGCTCGACGAACCGGCCGGTGGCCTGGACAGCACCGAGAGTCTCTGGCTCGGCGAGCGGCTGCGGGAGGTGGCCCGCACCGGGGTGACGATCGTGCTCGTCGACCACGACATGAACCTCGTGCTCGGCGTCTGCGACCGGATCGTCGTGCTCGCCCTCGGCGCGGTGATCGCCAGCGGCTCGCCTGAGGAGATCAAGAACCATCCGGCGGTCACCGAGGCCTACCTCGGCAGCACCCCCGTCGCGTCGCAGCCCTCGGTGCCGGCCGGAGCGGTCGCCGGTTCCGCGGTCGCCGACCCCGCGGCGGCAACCCCCGCGGCAGCCGGAGCCCCCGTGACCGCCGATTCCGCCGACGCCGACGCCGACGCCGGAGTGAACGCCGACGCCGAGGCCCAGGCCGGCACCGGCACCGGCACCACTGCTTCCACCACTGCTTCCACCACGGCGACTCCGCCCGGACCGTCCGCATCGCTGGAGAAGGAGAGCGTCGGTTGAGCGTCCTGCTGCAGACCCGCGGGCTGAACGCGGGATACGACCGGGTACCGGTGGTGCGCGGCTTCGATCTGACGCTGCGTGAGGGCGAGGTCGTCGCCCTGCTCGGGCCGAACGGCGCCGGCAAGACCACGGTCCTGCTGACGCTCGCCGGGCTGCTGCCCACGCTCGGCGGCGAGGTCGCCGTGCACGGGCAGGGCGTGAACCGGGCCAGCCCGCGGGCGCTGTCCAGGCTCGGCGTGGTGCTCGTGCCCGACGACCGGTCCCTGTTCACCACGTTGACTTCCCGGGAGAACCTCCAGCTCGGGCGGGTCAAGGGCGGGCTGAGCGTCGACGAGGTGCTGGACTACTTCCCGGCGCTGCGCAAGCGGCTCGATGTCCGGGCTGGGATGCTCTCCGGCGGGGAGCAGCAGATGCTCGCCATCGGGCGGGCGCTCGTGCAGCGCCCGCGCATCCTGCTGATCGACGAGCTCAGCATGGGTCTCGCCCCGGTGATCGTGCAGGAGCTCCTGCCGGTCGTGCGGGCGGTGGCCACGGACACGTCGGCGGCGGTGGTGCTCGTCGAGCAGCACGTGCACCTCGTCATGGGCATCGCCGACCACGCGATCGTGCTCGCCCACGGCGAGGAGGTGCTGTCCGGGCCGGCGGCCGAGCTGCGGGCGAAGCCCGAGCTGCTGGAACGGGCCTACCTCAGCGAGCGGCACGCCCCGCGGGAGACAGCCGCCTGAGCGTGGCGAATCGCCTTCGTCGCGTCCCCGGCCCCGGCCCGGCTTTCACCGTCCTGGCCGTTCGGCAACACATCTCGGCGTCTGCTGGCCCGTTCCGGCGCCTGCGGCCGTACCCACCGGAGAGCCGTCTCCGGGTGAAGGCCGCGTCCACGAACTCGGTTTGCTTGACGAACCGCGTGATCACTAACATAGTGCACTAAGTCATCTTAGGAATTCTTGTGGGGTCTGCGGTCGTCGCGCCGGCGAGGGGCACCCGGCGATCGGCCGGGCCGCCCGACCGGCGGGGATACCCCGCCATCTGCGGGACGGCCGGACGGTGAGAGGGAGGAACAGTGGGCGCGAGGAACGGGTACTGGCACGGCGGACGCCGCGGCGTGCGGGCGGGATCGGCGTTCTTGGTCCTCGGCCTGGCCTTACTTCCGGCGGCCTGCGGCAGTGGGAGCGGCGGCGGCGACGCGGGCAGCTCGTCCGGTCCCACCGCGTCGACCGCGACGCTCCCGCCGGGCACGAAGGCGGCGGGTGCGCCGGTGAAGATCGGTTTCATCACCGCGGAGGGCGGCAGCGCGGTGTCCCTGCCCGAGGTCCGCGAGGGCGCCCAGGCGGCCACCGCCTACGCCAACGACTACCTCGGCGGCATCGGCGGGCGGCCCATCCAGCTCGTCGTCTGCAAGTCGCAGGAGGACGCGGCCTCCGCCCGGACCTGCGCCAACGAGATGGTCGAACAGAAGGTCACCGCGGTCGGCACCGGAACCACCGGCTTCGGCGACACCCTCGTGCCGATCATCGCCGGGGCGAAGATCCCGTATGTCACGGGCACCGCGACCGCCGGCTCCGAGTTCGCCACCGATGGCGTGTTCTCCTGGACCGGAGCCTTCCCCGCCACGCTGGGCACGATGGCGAGCTACGCGAAGGAGAAGGGCTACAAGCGGGTGGCGCTGTTCGTCACGGACGTGCCGGCCGCGATCACCGGGGCGAACGCCCTGGGCAAGCCGGTGTTCCAGAAGTCCGGCGTGGACCTGGACGTCATCTCCATCCCGCGGGGCACGGCCGACGCCACCTCCCAGGTGACCTCGGCGATCGGCAAGAAGCCGGACGCGCTCGCCCTCGTCGGCGACGCCACCCACTGCACCTCGGTGTTCAAGGCCTTCCAGGCCGTGGGTGCGACCCAGCCGAAGTTCGTGATCCAGCCGTGTGTGTCGAAGACCGTCGACGACGCGGCGCCGGGCCAGCTCGACGGCTCGATCCTGTTCACCCCGTCGGACACCGACTCCGACGACACGGAGGCGAAGCTGTACCGCACGGTGATGGCCAGGTACACGCCGAAGACGCAGACCGACGGCTATGCGGTCACCGGCTACCAGACGGTCCTCGGCCTCGCACGGGCGCTCAAGGGCATCAGCGGCGACGTCNCCCCGGCCTCGGTGACCTCCACCCTGAAGACGGCCAGGAACATCGCGATGCCCGCCGGTCACGGGCTGACGTTCTCCTGCGACGGCAGTGCCATCCCGAGCCTGAAGGCACTGTGCTCGGCCAGCTCCGTCGAGGCGACCCTCAAGGGCACCAGGGCGACTGACGTCCGGACGGTCGACGCGGCGAGCCTGTTCGCCGCCGGCTAGGCAGATCCGTCATACCCGACGGTGCCATCCGGGCACCGACGACCGGGGCTCGGATCGGACGATGACGTCCGATCCGAGCCCTTTTTCAGGTTCCGGAGTGGTCGCGATCCGGCATGGAGGGAGTGCCGGAGCGGGCCGACGGATCGCGGCAGGGCCCGGAGGGAGCAGTGCCGGGCGGTGGCTGCGGTGGCCCGTCGGTGGTGGCGCCTGACAGCGCCGGTGCTGCTTGCGGCACTGTGGTGCCAGTGTTGCGGGTGTCGGTGTTGCGGGTATCGGTGTTACGGGTGTCGGTGGTGCGGTGCTGGGGCGGCGTCGGCGGTGGGAGTGAGCCGCCATGCCGACCCGATCGGCGTCCGTTCAGTCCAGTAGGCCGATCTGCCGGGCGGTGTGCACCGCCGCGGTCCGGTTCCGGACGCCCATCTTGCGCATGATGCTGCGCATGTAGGTCTTGACCGTCTCGGCCCGGATGGTGAGCTGCTCGGCCGCCTCGACGTTGGAGCACCCCGTGGCCACCAGAGTGAGCACCTCCATCTCACGCAGGGTGAGGCGGAAGGGCGGTGGCTTCGCCGGGCTCTGCACCACCGGCTCGCTGCGTAGCAGTGAGTAGATGCGCAGGATCTGGCGTCGCAGGTGGGGCGTCGTGAGCTGCGCGCTGAGCTCCAGCAGCTCGATCTGGGCCAGGCGAACCCGTTCCCGCTGGGTCCGCACGTCGGTCGGTTGGTTGTCGGCGGAGAACGGACCCGACGCTCGGTCGAAGCCGGNGGCGGTCATCGTCCGGTGCAGGCGCACCTGCACAGCGGACGAGTCCGAAACCACTGGGCCCATCGTGCTCCTCTCCCTGTCCACTCCGGTTTACCCGACCACTCCGGATGAGGATCACCGGCTCATCGCCGGCAGTCCGGCAGATTCATCCGAGGGTCGGGCAGGGGATCAGCCGTACACCACCTTTGTGGGTGGCCATGCATGGCCCGACCCCGGGTGAAGTGGCGCGCCGCCACACCAACTCCCTCCGGGCTCGGCATGCCTTCGCCGGCCCCACTGTCGGCTACATCGAAAAGGTTATCCCGCCGCCCGCCCATGCCGTCAATGCCGCCCGCTCCGATGTGCGAGAACTGACTCTCGTGGCGTCGGTGAGCCCCAATGAGGATCCTGATCCCCTCCCCCGAACGGGGGTCCGCCCGCTGCGGCTGATCGAGCCGCCGGTCGCACGTCCCATCGGTTTGCGGGGGGTACGGAAGGAGATTCATGGGGCCACCTGGACGGGCGGGTTGCCGGCGCGATGGCCGGCGACGAAAACTGCTCTGCCAGGTTATCCGATGAGCCCCCGTGTTTATTAGGCGGCCCGGGGGCGGTCGAGGTGGGCGGATGCACGGGAATCCGCCTGCTGCCACCCCTGGAATGGGTGGCACTGGCCGCAGTCCTGATCTTCGGGGAGATCCCCGAACTCCGCCATCCGGACCGCGGCGGTTACGGCGACATCTACTACGCGGCCGCGGTCCGCTCGGGTGCGTAGTTCGTAGCACATCCAGGTGTTCGATGCTCCCCACCCGGCCAACTTCAGCGTCCCCGACCGCCGATCAAGGCGGCCGGCAGGCGGATGCCCGGCCGGAGCCCGGCCGGCCGACAGCGCGACGAGCACGGCTGTCCGCCCGCCCGCCTCCTGCCCGGGCGGTCCGTGCTCGCCGCCGGTGGAGCGGGGCCCGGTGGCCCCCCGGCCTCGCGTTCGACCCGGCGGGCGGCTTGCCGAGCCCGCGGTCGACGTCGCCGGCCCGCCCTTCGCGGACGATTGCAGGATCGTTGCAGATGCCCTTTCGCCGGGCCTTCACCCCCGCCTTGCCCCGCGTGCGCAGATCATTGTTGCGGCCCGGCATCGCCGGATCCTCTCGGTTGTCGGCCAGCAGCGGGATCGACACCCGTCCACCGAGGTGGAGAATTTCCGTGTCGGCCGAAGTCGACGCCCATGCGGGCCGTCGAGATTCGCCCGCACGGTTCAGGAAAAGGAGATGGTTCCTGAATTCGACCTGGGCCGTCAGCTCGGATATATTGCCGTCCTGAAACCGCGCAGAACGACGTACCGAAATCGGCGGAAAAAGGAGCACGGATTAGCTTTGCGTGACCGTCGACCGGTCGCCGACGACATCATCCGGGGCCGATTTCATGGCCCGCCTCGGGTGGCGGGTTGGCACGGCCCGTGCATGTTTTCGTACTTGCCTCGTGGTTGGCTCACGTGTTTTTCTCGGATGATTCGCGAGGCCGATCGTCTCGAGTTTGTCCACCGCTGGAACCGCCGCTGTTCAGGAACCGGCAGATCGGCTGTTGAATGCGGGTCGCGGTGATGCGGTCAGGTTGCCCCCGGCCCCGGCCGGAAAAACGTCTCTCGCCGCCACGGCAGGCGGCTGCGCAGGTTCTCCGGGACGTCGGGACACGGGTTCAGAGCTGCGCGGGACGACCTGGCCCGTGCGTTGCCGCCGCAGGTCGACGACTTTCGCGGGTTCAGCGGCCCCCGGTCCGACGCCGGCTGGCGGGGCCGTGCCCGCAGGTGGATCGGCGAGGCGCACCAGGACCGGGCGGCTGGCCGGGAGCAGAGTTCAACGACGCCGACCCAACGCCGGCGGACCGGGAACACGACGGGCTCCGTTGCGCATCTTCGCTGGTCAGGGACATGGCAGGGGGCCGCCGGGCCGGCGGCGGCGCGGCTGTCAACCGTGGTGGAGGGCTCGGCGCGGTCCCGCGGTGGTCCTGGGAACGCTCGCCGTGTCGGCACGCGTCGTCCGACGCCGTGTCTCGGACGTCAGTGCCGTCCAGAGAGGTCAGGTCGACCTTTCCGGCTGTCCTGGCGCCGCGCGCTTGTGGGAATCAACGGGGCCAGCCGGCGGCTCGTGTTCCGTCCTCCCCGTCCGGCAGTGGGATGTCCGTCGGTTCGCCGCCGGGTCGCGATGGTGTGCGCGGCGGCCTGATCAACCCGGCGGTGGCGCCCGCATTCTCCCCCCCGTCGTGGCGGGTCCCGCCGCTGCCCCCGGAGTTTGTCGCCGTGCTGGTCAGCGACCTTTCGACCATCATCTTCCGGGGGGTGGTCCGGCGGGTGTGGAGGTTCGATCCGGGGTCTGTCTGAGTGTCTGTCGCGTTCCGGGTGGGGCGACGTCGAGAATTCGGCGTCGAGTGGGGCGGAGGTCGGTTCGACGGGTGGAATCGGCGCATGCGGCGATAGTGGGGCCCGCAATCCGGGGTGTTCCCGGGTCGGCGGTGCGACGCGTGGTGTCACTGGGTTGTCCCCTCCTTGTGATTGTGTGGTCACGTCGGTCGGGACACGGACGATGGTGGGCCCAGGGACGCGGACCGCATGATCGTCGGTCTTGTGTGCATCGCGGGAAGTGGGTGCCCGGCGTGACGCCGCGGCGCCGACGCGCGCTTTGTCCGGGGCATCGAATGGCCGGGTGATGGCCTCGATGACGCTGCCGATCCCGGTGGGCACGCACCATGAGCTCCGGCCTGAGGGGAGTTCGGCGCGCGGCCGGTTGTGGTGCGCGGGGGCGGTCCCGGGCTCGGGTCGGGGTGGCTCGGGAATGGTCCGGGTGGGCGGGGTGGACGGCGGAGTCGGCACGATCGACCGCGTTGCTCGGGTCGGCCGCTCGGGTCGGCCGCTCGGGTCCCTGTGCGTCCGTGGCGCGGAGACGGCCTGGTGGGCTATCCTCGTGCACTAAGTTAGAGATGTCGGAGGGTGTGCTGCCCAACCCGGCTACGTCCTCGCCGTGCCGGCCGGGCCGGGTCGGGGGTCCTACGGCCACCCCGATGACGAGGAGGCAACGAGATGCCAGCCGAGGTACCCGCGCTGACGAGCGTCCTCGCCACGCTGGGTGATGATCACGTTCTCACCCTCACGCTCAACCGGCCCGACCGGCTCAACTCGTTCAACCAGGAGGTGCTGGACGACTTCCGGGCGATCTGGAACTTCGCCGCCGTCACCGACGACGTACATGTCGTCGTCCTGCGGGCGCAGGGCGAGCGCGCCTTCAGCACCGGCGTCGACGTGGTCGAGGGCTACGACCTCGCGAAGGAGCCCCTCAAGCAGGTGGACCCGGCCGCCTACCTCTCCCCGAAGTTCAACCAGTGCTGGAAGCCGCTCGTGTGCGCGGTGCACGGCATGGCCGCGGGTGGGGCGCTGTACTGGCTGAACGAGGCCGACATCATCATCGCCGGTGAGGACGCGACCTTCTTCGACCCGCACGTCACCTTCGGCATGACCGCGGCGTTGGAGCCGATCGGGCTGGCCCGCCGCATCCCGATCGGCGAGGTGCTGCGCATGGCGCTGCTCGGTAACGACGAACGGATGTCGGCCAGGCGTGCCCACGAGATCGGTTTCGTCAGCGAGGTCGTCCCCCGTGACCGGCTGTGGTCGCGGGCGCAGGACATCGCGGAGCGCATCGCCCGCCACCCGACCGTGGCGGTCCAGCAGACCGTGCGGGCGATCTGGGAGTCCCTGGACTCCACGCGGACGCAGGCCCTGCGCACCGGCCTGCTCTACGTGCAGGTCGCGACCCCACCGGGCACGTCACGCACCCAGCCGGCGACCCGCGGCGGGNATGAGGTGCGGTAATGGTCACGTCGCCAGGCGCGCCCGCCGCCCGGTCCGATCCGGCAGGTATCGTTTTGCGACCGGGCGCGCATCACGGGTTACCGGGGCCGCAATCACCTCAAAGCTAACTAGGTTTACTCTGTAGTAGCATGGACGCGGAGCCGTGATCCCGCGGCCCTGACCGGGATCGCGGCGGTGGTTCGCAGCGTCCGACATTCCATGCAACGCGAGGAGTCGATCCCATGGCCGCGCCGGTCTTCTCTCTGCCGGAGGGTCGGTCCGGGGCGGACGTGCGGTCCCCGAAGACAGCCGAGCTGCTCACCCGCAGGCTCCGGCGGATGATCGTCACCGGGGAACTGCGCGACGGCGACTATCTGCCCCGCGAGGCCGAACTCATGGCCCACTTCGGGGTCTCCCGCCCGACGCTGCGCGAGGCCGTGCGGGTGCTGGAGGCCGAGTCCCTCGTCGAGGTCCGCCGCGGCTCCCGCACCGGCGCCCGCATCCGGGTACCTGGCCCCGAGATGGTCGCCCGCCCGGCCGGGCTACTGCTCGCCGTCGCGGGCACCACCCTCGGTGAGGTGCTCATCGCGCGCCTCGGGATCGAACCGCTGGCCGCGTGGCTGGTCGCCGACCGGGGTTCCGACGACGCGATCGAGGCGCTCGTCGCGGCGCTCGACGACCTGACCGCCAAGCTGGCCCAGGACGTGAGCGGTGCCGCTGTCGGGGCGGGCTTCGCCCGGTTCCACGAGGTCGTCGTCGAGCAGTCCGGCAACCGCGCGCTCGTGGTCACGGCCGGCATGATCCAGGAGATTCTCGCGCGGCACATGGCGACCGCGACGAGGACGCACTACGAGTCCGAGCCGGACGAGGTGCAGTTGCAGTACCGCCGGGCGGTCCGGGCCTACGAGAAGCTGATCAGCCTGGTCCGGGCCGGCGAGGCGGACGAGGCGGAGCGGTTCTGGCGGCGCCACCTGATCTCCGCCAACGAGTCGCTGCTGCGCGGGTTCGACGCGGCCGGCGTCATCGACATCCTCGAGTAGCCCCGCGCGCAGCGGGGCCCATCCCCGGTCCCGCCGGCGCGAGCGCCCTGGCCGGGCGGGCCGATCGGATGCGGAGCCCAAAGTGTGCCCAGCGGTGCGCCGGGGGAGGATTACCCGGGCGGGCCGGAGCATCGGTTTCCCGGCCCGCCCAACGCGCGGCCGCGGGCCGGGCGTCGATGCGCGGGGAGGGCGGCGCAAAGGTGGGACTGCGGGCAGGTCGCGCGGTCCGTGCGCTGCGGGGCCGCGGGCCGGGACGGAGCCGGTCGACGGGCCCGTCTTACCAGGCCGCGGGGCCGTCACCGGCAGGCGTGGGCGGCGCCGGAGCCGGACGCACCGCCCCGGCCGGCCGGGCGGCGGTACGTCCCACGGCCGAAGTCGCCGATCTGTCGCTGACCCTGGCCGGCGCCGAGATCGGGGTGTGGAGCTGGGAGCCGGCCAGCGGTCAGCTCGTCTGCGACGAACAGGCGGCCGCGCTGTGCGGTCTGGCCCCAGACGAGTTCGACGGGACCATCGACGCCGCCCTCGCCATGGTCCACCCGGAGGACCTGGCGGGCGTGCGCACGACCCTGTCGGACGCCGCCCGCACCGCCGGCGCCGTCCTGGAGGAGTATCGGATCCTGCGTCCGGACGGCTCGATCCGCTGGGTCCAGGCCCGTGGGGCCATGGTGCGGGACGAGACGGACGGCGCGGCGCGGATGGTCGGGCTGGTCGGCGACGTCAGCTCGGTGCAGGCGGATCGCGACGGCGCGGGCCCCGGGTCCACCACACTCTGGCGCGCCGCCCGCCTGCTCGACCTCACCCACGCGATCGGGCAGGCCCTGACCGTCGACGAGCTCGGCGACGTGGTCGTGCAGACCGCCGCCGCCGACCTCGGGATCGTGTTCGCGGCGGTCATGCTGCACGGCGACGACGGCGAGCCGTACCGCAGCATCGTGCACCCGGCGACCTCGCCGGTCCTCGCGATGTGGCAGGCCCTTCCGATCCGCGGGCCGGCCGCCGCCGCCGACGTCGTGCGCGACCGGCGGCCCCGCTACCACCCCAGCCGGGCCGAGTACCTCGCCGACTACCCGGACCGGGACCAGACGGTGCGGGTCCTCGGGCTGAACGCCTGTGCCCACCTGCCGCTGGTCGTCTCCGGTCGGCTCATCGGCGTCCTCGTGCTCGTCTGGGACGTGCCCCGCGACTTCGACCCGGGCGATCAGGCGTTCCTGCAGACCCTCGCCGGGATCTGCGCCCACGCCTTCGAGCGGGCCCGGCTGTACGAGCGCCAGACGACGCTGGTCACCGTCCTGCAACGGGCGATCCTGCCGCAGCGGCTGCCCGATCCGGCCGGAGTGCNACTCAGCGCCCGGTACCTGCCGGCGAGCCGGGACGTCGGCATCGGCGGCGACTGGTACGACGCCATCGTGTTGCCGGACGGCGCGCTCATGGTCGTCGTCGGGGACGTCGGCGGCCACGGCCTCGGCGCGATCGCGATCATGGCGGAGCTTCACCAGGCCACCCGGGCGTACGCGCTGCAGGGCCGGAGCCCGGCGGAGATCACCACCCAGCTCGCCGCGAACCTCGCCGGCGAGGGCGACGAGACGCTGGCCACCGCCGTCGTCGCCCATCTCACCCCGGGCGAGCGGCGGTTGACCTGGTCCAGCGCGGGACACCCGCCGCCGCTGCTGATCGCCGGGTCGTCCACGCGCTACCTCGAACAGGTACACGGCCCGATTCTCGGCGCGGCGCCAGGCCACCGGTACGGACAGAGCGAGCTGCCGCTGCCGCCCGGCTGCCGGCTGCTGCTCTACAGCGACGGGCTGGTGGAACGGCGGGGGGCGTCCCTGTCGCTGGGCCTCGACGCGTTCGCCGCCGCCGCGAGCGCCGGGACCGCACCCGGCCCCGACCCGGCCGGTGGGCCCGGGCCCGGCGGTGGGCTGGAGAACCTGTGCGACGGGATCCTCGCCGAGATCACCGCTCCCTCCGGGCGCGACGACGACGTCTGCCTGCTCGCCATCGGCCTGGACTGACACCCGCTCGCCCAGCCTGTCGGCGCTGGCCCGTCACAGGGAGTGGCCCGCCTGGGTCGGGCGCGTCAGGGCCAGGCGCGTCAGGGAGCGGGCGCGTCAGGGAGCGGGCGCGTCAGGAGTGGGCGACGACCCGGCCGGTCATCGACTCGGGCAGGATGCGCACCCAGTGCGGGTGCTCGATGCGGTCCGCCCACGGGGCGAGCCCGGTCTTCTCCAGCCTGGCCAGGGTCTGCTGATCGGTGACCGCCACCGCCCTGCCGTTGATCAGAACGCTCCAGCCCGCGCGGGCCACCGGGTCATGGCCGTCGACCTCGAATCCGACGGCGTCCTCCTCGAGCGCCGCGGCCAGCTTGGAACCGGTGGCCGTGCGGAACGCGATGGCGTCCCCGTCCAGCACGTAGTTCACCGGCAGGACGAGGATCTCCCCGTCCGCGCGGAAGGCGACCCGGCCCACCTGCTCGCCGGCGAGCAGCCACAGGCAGGTGGCCGCGGGCAGGACACCACCCCCGGCATGGTCGAGGGTGACGGTGGTCTTGTCACTGGCGCTGGCGGTGAAACCTGGCGCGCCCACACTCGTCGATGTCATCGTGTGTTCCCCTCGTCCGCTGGTGGGCGTCCGGACCGACGGGGCGCCCGGACCGCTTCGGCGATGCCCGGTTCGACGGTAGATCGGTGCGCATCGGGAGATCAGGGCCGATCGTCGTCCGCCCGCCGGGCCCTCCGGCACGGCCGTGCCCGTCCGGTTGGTGCGGTGCCGGTGCCGGTGCCGTGCGCGGTGCCGGTCCTGTGCACGGTGTCCGTCCTGTGCGCGGTGTCCGTCCAGCGCCCGGTGTCGGTCCAGCGCCCGGTGGTCAGCGCCGTGCCCGGCGCCGACATCCCAGTCCTACCCGGGCAGGCGGGGGATGCGCACGGTCGACCGGGGCGGATCCGTGGTCGCGCGGTGCGGTCAGCAGGTCCGCAGCAGCCGATCCAGCACGCGGGTGCCGAACTCCAGGGCCGCGACGGGGACCCGTTCGTCGACCCCGTGGAACAGGGCGCTGAAGTCCAGCTCCGGCGGCAGGCGCAGCGGCGTGAATCCGAGGTGGCGGATCCCCAGCCGCTGAAACGACTTCGCGTCCGTCCCCGCGGCCAGCAGGTAGGGCAGGACGCGCGCGCCCGGGTCCTCCGCTTCGATCGCCGCTTCGATCGCCGCCACCAGGGCGCCGTCGAAGCTCGTCCCGACCGGCGGCAGGGTGTCCCATTCGGCCAGCACCCGCGGGCCGAGCACCTCGACCAGCTCGCGGCCGAACGCCTCCTCCCGCCCGGGCAGAAACCGGCCGTCCACGGTGGCGCGGGCCGTGGCGGGCACGACGTTCGACCGGTACCCGGCGTCGAACAGGGTCACGTTCGCCGTGTCCCGCAGCGCCGCTCCGACCAGGCGCGCCAGCGGGCCGAGGCGGTCGACGGCGGCCTGCGGATCGGCCTCGTCGAACGGGGCCCCGGTGATGTCCGCGATGCCGGTGAGCAGCGCCCGGATCGGATCGGTGAGCACCAGCGGGAAGCGGTGGGCGTCGAGGCGGGCGACGGCCGCTGCCAGAGCCGCGATCGCGTTGTCGTCGTGCAGCATCGAGCCGTGCCCGCCGCGGCCGCGGGCCGCCAGCCGCAGCCACATGCTGCCCTTCTCCGCCGTCTGGACCAGGTAGGCGCGCACGTCCTCGCCGGTGGTGGTGGAGCCGGTGGTGGTGGAGCCGAGGGTGACGGAGAAGCCGCCGACCTCGCCGATCGCCTCGGTGGCGCCCTCGAACAGATCGGGACGGTTGTCCACCAGCCAGCGAGCCCCGTACCAGCCGCCGGCCTCCTCGTCGGCGACGAACGCGAAGATCAGATCCCGCGGCGGAATGACCCCCTCCCGGCGCAGGCGGCGTGCCACCGCCAGCATGATCGCCACCGCGCCCTTCATGTCGACGGCGCCGCGCCCCCACACGTAGCCGTCGCGCACCTCGCCGGAGAACGGGTGGACCGTCCAGTCGGCCGCGTCCGCCGGGACGACGTCGAGGTGACCGTGCAGGAGCAGGGCGCCCCGCGACGGGTCGGCGCCGGTCAGCCGCGCGACGACGTTGCCGCGCCCGGGTGCGCCGGACTCCACGTAGGTGACGTCGTAGCCGACGTCGGCCAGCCGGCCGGCCACGTACTCGGCCGCGGGCCGCTCGGTGCCCCGGGCATGCGGGTCGCCGTGGTTGCTGGTGTCGAAGGCGATGAGGTCGCTGGCCATCGCCACCGCCTCGCCGGCGGCGACCCGCTGACCGGCCGATGTGTCGGCACCGCTCATACCGCCGGCTCGTCCGCGCCGGCGCCCGGGCGCGCGGCGAGCGGCCCGTCGGCCTGGGCGGGCACAGGCACGGGCACGCCGCCCGGGACCCGGGCGGCGCGGAAGGTCACGGTGCGCCGCTGCCGGAAGCCGAGGGTCTCGTAGAGACGGATCGCGTTCGTGTTCGTCGCGGCGGCGTGCAGGAAGGGGATCTCACCGCGGGCGCGGATCCCGGCGGCGACCGCCCGCACGAGCCGGGACGCCAGCCCCGTCCCCTGATGATCCGGATCGGTGCAGACGGCACTGATCTCGGTCCAGCCCGGTGGGTGCAGCCGCTCCCCGGCCATGGCGACCAGCGCCCCGCCGCGGCGGATGCCGAGGTAGGTGCCCAGCGCGATGGTGCGGGGCAGGAACGGGCCCGGGCGCGTGCGGGCCACCAGGTCGAGCATCTCCGCGACGTCCGCCGGACCGAGGCGTACCGCGTCGTCGTCGTCGACCGCATCGATCCCGGCGTCGATCATCTGGACCCCCGGGCCGAAGCCGACCTCCTCCCACCCAGGCGGCACGGCCGCGTCGACGCCGGTGAACGGCACCAGGGCGCCCGGACCGAGCAACGCCGCCAGGTCCCGCCAGGTGTTCTCGTCCGGCTCGTCCGGCAGGGCGATGAACGGGCAGACGTCCGCCGGATAGCGCAGCACCTCCCCACGCCGCTCGGCGAGGTGCGCGTGCGGGCCGAGCAGGGCCGAGCGGGCGGGGTTGTCCAGGACATGCCGGGTCGTCACCCGGCGACCTCGATCACGATCTTGCCGCGGGCGTGACCGGTCTCCACCGCCCGCAGGGCCGCGTCCGCCCGGTCCAGCGGGTAGACGTCGCTGACCTGGGGGTCCAGCACCCCGGCCGCGACGAGGCCGGCGACGGCGTCGAGCACGTCCGCGTTGCGGGCCCGCTGCACGGCCACCCCGCCGAGGCGGGTGACCGTCGCCGTGTCCGCGGCCGTGACCAGGCGCGGCGGGGCGTCGGCGGCGGAGGCCGGCGGGGTGAGCACCCCGGCGATCTCCTCGAGCGCCGCACCGCCGACGAGGTCGTAGACCGCGTCGACGCCCTGCGGCGCGACCGCGCGGACCCGGTCGACGACGCCCGGGCCCGGCTCGACCCAGGCGACCCCGAGGGACTCGACGAGGTCCTTCTTCCCGGCGCTCGCCGTGCCGACGACGGTGAGCCCGGCGTGCCGGGCGATCTGCGCGGCGGCCACGCCCACCCCACCGCCGACGCCGGTGATCAGCAGGGTCGCGCCCGGCGGCAGCGCGAACTGGTGCACGCCGTCATAGGCGGTCGCCGCCGCGACCGGCAGGGCGGCCGCGTCGCGGAAGCTCACCGCGGCCGGCTTGTGCGTGGCCAGCGCGGCCGCGAGCAGGGTGTACTCGGCGTAGGCGCCGCCGACCGTGATCCCGAGGACCTCGTCGCCCACCGCGAATCCCGCCACCTGCGGGCCGACGCCGGTGACCACGCCGGCCGCCTCCAGCCCCAGCACGACGGGGAACACCGGGTCGGGCAGGCCGGGTATCGAGTAGCCGTCGCGCAGCTTCCAGTCCGCGGGGTTGACGCCCACCGCGCGCACCGCGATCGCGAGCTGACCCGGGCCGGGCTCGGGCGCCGGCAGATCGGTGAACGTCTCCACCTCGGGGCCGCCGTTCGCGGTATAGACGTATGCCTTCGGCACCGCAGTCCATCCCTTCGTCACTGGTCGACGTCAACGGACCGCCGCACAGTCCTGGCCAACGGTCCTGGCCAACGGTCCTGTCCAACGATCCCGCTTCAACGGTTCGCTTCAACAACGGCCGGCGCCGTGGCCTTCCGCATCGTCAGCCGGGGCGCCGGACCCGTCACCGCGCCGCCCGGTTCGGCCCCGATCGCCCCGGGACGCCTCAGCCGTGGCGGCGGGCCCACTCCGCGGCCAGCAGCTCGTAGGAACGCACCCGGTCGGCGTGCCGGTGGGTGATCGTGGTGACGGCCAGCTCGTCCGCGCCGGTCGCCGCCGCGAGCTGTTCGAGCCGGTCGGCGACGGTCGACGGGGAGCCGACGAGCTGGGTGGCGACCCGGTCGGCGACCAGCTCCCGATCGTCGTCGCTCCACGTGTGCGCGGCGGCCTGCTCGGGAGTGGGGAACGGGATCGCGCCCGCGCCGCTGCGGATGCTGCGGACCCACAGCCCGTAGCCGGCGGCCAGCCGGGCCGCGCTGGCGTCGTCCTCACCGACGACGACGTCGGCGGACACCGAGACGTACGGGGCGGCGAGATCCGTCGACGGCTCGAACGCCGCCCGGTACGCCTCGACCGCGTCGAGCACCGTGCTGGGGCTGTGATGGTAGGACGCCGCGAAGCGCAGCCCCCGCGAACCCGCCACGGACGCGCTCGACCCTCCGGACGCCCCGAGGATCCACACCTCCAGCGCCGCGCCGGCCCCGGGCCAGGCGCTGGCCGTCTGGCCGTCCGCGGTGTGGTAGGTGTCGCGCAGCAGGGCGAGGACGTCGTCGACCTGGTCGGCGTACTCCGGGGTGTAGGCGCCCGGCTGCTGCAGCAGCGACAGGGTCACCCCCAGCCGGGGGGAGCCGAGCAGCCGGCTGAAGTCGAACCGGCGGGGGATCAGCAGGCCGTTGGCGGCCCGCTGCTCGGTGCTGTGGTCGACCCCGCCGAGGCTGGCCTGGTAGGCGGCCGCCGCGGCCGTGACGAGGGCCGGGGCCGGGGTGGGTGTTGCTGCGCCGTCCCCGGGTCCGCCGTCTCCGGTTCCGCCGTCCGCGCCGGCCGGGGACGAGCCGTTGCGGGGCGCGCCGTTCGTCGGTGCCGGCCGGCCCGGTGAGCGGCCGATGCCGAGGTCCAGGCGGCCGGGGTGCAGCGCGTCGATCAGCCCGAACTCCTCGACGACGGACAGCGGGGTGCGATGCCCGCTCTGCACGCCGGCCGAGCCGAGCCGGATCGTCGACGTCGCCCCGGCCACCAGCGCGATCGCCACCGCGGGGGACACGCCGAGCAGGCCGGGGTTGAGGTGATGCTCGGCGAACCAGTACCGCCGATAACCGAACTCCTCCGCCTGCCGGGCCAGGTCGACGGTGTTGCGTAGCGCGTCGTTCGGGGTGTCACCGGCGCTGACCGGAACGAGATCGAGGACGGCCAACGGGATGTCTGCCATGTCTGGCCTTTCGGTCGAGGCGGGTGGGGCTGGTGCCGGCGCCGGGCCGCTCCCGCGGTGGGCCCCCGCCCGAGCCGTGGGCATCGTCCCGACAGCCGTCCGGGTGGGTTCCGCGCGGTGGTGTGGGATGCCGGCCGGAGACCGGTGCGGCCCTGGCGATCCGGGCGGTCCAGTCGGCGGCCGCCGATCCGGCGGGTCCCGCGCTGTCGGGCCCTGGCCGATCGTGTCGCGGGGCTCCCCGGCCGGCGGCCTGGACCCGCGGGACGGTCCGGAGCGGTCGGATGAGGCGGTGCGGCGCGGCGGAGCGGACCGTGACCGAGGCTGCGGCCGCGATGCGGCGCAGGCGGACCGCGGGATCGGACCGGTCAGGGAGCGGGACAGCGACTGCTGGACGAACGGCGCAGATCGATCACGAGCCGCCGGGTGAGCCGCCACCGGGCGGACCGGCTGCGCGGCAGGCCCCACCGTGCGCTCGCGGGACGCCGATCGGGTGCCGGCGGCATCGCACCACTCCCTCGACTCGGGCCTGCGTTCGACCCGGGCCACGAAGCCGGTTCGTGCGCGGGCCGCTGGGGAACGTGGCCAAGCCGCCACGGGCACGCCGACGACCGGCCGGCCGTGACCGCGAACCATGCAGTCCGGCGAGGCGTCCCCCGGGCCCGGCGCAGCGGCCTGACCAGGGTCAAGCTAATCGCGAAAGTCGACTATGTCCATAGGCCCGCTGGAGTCCGGCGGACCACGGGGTGCGTGGGCCCACTGGGTTCAGTCACCGAGCCGAGCCGAGCCGGGTGGCGACGGCGGTGCCCGTGGTCGCCTCGAGACGAGTGGTTCCGAACCCCGGCCGGACGTCGCGGATGTGATGTTCCTGCCCGGTGGACCGTGCCGCCCGCGGGGATGGAAAGATCCGGTTGTGCGGGCGACGCGCGCCGGGGCGTGGACGCCGCAGCCACGTGTCGGGGAGCAGAGAGGCGGGGCGGACGTGCAGGCAGACGCGGGGACGAGCGGACGCGCGCGATCGGTCGACCTGCGGGAGGACATCCCGCACTCGGCCCGGATGTACGACTACTACCTCGGCGGCAAGGACAACTACGCGGCGGACCGGGAGGCGGCCGAGCAGGCGCTGGCGGTCTTTCCCCACCTGCGCACCTACGCCAGCCAGAACCGGGCCTTCCTGCACCGGGCCGTGCGGTACCTGGCGGCCGACGCCGGGGTGCGGCAGTTCGTCGACGTGGGCACGGGCATTCCGACCTCGCCGAACCTGCACGAGATCGCCCAGCGGGTCGCCCCGGACGCGCGGATCGTCTACGTCGACAACGACCCGATCGTGCTCGTCCACGCGCGGGCCCTGCTGACCGGAACGCCGCAGGGCCGGACCGCCTACGTCGACGCGGACCTGCGCCGCCCCGACGAGATGATCGCCGTGCCGGAGTTCGCCGCCACCCTCGACCCGGCGCGGCCGATCGCGCTGTCGCTCATCGCGATCCTGCACTTCTTCCCCGACGCCGACCGGCCCGCGGACATCGTCGCCCGGCTGTGCGAGCGGCTGCCCGCCGGCAGTTTCCTCGTCGTCAGCCACGGCACGGCCGAGCTCGTGCCGCAGGCCGCGGCGCGGGTCGTCGAGGTCTACAACAGCCGCGGCATCCCGTTCCAGACCCGCGACCGCGCCGAGCTCACCGCCCTGCTGCCCGCCGGGTGGGAGCTGGTCGAGCCCGGCGTCGAGGTGCTGCACCGCTGGCGCCCCGAGCCCGGCAGCGACCCCGATCTCATCTCCGACGCCGACATCAGCGCCTACGCCCTGATCGCCCGCAAGCGGTAGCGCGCTCCCAGAGTCGTCCCCGCCCGCGCGGGGGTCTTCCCGAGCTGCGCCGGGCGCGGCCACCCCGGGCCTGAGTCGTCCCTGCTGCCGCAGGGGTCCTTCTTGGTGGCTTGAAGAGTCAGGGCTCGGTGTCCTGTGCGGCGATCACCGCGCCCGCCTGCGCCGCCTCGCTCGGCTGGTCGGGCAGGCGCCGGCCGTCGCCGGCGAGCAGGTCGCGGATCTCGGTGAGCAGGCGCGTCTCGTCGCTGATCGCCGGCTCCGCCTCGGGCACGGGATGGCCGCGCCTGCGCAGTTCGTTCGCCTTCGCCAGTGGCAGGACGACCACGAAGTAGACGACCGAGGCAACGAGCAGGAAGGCCACCACGGCGTTGAGGAACAGGCCGTAGCGGAACACGCTGTGGTTGATCGTGAACGACAGCCGGGCGAAGTCCGGCTTGCCGCCCACCGCGGCGATCAGCGGCGTGAGCAGGTCGTCGACCATCGCCTTGACCACCGCGGTGAACGCGGTACCGATGATCACGGCGACGGCCAGGTCGACGATGTTCCCGCGCATGAGGAACTGCTTGAAGCCCCCGAGACCCGGCCGGATCAGCCGCACNGACGGCTCGACCATTTCCCGACTCCGACCGATGATCTTCTTGAAGCCGAACACGCCATCTCCTCGCCAGCTCCGCACGGACCCGTCGGGCGGGCCGCCCGCGGTGGGCGGGCGGCGGCCCGGGAGGGCGCCCGACCCGCGTCCGTTATCACCCGGCGAAGGCGGATCCAATCCCGCTGGTCGGCCGGCGGTGCCACCGCCGGGGAACCCCGAGGAGCCGGCGGGTCAGCGTTCCTTGGCGGCGCGGAAGCCCCGGTCCAGGTCGGCGAGGATGTCCTCGACGCCCTCGATGCCCACCGACAGCCGGACGAGTTCCTCACTCACCCCGCTGTCGACCTGCTCGTCGGGGGTGAGCTGGGCGTGCGTCGTGGACGCCGGGTGGATCGCCAGCGAGCGGACGTCGCCGACGTTGGCGAGATGGCTGTGCAGTTCCAGGCCCTCGATAAAGGCCCGCCCGGCCGCCGCGCCGCCGCGGATCCCGAACGCCAGCACCGCCCCGGCCCCGCGGGGCAGGTAGCGCTGGGCCGCCGGGTACCAGCGGCTGTCCGCCAGGCCCGGGTACGCCACCCAGGTGACCTCGGGACGCTCGGCGAGCCAGGCGGCCACCCGGGCCGCGTTGGCGCTGTGGCGCTCCATCCGCAGCGACAGCGTCTCCAGCCCCTGCAGCAGCAGGAACGCGTTCACGGGGGACAGCGCCGGGCCCAGGTCGCGCAGCAGCCGGGCGCGGGCCCGCACGATGAAGGCGGTCTCGGCGAACGCCTCGTGGAAGACCAGGCCGTGGTAGGCGGGGTCGGGGGTGGTGAAGCGGGGGTGGCGCCCGGCCGTCCAGTCGAACCGCCCGCCGTCGACGATGATCCCGCCGATCGTCGTCCCGTGCCCGCCGATGAACTTGGTCGCCGAGTGCAGCACGATGTCGGCGCCGTGTTCGAGGGGACGGTTCAGGTACGGCGAGGCGAGCGTGTTGTCGACGATCAGCGGCACCCCGGCGGCGTGCCCGACCTCGGCGACGCCGGCGATGTCCAGGACGTTCCCCCGNGGGTTGCCGATCGTCTCGCCGTACAGCGCGACGGTGTTCGGGCGGATCGCGGCCCNCCAGGCATCGAGGTCGTCCGGGTCGTCGACGAACGTCGTGGTGATGCCGAGCTCGGCCAGCGTGTGCTTGAACAGCGCGTACGTCCCCCCGTACAGCGACGTCGACGACACCAGGTGGCTGCCAGCGCCGGCCAGGTTGAGCACCGCCAGGGTCTGCGCCGCCTGGCCGCTCGCGGTCGCCAGCGCCGCGACCCCGCCCTCCAGGTCCGCGATCCGCTGCTCCAGGGCGTCCTGGGTGGGATTGACGACCCGGGTGTAGGTGAAGCCGACCTCGGCGAGGGAGAACAGGTCGGCCGCGTGCCGGGTGTCGTCGAACACGAACGACGTGGTCTGGTAGATCGGCACCGCGCGGGCGCCGGTCGCCGCGTCGGGTGCCGCCCCGGCGTGGATCTGCCGGGTCTCGAAGCTCCAGCCGGTCGGGGAGGTAGTCACGCGGAGATTCCTCTCGTGTGGATCAGTGGGTGCCGGGACCGGTGGGCTGCGTGGCGGTGGGCTGCTCGACGGGGGACTGAGCGGCGGGGGACTGAGCGGCGGTCGGGTGCTCGACGTCCGCGTAGTGGCGGCGGGCCACCTCCGGATGGCTGCGCAGCCAGCTCTTCAGCGTGTTCACGCCGTGCTGCGCGAAGATCGGGTTGTGCGGGTCGGGTGGGGGAGCGTCGCCGATCTCGCGCAGGAGCTCCTCGGGCAGGGGGACGGGTTCGAGGGTGGCGGACAGCCGCGGGCCGAAGAAGAACGCCACGGACAGCCGTTCGTGGCCCGGCGGTGGGCTGACGACCCGGTGCACGGTGGCACGGTAGTAGCCACGGGTCGCCAGCTCGAACATCTCGCCGATGTTGACGACGAAGGTCCCGGGCCGCGGGACCGCGTCGATCCAGCCGCCGGAGCCGTCGGCGACCTGCAGCCCCGCGGCCGNCTCGACCGCGTCCCCCGGTCGGTCGGCGTCCCCTGGCCGGTCGGCAACGCCGTCCCGGTGCTCGTCACCCGTACTGCCGTCTGCGCTCCCACCGCCGCCGCTGCTGTCGCTGCCGCCGTTGCTCCCGCCGTCGCCTCCTTCGCGCAGCGCCCGGACGTCGTCCTGGAGGACGAAGGTGAGGAAGCCGCCGTCCTTGTGGGAGCCGACGCCCTGGTCGTAGCCGGCGGGGTGGGCCGGGGGAGCGGTCAGGTAGCGGATCAGCTTCAGGTGCGAGCGGGGTTCGTCGGCGAAGGTCCGGTCGAGATGGTCGGCCGGCAGCCCCAGCGACTCGGCGAAGGCCCGGACCAGCAGCCGGGACAGCCCGCCGAGCTCGTTCATGTAGGCCAGCACGCTCGCGCGCAGCTCGGGGATCTGGGCCGGCCACTGGTTGGGGCCGTCGAGCCGCAGGTACGCCGGGTCGTCGGGGCCGAGGACCTGGGCCGGGCGTTCGTCGGAGATGTCTATCTGCTCGCGAATGTCGGGATTGCCGCGGGTGATCTCGTGGCCGAGTCGGGTGTAGCCGCGAAAATGCGGCGAATGAACGTTCTCGATCTCCAGCTTCGCCGCCTCGTCGAGGTGGAAGAAACGGCGGCTGACGTCGAGCACGGCGGCGGTCCGCGCGGCGGGGATCCCGTGCCCGGTCAGGTAGAAGAAGCCGGGTCCGTGGCAGGCCACGCGCAGGTCGGCGAGAAACCGCGCGCGATCGGCGGTGCCGGCCAGGAACGGGCCGATGTCGAGAGTGGGCAAGGTACGGGCGCTGGTCACGGTGGGTTCGCCTCCGGCGCGTCGGTGTCGGGGTGAAAAGCGGCGCGGGCGTCTGGGACGGCGCTGGCATCTGGGGACGGCGCTGGCATCTGGGGACGGCGCGGGCGTCGGGGGACGGCGCGGGCAGTCGAAGGATGGCGCGGGCGGTCTCGGGACGGCGCGGGCAGTCAGGGACAGAGCCGGCTGGCCACCAGCATGAGATCGACCGGGCGACGCCGGGTGAGCCGAATGCGCGAAGCCACCCTGCCACTGTGCCAGGCGGCGGCGCGGTCCGTGCGGCGTCCGCGCCGACCACGTCCCAGGCGTTCCGGGGCGTTCTGCGCGCCTCTGGACCGATTGCCGCGCCTCTGGTTACAGTCAGGCCGTGGGAACTGGGCAGCCGCCACGGCTGGCGATTCTGGACGCGTTCTGGAGTTCCCGTCGCGCGCACCACTTCGACCAGATCTGTTGTTGATCAACGCCTGACGGCGAGCCTGCCCGGGTCGGCCGGCTGCCGTCCACCGGCTCGGTGCCCCGACGCCGTCCACCTCGCTGTGCGCGTGCCCGCCGCGTCGACGGACTTACCGCTGACGGACGAGGTGCCGCAGGCGAGTTCCCCGCGCATTCTCGGCGCGGCCGTTTCCGGCCCGCCGCCTGCATCCTTCCGGTCGCCGGGCGCTGACTTCCGCGCGTCCGTCGGCATCATTGCTGCCTCGCAAAGGGCGCTTCATGAGAATCAGAACTTTCGCCGCTGCCGTCGCCGTGACCGGCCTGGCGCTGGCGGCCTGCGGGTCGGACGGTGGGGGCGACGCGGACGGCGCATCGGCGTCGAGCGGCGCGTCGGCGTCGACCGGCGGGCGCGCCAATCCCGACGCCACCGTCACCATCGGCGCCGTCCTCGAACCGACGAGCCTCGACATCACCCGGACCAGCGGGGTCGCGCCCGGCCAGATCCTGCTCGGCAACGTGTACGAGGGGCTGGTGAAACGGGACCAGAAGGGGGTGGTGAGCCCGGCGCTCGCGACGTCCTACAAGATTTCCCCGGACGGTCGCACGTACACGTTCACCCTCGCGGACAACGCCGCCTTCCAGGACGGCGCCGCGGTGCGCGCCGCGGACGTGGTGTCGTCGCTGACCAAGGTGATCGCCCCGAACTCGACGAACCCGCACGCCAGCGACCTGGCCTCCATCTCCGCGGTCGCCAGCCCCGACCCGCACACGGTGGTGCTGACGCTGAAGGAGCGCGACAGCGGACTGCTGTTCAACCTGACCGGACCGGCCGGCGTCGTCGTGCGCGAGGGCGCCACCGGCCTCGACGGTCATCCGGACGGCACCGGGCCGTTCCGCTTCGACTCCTGGCGGCGCGGCGACAGCATCACCCTCGTGCGCAACGACGCCTACCGCGGGCCGAAGGCGAAGGTCGCCCGGGTGGTCTTCCGCTACCTCACCGCCCCGAACGCGCAGAACAACGCGGTGCGCACCGGCCAGGTCGACGTCGGCGTGATCTCCGACAACGATCTGGTCGAGGCCTACCGCGGCAACCCGAAGTTCCTCATCGCCGAGGGCACGACCACCGACAAGTTCACCCTGGCGTTCAACCAGGACCGCGGGCCGCTGGCCGACGCCCGGGTCCGGCACGCGATCCGCCAGGGCATCGACAAGGACGGGTTGATCAAGGTGCTCGGCGCCGGGACCCGGATCGGCTCACCCGTGCCGCCGTTGGACCCCTGGTACGAGGACCTCACGAGCATCGACCGGTACGACCCGGCGAGCGCGCGCCGGTTGCTCGCGCAGGCGGGGCACGGCGGCGGGCTGCGCCTCGGCCTCACCATCCCGAACATCTACCCGCAGAGCATCGGCGACTACGTCGCCTCGCAGCTACGCGAGATCGGCGTCACCGTCGACCTGCGCCGCGTCGAGTTCCCCGCGTGGCTCACCGGGGTCTACACCAAGCACGACTACGACCTGAGCATCGTCGACCACGCCGAGGCGCGCGACCTCGCCTTCTACGTCAAGCCCGGCTACTACTTCGGCGACCGCTCCCCGCAGGCCAGCGATCTCGCGAAGGCCGGTGCCACCGCCGCCTCCGACGCCGACCGCGACACGGCCCTGCGCGCCCTCGCCCGCCGCTACTCCGAGGACGCCATCGCCGACTGGCTGCTGCTCGGCAAGGCGCGGCAGGTCGCCCGGGTCGGCGTCACCGGCTACCCGACCGACAACGTCTCCGCGACCTACGACCTGTCGAAGATCGAGGTGGCGAAGTCTTGACGCGCCCGGTCGGTGGCCGTGGTTGCTGGGGTGGCCGTGGTTGCCGGAGTGGCTGGGGCAGCCGGAGTGGCTGGGGCAGCCGGAGTGGCCGGAGCGGGGCGGCGGTCCGATGGCGGTGATCGTCCTGCGGCGGCTGGGCCTGCTGGTGGTTTCCCTGTTCGTCGCCAGCCTGCTGGTGTTCGCGCTGCTGCGGCTGTTGCCCGGCGACGCCGCCGACGTGCTGGCCGGGACGTCCGCCTCGCCCGACCAGGTGCTGCGGATCCGCCACGAGATCGGCGCCGACCGGTCGCTGCCCGCCCAGTACCTGCACTGGATGGGCGGCGTGCTGACGGGGGACTTCGGCGTCTCGGCGCTCAGTGGCGCCTCGGTGTCGGCGGAGCTCTCCGAGAAGCTGAGGGTGACCGCCCCGCTCGTCGGGGGCGCCACCCTGCTGGCGCTCGCGGTCGCCGTGCCGCTGGGCATCCTCGCCGCGGCGCGCCACCGGCGGGCGTCCGGGGTCGCCCTGTCGGCGCTGAGCCAGCTCGGCCTCGCGGTTCCGGCCTTCTGGATCGGGCTGATGCTGGTCACGGTGTTCGCGGTCGACTGGCGGCTGCTGCCCGCCGGCGGGTTCCCCGCGGACGGCTGGGCCGATCC
Source organism: Frankia sp. ACN1ag (assembly GCF_001414035.1). NCBI lineage: Bacteria > Bacillati > Actinomycetota > Actinomycetes > Frankiales > Frankiaceae > Frankia > Frankia sp. ACN1ag. Next base: position 125,097 of record NZ_LJPA01000002.1, on the reverse strand, counting down.
GGTCGCGGCCGTGCGCGCCCTCGTGCTGCCGGCGGTCACCCTGGCGGTGGTGGAAGCCGCGGTGCTGCTGCGTTTCGTCCGCTCAGCGACCCTGGAGGTGCTGCACGCCGACTTCATCCGGACCGCCCGGGCGAAGGGCCTGACCCGCGGGCAGGCCCTGCGTCGCCACGGGATCCGCAACGCGGCCCTGCCGGTGGTGTCGATGCTCGGCCTGGAGTTCGCGACGTTGCTGCTCGGCGCCGTGGTGGTCGAGAACGTGTTCGCGCTGCCCGGGCTCGGCGAGATGCTCGTCGCCGACATCGGCAACCGTGACCTGGTCAAGGTCCAGGGCACGGTGCTGCTGGTGACCGCGGCCGTGCTCGTCGTCGGCTTCGGCGTCGACCTCGCGCACCGGCTGCTCGATCCGCGGCTGCGCGGCGCCCGGTGACCGGCTCGGTGGGGGCGCTGGTTCGCGGCGTGTGGGGCAGCCGGTCCGGCCGCCTCGGCGCGGTCCTGTCCGGGCTCGTCGTCGTCGCGGCCGTCGTGTCGCTGGTCTGGACGCCCTACGACCCGTCCCGGGTGGACCCGGCGGCGTCCTGGGCGCCGGTCGGGACCGCGCACTGGTTCGGCGCCGACCGGCTCGGCCGGGACCTGTTCAGCCAGGTCCTCGTCGGCGCGCGCACCACCCTGGTCGTCGCCGTGGCGGCCACGGCGATCGCCGCAGCCGTCGGGGTGGGGCTCGCGCTGCTGGCGACCCTGCCGCCGCGCCTGGTCGCCGAGGGGGTCGCGCACCTCGTCGACGTGCTGCTGGCGTTCCCGGTGCTGCTGCTCGCCATGGTGCTCGCGGCCGTGTACGGCGGCTCGCGCTGGACCGCGATCGTCGCCATCGGCGTCGGGGCGGGCATCGGGCTGGGCCGGGTCACCCGTGGCGAGGTCCGCCGGGTGCTGGGTGCCGACTACGTGCTCGCCGCGCGGGCCGCCGGCGCCGGCACCGGTCGGATCGTGCGCCGGCACGTGCTGCCGAACATCGCACCGACGGTGTGGGTCCAGCTCTCGCTCATCCTCGGCCTGTCCGTGCTGACCGAGGCGGCGCTGTCCTACCTGGGTTTCGGTACCCCGCCGCCCACCCCGTCCTGGGGACGGATGCTCTCCGAGCTCCAGCCGTACCTCACCCTGCGCCCGCTGACGCTGCTGTGGCCCGGCCTCGCGGTCGTGCTGACGGTCCTCGGCTTCAACCTGCTCGGGGACGGCCTGCGCGAGGCCGGCGACCCGCGGCTGCGCGAGCGCCCGGCCGGGGGCTCCGACGGCGCCCCGCGCACAGCGGCCGCCGCCACGACCCCGGCGTCCACGAGCCCGGCGTCCACGAGCCCGACGCCGCCAGCCCCGGCGCCCATGGCCGCGGTGGCGCCCACGGCCGGTTCCGCCCCGCGAACGCGACTGCGGTGGGTCCGTGGGGAGGGCCGGGCATGACGACCGACGCGGCGGTGCTGGAGGTGACCGACCTGCGGGTGCGTCTCGGCGGCGTCGACGTGGTGGACGGCGTCAGCTTCGCCCTGGCCGCGGGCGAACGGCTGGGGCTCATCGGCGAGTCCGGGTCGGGCAAGTCGCTGACCGCGCTCGCCGTGCTCGGCCTGCTGCCGGCGGGGGCGCGCGTCACCGGCAGCGTCCGCCTGCAGGGCCGCGAGCTGCTCGGCGGCTCGGACCGGGAACTGTCCCGGCTGCGCGGCCGCGACCTCGCGATGATCTTCCAGGAGCCGTCGACCGCGTTGAACCCGCTGATGCGGGTCGGCCGCCAGATCTCCGAACCGCTGCGGCTGCACCGCGGGTACTCCCGCCAGGCGGCGGCGCGGGCCGCGGTGGAACTCGCCACGGCGGTCGGGCTGCCGGACCCGCAGCGGCTCGTCCGGTCCTATCCGCACGAGCTCTCCGGCGGTCAGCGCCAGCGGGTCTGCATCGCCGCGGCGCTGGCGTGCCGGCCGGCGCTGCTCCTCGCGGACGAGCCGACGACGGCGCTCGATGTCACCGTCCAGGCCGAGATCCTTGCCCTGCTCGGCCGGCTCGTCGCCGAGGCCGGCACCGCCCTGCTGTTCATCACGCACGACCTCGCGGTGGTCGCAGCCGTCACCCGCCGACTCGCCGTGCTGCGCCGTGGCCGGGTCGTGGAGACCGGCGCGACCGACGACGTGCTGCGGGCCCCCGCGGACCCGCACACCCGCGCGCTGCTGGCGGCGGCGCGGCTGACCCAGTGGAATCTCCCCGCCGCCGGATCCGCGGCGGCGAGGACGAGCCCGTGACCGCGGTGAGGGAGCAAGCCGACGGCGGCGCGACCGGCGCCGAGCCGTTGTTCGAGGCCACGGGGCTCGTGCGGAGCTACCGCCTGGCGCGGACCTCGCCGTTCGGCCCGCCCGGCGTCCGCCACGCCGTGCGCGACGTGACCCTGCGTCTCGCCGACGGGGCGGCGCTCGGCATCGTCGGCGAGTCCGGGTCGGGCAAGTCGACCCTCGTCCGCCTGCTCCTGGGACTGGACCGCCCCGACGCCGGCACCGTCCGCTACCGGGGCCGGCCGGTCGTCGCCGGGCGTCCCCGCACGCTGCGCTGGTTCCGCCGCGAGGTCCAGGTCGTGTTCCAGGATCCGGCCGCCTCGCTCGACCCGCGGATGACCGTCGGCGCGGCCGTCGCGGAACCGCTGGCCTGCCTCGGCGTTCCCGGCGACCACGACGAGCGGGTCGACGAGGTGCTGCGGGCCGTCGACCTCGATCCCGACGTCCGCGGGCGCTACCCGCACGAGTTCTCCGGCGGTCAGCGCCAGCGCATCGCCATCGCCCGGGCGCTGGCGCCCCGGCCGCGGGTGCTCGTCGGCGACGAGCCGGTCAGCGCCCTGGACGTCTCCGTCCGTGCCCAGATCCTCGACCTGCTCGGCCAGCTCGCCGAACGGCACCGCCTCGGCCTCGTGCTCGTCTCCCACGATCTCGGCGTGGTCGCCCGGCTCTGCGACCAGATCGCCGTCATGCGCGGCGGCACGCTGGTCGAGCAGGGTGCGACCGCCGACGTGCTGTCCCGGCCGGCCCATCCGTACGCGAGGGCGTTGCTCGCGGCCGTGCCACGACTGCCGCCGCCCTGACCGGCGCATGCTGGTGGACCCGACCGTCGACGAGACGGGAGCCGAACCCGCCGAGGTTCGCCGCAGTCCGATGAGGTACGACCAGGGAGGACGCGATGCCCGCACCCGGCGGCCCCGGCCCGTTCAGGCTGGGCTTCCTCACCCATGTGCATGGCCGCGGACGGCCGGCCGGCGCCGTCTACCGCGACCTGGTGGAACTGTTCGTCGCCGGGGAGGAGCTGGGGTTCGACGGCGGCTGGCTCGCCCAGCACCACTTCTCCCCCGACTACGGCCGGCTGCCGTCGCCGCTGCTGCTGCTTGCCGCGGCCGCCCAGGCGACCCGGCGCATCGACCTGGGCACCGCCGTCGTGGTCCTGCCGCTGGAGGACCCCATCCGCCTCGCCGAGGACGCCGCCGTCCTCGACGCGCTCAGCGGCGGTCGCCTGCAGCTCGGGCTCGGCACCGGTGGGCCGAGTGCGCCCGCCTTCGGCGCCTTCGACCGGGACGTCGCCCGCCGCCGGGAGCTGTTCGACGAGGCGCGCGGCCGGCTGCGGGAGCTGCTCGCCGGCGAGTCGATCGCGGGGACCGACGGGCTGCGGCTGCACCCGCCGGCGCCGACCCTCACCAGCCGCTTCTGGGACTCGACGACGAGCGTCGACGGGGCGCGGGCGGCGGCGCGGGCCGGCGACGGGCTGCTGCTCGGCATCGGCCCGGCGGGCTCCGCGCAGCGACCTCTTGCCGACGTCTACCTCGCCGCCCACCACGCCGCCCACCACGCCGCCGGCCGGGCGCCCGCGGGCGCGCGCCTCGCCGTCTCGCACGGGGTGTTCCCGGGGCCGGACCGGCTGGCCGCCCGGGTGGACCTGGCTCCCGACATCGCCCGGTTCCGCCCCTGGCTGGGGAACTTCGGGTTCCCCGCCGACCTCGACGACGGCGCCGCGCTCGACGCGATGAACGTCCACCACGGCCCGGTCGGCGTGGTGATCCACAGCCTCGCGACCAACCCGGTCGGCCCCGCCGCCGTGTCGTACTTCATCGCCGCGGTGCAGGGCGAGGCCGGCGCGGCGGCCGACCTCGACGCGACCCTGCGCCGCATGGAGCTCATCGCCACCGAGATCGCCCCGGCGCTGGGCTGGCGGCCCGCCGCCGGACCCGTGCCCGACCCGCCGACTGCCGCCGACCCGCCGACTGCCGCCGACCCGCCGACTCCCGCCGGCCTGGGGACTCCCGCCGGCCTGGGGACTCCCGCCGGCCTGGGGACTCCCGCCGAACTTGAGGCTCGCGCCGCACTGGAGAGGAACCGATGACCACCACCCCCGACGGGCGTCCGCGGCGGATGCTGACGCTCGGCGCCGTGCTGCAGGGCGCCGGCGGTCACATCGCCGGCTGGCGCCATCCGCTGTCCCCGCCCGACGGCGAACTCGACCTCGCCCATCACATCCGGGTCGCCCAGACGCTGGAACGCGGCACCTTCGACGCGCTGTTCATCGCCGACGTCGTCGCGATCTCGGGGACGGACCTGGACGCGCTGCACCGCACCGCCCGGTCGGTCCGGTTCGAGCCCCTGACCCTGCTGGCCGCGCTGTCGACGGTGACCGAGCGGATCGGCTTGGTCGGCACGGCCAGCACGACCTACAACGAGCCGTTCCACGTCGCCCGCAAGTTCGCCTCGCTCGACCATCTCAGCGCCGGGCGCGCCGGCTGGAACGCGGTGACCTCGGTGCTGCCGCAGGAGGCCGCGAACTTCGGCCGTGACGCCCACCTCGAACACGGGCTGCGCTACCGGCGTGCCGAGGAGTTCGTCGAGGTCGTCCGCGAGCTGTGGGACAGCTTCGACGACGGCGCCGTGCGGCGTGACATCGCCGCGGGTCGCTACTACGACCCCACCGGCCTGCGCACCCCGCACCACCGCGGCGAACACTTCGCCGTGCGCGGGCCGCTGAGCATCTCCCGGCCCCCGCAGGGCCACCCGGTCATCTTCCAGGCCGGTTCGTCGGAGGCGGGCAAGGACTTCGCCGCCCGCTACGGCGAGGTGGTGTTCACCGGGCAGGGCACCCTGGCCGGTGCCCAGCGGTTCTACGCCGACGTGAAGGCGCGGGCCGCGGCGCACGGGCGCAACCCGGACCATCTGCTGGTCTGGCCGATCCTCGCGCCGATCGTCGGCGACACCGAGGCCGCCGCCCGCGCGCGGCGCGACGAGCTGCTGGAGCTCATCCACGACGACGTCGCCCGTCGCCTCGTCCAGGACACCGTCGGCGACGTCGACCTCTCGGGCTATCCGCTGGACGGACCGTTGCCCGAGGTCGGTGAGACGAACCGCAGCCGCAGCCGCTCCGAACAGATGCTCGACCTCGCCCGCCGCGAGAACCTGACGATCCGCGGGCTCGCCCGGCGATCCTCCGGCGGCGGCATGATCACCGGCACGCCGGAGACGATCGCCGACCACGTCGAGGAATGGTTCACCGGGCGTGGGGCGGACGGCTTCAACGTCGGCTTCCCCTACCTGCCCGGCGCCGCCGAGGACTTCGTCGACCAGGTCGTGCCGGAACTGCGCCGCCGCGGACTGTTCCGCGAGTCCTACACCGAGACCACGTTGCGCGGGCATCTCGGCCTGCCGCGCCCGGTCGCCATCGCGCGGCGGGACGACCTCACCCACCCGAGCGAGCCTCTCGCGGACGAACCGAGCAGGGCAGGATCCCGATGACGTCCACGCAGCCTCGCCGCGGCGGTCAGGTCCATCTCAACGCCTTCCTCAAGCCGCCGGGGGAGTTCCTCGCCGCCTGGCGGCACCCCCACGCCGTCGCCGACGCCGGGGTGAACATCCGGCACGTGATCGAGCTGGCCCGCACCGCCGAGCGGGGGACGTTTGATGCGATCTTCCTCGCTGACCTGGTCGGCGTGCCCCTGACCAGCCAGGAGGTGCTCTCCCGCGTCTCGGTCGTCAACGACTCCTTCGAGCCGACGACCCTGCTCGCCGCGCTCGCCACCGCGACCACCCGCATCGGGCTCGTCGCGACGGCGTCGACGACCTACAACGAGCCTTACCACCTGGCCCGGATCTTCGCCTCGCTGGACCACCTGTCCGGTGGGCGGGCCGGCTGGAATCTCGTCACCTCCCTCAACGACGCGGAGGCGCGCAACTTCGGGCTGGACAGCCACGTCGAGCACGAGCTGCGCTACGCGCGGGCCGCCGAGTTCCACGACGTGGTGACCGGGCTGTGGGACAGCTTCGACGACGACGCCTTCCGCCACGACCAGGCCAGCGGGGTCTACTTCGACGCCGACAAGGTCCACTGGCTCAACCACGCCGGGACGCACTTCCGGGTCAGCGGGCCGCTGAACATCGCGCGGCCGCCGCAGGGCCGCCCGGTCGTCGTCCAGGCCGGCGCGTCCGAGACGGGCCGTGACCTCGCGGCCCGGGTCGGCGAGGTGATCTTCACCGCGCATCCGACCCTGCCGGCGGCGCAGGCGTACTACGCCGACATCAAGGCGCGGGCTGCGACCGCCGGACGCGACCCCGACCACGTGATCGTGCTGCCCGCGCTGTCCACGATCGTGGGGCGGACCCAGGCCGAGGCGGAAGACAAGATCGCCGCGTTGCGCTCGTTGCTCGACCCGCGGGTGGCGCTCGCCGACCTCACCTACCGGCTCGGCGGGTTCGACCTCACCCGTTTTCCCCTGGACGGACCGCTGCCCGAGCTGCCGCCGTCCAACCAGAGTCTCAGCGGCCAGCGGCAGATTCTCGACCAGGCTCGGGCGGACAACCTGACCATCCGCCAGCTCGCGGACCAGATCGCCCGGGACGACCGAACCCTCGTCGGCACGCCGACGACCGTGGCCGACCACATCCAGGAGTGGTTCGAGCAGCGCGCCGCCGACGGCTTCAACGTGATCTTCCCGTATCTGCCGGACGCATTGAACGACTTCGTGGACCTGGTCATCCCCGAGCTGCGCCGCCGCGGCCTGTTCCGCACCGCCTACACCGGCCGCACGCTGCGCGAACACCTCGGCCTCCCGCGCCCACCCAGCCGCTACGCCTCCCGCTCCGGGGCGTCGACCTGACGCGGCCACCGCTGTGGACGCAGCCACGGCCGGCGACGCAGCCACGGCCGGCGACGCGACGTCGATGCCGCCGGCACGGACCGTTCCATACGTCGGGCGGTGCAGGCCGGCGCCCCTGGGCCTGATCGCTCACGTGCTGCTCGACTCGGCGGCTGGAGGACGGGGCTTCTCGATCGTCAGGGGAGCCGTCTGCTCATGAACAGGGCCCGTTCGCCAGCCGATTCGGTGCCTTCATAGAGCAGGACGTCGAGGCCGCAGAAAGTGAAACCCAGGCGAAGATAGGCGCGGATCGCGGGGGCGTTGATGTTGGTGACTTCGAGCCAGACGTGGCCTGCTCCACACTCCCGTGCGAAGTCGAATGCGTGACTCATCAGGGTGCGGCCGACCCCTCGCCGGCGATAGTTGGGGGATACCTCGATGTCGCAGATGGTGAGGCGCGAATTCCAGGGATCGAAGGATGCCTTGACGAACCCGCACAGTTCTTCGCCGGCGCAGGCGACGATCGTCCGGGTCAGCGAGGGATCTTCGTCCTGCCGCTCTTCGTCATCGTCCTCCACCGGAAAAATCTTGTGGAGCGGGGGGGTCACCGGTTTCTCGCAGATAGAGAATCCTTCGCCGGTCGCCGTCACCTCGAACACGGAGTTCGAGGTGAAGGATCCGTCGATGGTCGCGATGACCTCATCGTCATCGGGGCATGCCGGGCGGTAGAGGAGGGGCTCGGCCCCGCCGAGTACCTCCCCGCCGTCCACATTCGCGAAGACGCCGCCCGTGCCCGGCGCCGCGCCCGCGCTCACGGCTTGTAGGCGACCGCGCCGTAGATGCTCACCTGCGCGTCGGTCAGCTCCGAGGCCGCGATGGCCTTCGCGCGCGCGGCCGGCGTGGTCCCGACCGGGGTGGTCCCGGCCTCATCGTCGGGGTTCCGAGCCGTCTCGGCCGGGTTCGCGAACTCGGGCCGCCAGCGGTGGACGACCTGCAGTCCGGGCTCGACGAGATCCAGGCCGTCGAAGAACCGCTCGACCTCGGCGCGGGTGCGCAGGTGCATGGGGACGCCGCTGGCCAGGTAGGCCCGCTCGACCTCGCGCATCGCCGGGTCGAAGTCGGCGGTCAGGTGGGTCAGCGAGACGTAGCTGCCCGACGGGAGCAGGTCGACGAGGTGACGCATGATCCCGTACGGGTCGTCGCCGTCCGGGATGAAATGGAAGATCGCGATGAGTGACAGCGCGACCGGCCTGGTCAGGTCGAGGGTCTCGTGCAGCTCGGGGGCGGTGAGGATGCGGCGGGTGTCCCGCAGGTCCGCGTCGATGTAGGCGGTGCGTCCCTGCGGGGTGCTGGCCAGCAGGGCGCGGGCGTGGGCGAGCACGATCGGGTCGTTGTCGGTGTAGACGATCCGCGCGTCCGGGGCGACGCCCTGGGCGACCTCGTGCAGGTTCGGCGAGGTCGGGATGCCCGTGCCGATGTCGAGGAACTGGCGTACCCCGAGCTCGGCGGCCAGGTAGCGGGTCGTCCGGGTCATGAACAGGCGGTTCTGCCGGACCACGATCCGGGAGTTCGGAAATACGTCGAGGACCTGTTCCGCGGTCTTCCGGTCGGCGGGGAAGTTGTCCTTGCCGCCGAGGAAGTAGTCGTACATGCGGGCCGGATGCGGCACGTCGACCTTCAGGTCGAAGCCGGCGCCCTCCGGCGCGTTGTGCCCTTCGTCTTGGCGGATTGTCACGGAACCACCATAGTGGGTGACTGCGCGCCTGCGGTGCGGGATCGGGCGTATCCGGCACGTAGCTCGCCCCGTATGGGTGCCCCGGCGGCGACGTCATCGATCGACGAGCCGGGTGCGGCGNCCGCGCCGTCAGGCCCGGATCGCGTCCGCCGACACCGGTGACGGCGCGAGCAGTCCTCGGTGTCGCAGCAGGGGCAGGACGCCCTCGGCGAACCAGTACGCCTCCTCCAGATGCGGGTGGCCGGAGAGGATGACGTGCTCGATGCCGAGATCGTGGTACTCGGCGATGCGGTCCGCGACCTCGGCGTGGCTGCCGACGAGCGCGGTGCCGGCGCCACCGCGGACGAGGCCGAAACCCGCCCAGAGGTTCGGGGAGATCTCCAGCGCGTCGAGGCTGCCGCGGTGCAGGGCCGCCATCCGTTGCTGCCCGACCGACTCGGTTCTGGCGAAACGTCGCTGCGCCGCGGTGATCGCCGCCGGATCGAGCTGGGCGAGCAGCTCGTCGGCGACCGCCCAGGCGGCGCCGGCGGTGTCCCGGGTGATGACGTGCAGCCGGATGCCGAACTGCAGCTCGCGATCCTGATCCTTGGCCAGTGCCCGCATCCGGTCGAGCCGTTCGGCGACGGCGGCCGGCGGCTCGCCCCACAGCAGGTAGACGTCGGCCTGCCGGGCGGCGACGAGTTCGGCCGCGGGGGAGGCGCCGCCGAAGAAGATCGGTGGCGTCGGATCGGGACGCTCGCGGACGGTGGCACCCCGCACCGCGTAGTGCTCGCCGTCGTAGTTGAATGGCCGGCCCGCCCACACCCCCGGACGACCTGCAGGAACTCCTCGGTGCGCCGGTAGCGGGCGTCGTGGTTCAACCAGTCGCCGAAGCGCTGCTGCTCGTCGGCGTCGCCGCCGGTGACCACGTTGAGCAGGAGCCGTCCGCCGGAGATGCGCTGATAGGTCGCCGCCATCTGCGCGGCGAGGGTGGGGCTGAGGAAACCGGGCCGGAACGCCACCAGGAAACGCAGCCGCGTGGTCTCGCGCAGCAGGGCCGCGGTGGTGAGCCAGGCATCCTCACACCAGGTGCCGGTCGGGGTGAGCACGGCCTCGTAGCCGAGATGCTCGGCCGCGGCGGCGATCTGGGCGAGGTAGCCGATGCTCGGCGGCCGCTGGGCGGCGGGCTGCAGGTGGGGGGTTTCCTTGGCGCTCACCGCGGCGGCGTCGAGGTTGCGGCTGTCCCCCGAGGTGGGCAGGAACCAGTGGGCGTGCACGCTCACGCGAGTCTCCCGGATGGCCGGAGGGCGAGGGGCGGGCGAGGGACGGATCGGAGGCCTGAGCCTCGAATCGACGGTGCGTCCGGACCGGTGGACGCGTGGTCCGGGATGCTGCCGGCGAATCAGCCGCCCGAGGGGCCGGCCGCGGCACCGATCAGCGGGACACCGGGCGGTGCGGGGCGCAACACAGCGCACTCGCCACCCGGGCGAAATCCACGTGCAGGCGGCAGACCAGGGTGGGATCTCCGCGCATGGCCCAACGGTAGGCCCCTACCGGGGTCCAGTCCATTGCCGCGCACGGTGAAACGCCGCACCCGGTAAGTCGCCGTACNCGGTGAGTCGCCGCTTCCGTGGGCACGAAAGCGATCCGGACAGCCAGACCGGCTCAGGGGCGGCGGCGCTCAGGGACGCAGCAGCACCTTGATCGCCCGGCGTTCGTCCATCGCCCGATAGCCCTCGGCGACCTCGTCCAACGGCAGTTCCAGATCGAAGATCCGCCCCGGCCGCACCCGCCCGGCGAGCACGTCCGCGAGCAGCTCGGGAAGGTAGGCGCGCACCGGCGCGACCCCGCCCGCCAGCCGCACGTTCTTCATGAACAACGGGCCCAGCGGCAGGTTGCCCAGCGGGGCGCCGACACAGCCCAGCCGTCCACCGGGGTGGGCGACCGCGGCGGCCTGCTCCAGCGACTCCTGTGAACCGACGCACTCCAGAACGGCGTCGGCTCCATCGCCGAGCAGCTCGGCCACCTGCGCGATGCCCTCCGCTCCACGACCGGCGACGATGTCGGTGGCGCCGAACTCGGCCGCCAGCTTCTGCCGGCTCGGCGTCCGCGACATCGCGACGACGCGCTCCGCTCCGAGGCGGCGGGCGGCGAGCACCGCGCACAGGCCCACGGCGCCGTCGCCGACGACCACGACGGTGGAGCCCGGACCCACCCCCGCGCTGACCGCGGCGTGATGACCGGTGCCCATCACATCGGACAGCGCCAGGACGTCGGGCAGCAACGCGTCGGGCAGCTCGGTGCCGACCCGCACCAGGGTCCCGTCGGCCAAGGGTGCCCGGATCCAGTCGCCCTGGCAGGCGTCGGAGCGGGCACCGGACCGGTCGTCGGTTCCCCAGACCGAGCCGTTCTCGCACGAGGTCTGCAGGCCGGCGCGGCAGTACCGGCAGGTGCCGCAGCTGATCAGGAAGGGGGCGACGACCACGTCGCCGGGCCGCACGGTCGTGACCTCGTCGCCGATGTCCTCGACGACGCCGACGAACTCGTGCCCGACCCGCTTGGGGAACGCGGTCGGCACCTTCCCCCGGTAGGGATGCAGGTCGGAGCCGCAGATGCAGCTCGCGGTCACGCGCACCACCGCGTCGGTGGGGCGCTGGACGACCGGGTCGGGAGACTCCCGTAGCGCGATCTTCCCGACGTCCTCCAGCAGGGTCGCTCGCACAGTCCCATGCCTCCCTGACGCATCGTCCCGGCGGTTGCCCACCGCGGTGCGATCCGACCGTGGCCCGGCCGGAACCGTACCTGTCACCAGACGCTATCCGATCCGGGATGATCGGGGCGCCGGGGTGGTCGCCCCGGCCGGTCGCTATCGTCCGTCCCATGCCCGATGTCGGTGCCGAGTCCGCGGCGGGGGCGGGGCCCGTCGAGGAGGCCCTGGCGGCCGCGCAGGCCCTGCTGCGCCGCAATCCCTACGGCTTCCTGACCACTGTGGGCGCCGCGGCTCGCCGCGACGCGTCCGGCCGGGTCACCCACGACCAGGCCGCCCGCGACCAGGCCACTCCCCACGCCCGGCTCGTCCAGCATCTCGCCGTGACCGACGACCTCACCGTGTGGATCGGCACCAGCCCGCGCTCCCGCAAGGTCGCCGACATCGCCGCGAACCCCGAGAGCCGGGTGGCGTACGCGGTCGAGGACCGGGCGGCGTTGGCGTACCTGAGCGTCTCGGCGACCGTCAGCGTGGTCGACGACGAGCGCGAGCGCGCCGCGAAGTGGGAGGACGGTCTGGCCGCCTTCTTCCCCGCCGGCCCGCTCGGGGACGACTTCGTGCTGCTGAGGCTCGACCCCCTGCGGCTGGAGCTGATGGACTTCACCCGCCGCCTGCACCCGGATCCGTTCGGCCTCGTTCCCGTCGTCGTCGAGCGCCGTGCCGGAATCTGGACGCCGACGCCGCCCGACCGCGCCCCCTGACTCCGACCGGGGCGCTGTCGGCAGTGCGGCTACCCGGCTCGGAACGCCTCGACGCAGGTCACGCCCGCCGGGCCGGCCGACGCCTCGTGGCGCGTCCCGGCCGGCAGGTCGAGGCGGTCGCCCGGAGCCATCGGCCACCGCTCGTCGCCGACGAAGAACGTGATCGCCCCGGCCACGCACACGAGGATCTTGTGTTCCGGGTGGGCATGCGCGGCGAACCAGGCGTCGGGGCCGGCGGACCAGCGCTGCGGGTCGAGGCCCTGACCGCGCAGCACCGTCTCCGCCTCCGCGGGCACCACCACACCGTTCGACACGATCACGGGAGCCGGCCGCACCATGCCTGAACGGTAGTACCGCAGGGGCGCGTCCTGCCACGCGGCGACCTCGTCGGACGGGTGCCGGCCGTCCCGTCCGTCACCGGGTCGAATCGGGCCCGTCGCTGGTCCGTTCCAGGGCGGCCAGGTAGTCCGAGGTGGCGAATCGGAACGGCCCGAGAGCAGGAAGATCCCAGGACCGATGGCCGTTGCGGAAATGCTGCCAACCGACCGTCTCGGGGGTCAGCACAATGTCGACGGTCAGCGGCCAGCAACCCGGGTCTCCGCAGCGACAGCCCATCCACGGCTCGACGGCGGTGTCCGTGCCAGTCGGGAACGCCGCGGGTTTGATGTGGAACTCGACTGTGTCCACCGGACAAAGATATCCGGCGCGTCGGATTGACGTGAACCGGACTTCATCGTGAAGGCTGAACACGACGAGGACTGGCTCGGCTGGCGGTCATCGCGGATCCGGCGGCGCGTCAGGTGGCGATGGTCGCCGAGCGTGATGCCGGATGCGGGATCGGGGCGGACCGACAGGATGGATCAGTCCGTGCATCGCGAGGAGGCTGAAGGCGAATGACGATTCTGGTGACGGGTGGGCGCGGGTCGGTCGCCCGTGCGCTGATCGACGAACTGCTGGCCGTGGACGCACCGGTGCGGGTGGTGAGCCGGGATCCGGCCCGGGCGGACGTGCCGGCGGGGGTGCAGGTCGCAGCGGCCGACCTGGCCCGGCCGGAGTCGATCCCGGCGGTGCTCGACGGCGTCACCGCCGTGTTCCTCTACGCGGAACCGGCGGGCATCGACGGTTTTCTCGACGCCGCCGCAGCGGCGAAGGTCGAACGGATCGTGCTGCTGTCCTCGCTGTCGGCCGAGGATCCCGACACCTCGACCCCGATCGCCCGCCGTCACGTGGTCGTGGAGGAGGCGATCGCGGCGTCCGGGCTGGCGTGGACCTTCGTCCGGCCCGGAGCGTTCGCCACGAACGCGCTGGGCTGGGCGCCATCGATCCGGGCCGAGGGCGTGGTGCGCGGTGCCTACCCCGAGTCCCACTCCGCGCCGATCCACGAGCGGGACATGGCCGCGGTGGCCGCCCGCGCGCTGCTCGAACCCGGCCACGAGGGGAAGCGCTACGCCCTCACCGGCCCGGAGTCGTTGACGGCGCGCGAGCAGGTCGAGCTGATCGGTGCGGCGATCGGCCGCCCCCTGCGCTTCGAGGCCCTTTCGCTCGACCAGGCACGGGCTCAGCTACAGGCGCAGCTGGGCCCCTCCGCCTGGCCCGGGATCGCCGACACGCTGCTGCGGTACCAGGCGGACAGCGACGGCAGGCCGGTCGCGGTGTCGGACACCGTCGGTGCGGTGACGGGCCGGCCGGCGCGTACCTTCGCCACCTGGGCCGCGGACCACGCGCCGGCCTTTCGTTCCGGGCAATAACCATGCCGCACAGCCGGATTGCGCGGGCTCAGGCGGGAAACGACCTGTGCTGTGTTCGACCAACTTGTGGACGCGATGTCCGGTGCCTGGTGGACCTATCTGCTGGTCTGGGGGATCTGCCTGCTCGACGCGGTCCTGCCGGTCGTCCCCAGTGAGACGATGGTCATCACCGGCGGGGTGCTCGCGAGTTCCGGCGACCTCAACCTCATACTGATCATGATTGTCGGGGCCGTCGGGGCGTTCGCGGGCGACAACCTTGCCTACGGCCTGGGGCGCCTGTTCGGTGAGCGCGTCGCCCGCCTGGTCGTCCGGGGACCACGCGGGGAACGGACGCTCGACTGGGCCCGGCGAACCCTAGATCGCCGCGGCGTCACCCTGATCATCGCTGCCAGGTTCGTGCCGGGCGGCCGGACCGCCACCACCCTGGTGGCGGGCACCACGCACTTCGACTATCGGCGGTTCGTGCCGGCGGCCGCCGCCGGCGCCGTCGGTTGGAGCGGCTACAACGCGTTGCTCGGTTTCGTGGGCGGGTCCACCTTCACCGACGCGCCGTGGAAGGGCTTCCTGCTCGCGTTCGGGCTGGCGGGGACGGTCACCGTGGCGATTGAGGGCGGCCGGTGGGTGTGGTCGCGGCGGCATCCCCAGCCGACCCAGCATCCCCAGCCGACCCGGCATGCCCAGGAGGACCGGGCGGCGGGCGACGGCGGGCTGGGCGACGGCGGGCTGGGCGACGGCGGGATGGACGAGCGCGGGGCGGACGAGCGCGGGCGGACGACCGCGGCGCGGTAGGTCAGCCGGCAAGCACGGCGGAGATGCGCGCCCCGGTGGGTCCGTCCAGATCCGACACCGGGATCCACCGGTGGTCGGTGACCTCGTCGAGGCGCAGGTCCACCGTGCCCGGACCCGTGGACCGCAGAATCTGGAAAATGAACCGGAAATCGTAGTGAGTGTGTTCCGGCTCGCCCTTCTCCGGATTCTCGGGAATCGCGTGGACGTCAATGTCGACCGGGAGATCCCGCAGGGGCCGGACGGCCGAGGGGAGAACGCCGGTCTCCTCGGCGAGCTCCCGCAGGGCGGTGGCCGCGAGGGTGGCGTCGGCGTCGTCGACGTGCCCGCCGGGGAAAAGCCAGCGATCGAGGCTACGGTGGCGGACCTGCAGGACGCGAAAGGTCGTGTCCACGGCGACCGCCCCGCAGGTCACGTGGCCTGGCAGGGTGGTGCGGGCGGTGACCGGCGCCGCGGTGGTCGCCAGGTCGAGCAGCGGGATCAGCCCCTCGGCCTCCGCCGGGTACGCGACCAGATAGTCCCGAACCACGGAGATCACCCGATCATTCAATCTGTAATCCTCATTCATCATCAGTACTCATCATCGGTACTCGTCGTCGGCGCGTGGGCGGGGCGGCCGGTCGGGCGGCCCGCGAATCCCACGGCCTCATGATGGCACGGGCTGCGCCATTCCCCGGCGCGGCCGCCGGGCACGCCGCGTTGACGGCCGGGCAACGGGTCGGCGATCGGTCCCGGACATCGCACCGGGTGAGGCGCTCGGGGTGAGGCGCTTGAGAACGAGCGCGTGGGGAGAGATGCCGGGCAGAGGCGTGGTCTCCGTCGTCGCGGGTCGAGGCCCTCAGCGGCCGGCGGGGCCGCCGGCCGCTGAGGGCCGGGCCCGGACGTGCATCCGCTCGCCCTGCGGACCGAACAGGCTGAGCAGCTCGAGCGGAGCGGGGTCCGGATTGCCGAACCAGTGCGGCGTGCGGGTGTCGAACTCCGCCGCCTCGCCCGGCCCGAGGACCAGGTCGTGTTCGCCGAGCACCAGCCGCAGCCGCCCGGACAGCACGTACAGCCACTCGTAACCCTCGTGCACCCGTTGGTCGGGCGGGCACGTCGGGGTGCACGGCGGATAGATCATCTTGTAGGCCCGGGGGCCGCCCGGGCGGCGCGTCATCGGCAGGAAGACGACGCCGTCGCGGACCGTCGGCCGCGGGTGGATCCGGGGATCTCCGGTCGCCGGGGCGTCGACCAGCTCGTCGAGGGTCACCTGGTGCGCCCGGGCGAGCGGGAGCAGCAGCTCCAGGGTCGCCCGCCGCCCGCCGGACTCCAGCCGCGACAGCGTGCTCACCGAGATCCCGGTTGCGGCGGACAACTGGGCGAGGGTCGTCTGGCGCGCGCGGCGCAGGGCCCGCAGCCGCGGACCCACCCGGTCGAGGACCTCGCGCGCCGGCGGCTGCGGGTCGGTGGCGGTCATGCGGCCCATTTGCCGTGCCGGCAAGCCCTGTTGTCAAGTCCGATCGTTGCCGGCATATCCGATCTTGACGGGCCGGGCCGGGTCGTCGCCGGGCCGAGTCGTCGCCGGGCCGGGTCATCGCCGGGTCGGGTCATCGCCGGGTCGGGCCGGGGCGTGGGTCCGGCTCCGGGCCGCCGGCGGCGGCGGCGAGGGCGCGGGTGGCGAGCTCGGCGTAGAGCGCGGCGCCGTCGGGCAGGACGGTCTCGTCGAAGCGGGCGCGGGGGCTGTGGTTGAACGGCGCGGTGTGCGGGTCGGCGTCCGGGGGGGTCGCGCCGATGGCGACGAAGCTGCCGGGCACCTGCGCGAGTACGCGGGAGAAGTCTTCCGAGCAGGCCAGCGGGTGCGCGAGGTCGGTGTAGCGGCGTTCGCCGAACGTCTCCGCGATGGCGCGGGCGGCGAGTGCCGTCTCGGCCNGGTGGTTCACGGTCGCCGGTCGTTCGGGGACGAACTCGACGTCCGCGGTGAGGCCGTGGCCGTCGGCGATGCCTCGCAGCAGCCGGCGAGCGGCCTGCTCGACCAGTGTGGCGGTGTCGGGGGAGAAGGTGCGCACGGTCGCCTCGAAATACGCCTCGTCGGGGATCACGGTGCGCCGGGTGCCGGCCCGCAGGACGCCGACGGTCAGCACCACCGGGTCGAACACGTCGAACCGACGGGTCACCATCGTCTGCAGGGCGAGGACCATCTCGGCGGTGGCGAGGACGGGGTCGTGGGCGCGGTGCGGCATCGAGCCGTGCCCGCCCTCGCCGCGCACGGTGACGCGCAGCATCGCCGACGCCGAGGTGATCGCGCCCGTCCGGCCGCCGAACTGGCCGTGGGGCAGCGCCGCGGAGAACACGTGCAGCCCGTAGGCCGCCGAGACCCGTCGCCCGGAGGCGTCGAGCACTCCTTCATCGATCATCTGCTGGGCGCCCTCCCAGCCCTCCTCCCCGGGCTGGAACATGAACACGACGTCGCCGGGCAGCCGGTCACGGCGCGCGCTGAGCAGGTGTGCCGCGCCGACCAGCATGGCGGTGTGCAGGTCGTGGCCACAGGCGTGCATCACGCCCTCGACGGTGGAGGCGTGGTCGAACCCGGCGCTCTCCTGCACCGGCAGCGCGTCCATGTCCCCGCGTAGCAGTACCGACGGCGCGCGCCCCGGAACCGTCTGGTAGCCGGTGCCGCGTAGGACGGCGGTCACCGAGCTCGCGCCGCGGCCGGTGGTGACCTCCAGGGGGAGGCCGTCGAGGGCGGCGAGCACCTTATCCTGCGTCCGCGGCAGATCCAGGCCGATCTCCGGCTCGCGGTGCAGGCGACGTCGCAGGTGCACGAGGTCGTCCGACAGGGAACGCGCGTCGTCGAGCACGGACATGGCTGGTCCTCTCGGTGGGCGGGGAGGGAAAGGACTCGGACGCCGGCGAGGTGCGGCGGTGCCCCTGACTCCAGCCTGTACGCCAGTGTGGTGACCCGCGCCGGACAATGATCCGGCCGGGCACCATCAGCGGACCTACGGTAGCCGGGAGATCAGGCGCCTGCGGAGGCAGACCGACATGCACATCGACAGTAGCGACCACCTCGTGCGCGCCATGCCTGCATATTGCAGGCGTGGCAGCACGAATGCAGTCGTGACCGCGATCACCATTCGTGACGTGCCAGATTCGACTCTCGCGGCGTTGAAGGTCAAGGCCGCCCAGAGCGGGCGGAGCCTGCAGGCCTACCTGCTCGACCTGGTCACCCGTGAGGCACGGACGCCGACCCTGGCGGACATGATGGCCCGCCTCGACCGCGAGACGCAGTCCGACGTCGATACCTCGGACATCCTCGCCGCGATCGACGAGGGCAGAAAGCGCCGTTGAGGGGCGGCGAGATGGCGGTCATCGACTGTTCGGCGTTGGTGCGAACGCTGACAGATCACGGCACGGGCGGCGTTGCCGGGCGCCGCCGGCTCACCGGTGTCGCGTCGCTTCTGGCACCCGGCCTGCTCGACTACGAGATGATTTCAGCACTGTTCGGGATGCGCCGGGGAGGCAAGCTGACCGAGCGGGAGACGGCGAAGGCAGTCGCCGACTATCGGCTTCTGCCGCTGGTGCGGCACGAAACCCTGGTTCTGTGGCGGCGCGTCCGTGAGCTGTATCACAACCTCAGCGCCCACGACGCGCAGTACGTCGCGCTCGCCGAGACACTGGGGCTTCCTCCGATCGCCAGCGACGCCCGAATCGCGCGCGGCGGTGTGGCCACCTGCACGATCGAGGTGTACGCCTGACGTCGTCAGTGGGGCGCAGCCAGCTCGCCGGTTCGCGGCGGAAAGACGAGCCGGTGGCCAGGACGCTGGCATGATGCGGCCTCGATCGGTCCGGTCATCGAGTCATCGCTGTGACGGCGTCTGGCCGTCAGCCTCCACTGCCTGGCGGGCCTGATCGGGCACGGTCTCGTCAGATGCGTGGGCATCAGGTGCGTTCCCGTCGGGTTCGTTCGCGTCGCGTTCGCTGGTAGCCGGTTCGTCGGAGTCGGAGTCGGAGGCGGTCTCGTCGGGTCCGTTCGGGACGCCGGCGGCGCGCAGCACCAGGGTGCCGAACAGGGCGACGGCGAGGTTGAGCGCGAACGCCGTCACCGCGATGTAGCCGGCGTGGCCGAGCCCCGGCACGGTCGCCAGCGACCCGCCGAAGTGGCGGGCGGCCGCGCTGTGCTGCGCGTACGCCTCCGCGGTGCCGTAGCACATGCCCACCAGCCAGCCGGCGAGCAGCGCTCGCCGGTGCAGTCGAGGCCGCCACAGGGCGAGGACGACCGCCGGGAACGTCTGCAGGATCCAGACCCCGCCGAGCAACTGCAGATTGATCGAGTTCTGGGTGTCCAGATCGAGGACGAACAGCAGCGCCCCGGCCTTCACCAGCAGCGACGCGACCTTCGACACGGCGGTCTGCTCGGCCGCCGTCGCGCCCGGCCGCAGGTGCCCGACGTAGATGGTGCGGGTGAACAGGTTCGCCGCCGCAATCGACATGATCGCGGCGGGAACCAGTGCGCCGATCGCGACCGCGGCGAACGCGACGCCGGTGAACCACGCCGGGAACTCCCGCTCGAACAGCAGCGGCACCGCCAGCCGCGGGTTCGTGGTGTGCACCCCGGCGGCGATCGCCACGTAGCCGAGCAGCGCGAGGAAGGCCAGCAGCAGCGAGTACAGCGGCAGGACGGCGGTGTTGCGGCGGATGACCTCCCGGCCGCGGGTCGCCAGCACGCCGGTGATCGCGTGCGGATACAGGAACAGCGCCATCGCCGAGCCGAGCGCGAGGGTGCCGTAGGCGAGGAAGTCCTTCGGCCCGGGGATGAACACGGCCGTCGCCGGGCGACCCGACCCGGCCGCGACGGCGTTCGCCGCGTCGAACTTCCGCTCGGNCGCGTCGAAGATCGCGCTGAAGCCGCCGAGCCGGTGCGGGAGGACGACGACGGCGACCAGTACGACGGCGTAGATGAGCAGGTCCTTGGCGAACGCGATGAGGGCCGGCGCCCGCAGCCCGGCGGTGTAGGTGCAGACGGCGAGGATGCCGAACGCCACGATGATCGGCAGGTCTCGGACGATCGGGTTGCCGCTGTTCGTCCCGACGCCCATCACCTCCAGCACCGCCTGCATGCCGACGAGCTGCAGGGCGATGTAGGGCATGGTCGCGACGATGCCGGTGACGGCGACCGCGAGGGCCAGCGCACGCGAGCCGTACCGGCCGCGGACGAGGTCGGCCGGGGTGACGTAGCCGTGCCGGTGCGACACCGTCCACAGCCGCGGCATCAGGACGAAGACCATCGGCCAGACGATGGTGGTGTAGGCGACGGCGAACCAGCCGGACACGGCGCCCGCCGCGTACATCGCGCCGGGCACGGCGACGAACGTGTACGCGGTGAAGATGTCGCCGCCGATGAGGAACCAGGCGACGAACGAGCCGAATCCGCGCCCGCCGAGCCCCCACTCGTCGAGGCTGGCCAGCGGTCCGGGCTCGGTGCGCCGCCAGCGGACCGCGCCGAACCCGAGGATGGCCACCGCGGCGAACAGGACGGTGAACACCGCGAACTCCACCCCGTGGAAGGGGGTGTGAAGCGGCTGCGCGGCGAGCGGAGCACCGCCGGTCGGCGCCAGCCTGGCGCCGCCCCGCGTCACCGGTCCTCCCGGCCGCCGGCGGCGTCCCGTCGAGCCTGATTGGCCTGATTGGCCTGGGCGCCCGCCGCGGCGGGGGGCCGAGTGGCTCGGCCCAGCAGCCACGTGCAGCCGGCCATCCCGGTGGCGCCGAGCAGGAGCCACAGCAGCGTGTACCAGTAGAAGAACGGGAATCCCCACAGCCGCGGCCCGCGCCGCGCGTAGGTGCCGACCAGCAGCAGGGCGACGACCTGCACCGCGAGCACGGCCGCGGCGACGGTCCGTGCGACGAGCCCGCCGGCCCGGTTTGTCCCGCCCACTCCGATTGCCCCGCCCGGCGCCGGCTCGCGGTCCGCCCGGGCGGGCGGCTGCCCCGAACGACGGGCGGCCTGGGGTCGGCGGGCGGCCCGGGATCGGCGGGGGCGTCCGCCGGGATCGGCTGCGCCACGGGCATGCGTCATCCGGCGTCACTCCTGAAGAGAGATTGCGCAGGGGAGTTAGATGACGACTTTAAGTGAGATTCTTGCGGGGTGGAGGGGAGGCGGCCGTAGGGAGTGTGGCCTTCGTGGGGTACTGCACAGGGCGAACGGGGGAGAGTTCCCGTCCCGATCGGATCCCGATCAGTTCGACGCTGTGCTGGCGACGGCCGCGGTGGTCGCGGCGGCGGCCGCCGCCTGTTGCGCCTCCTGGATGACCTTCCGGACGATCGGCGCGACCGGCGTCTGCTCGGTCGCCGCGGCGATGCGGGCCTTGGCGTGGCGGCGGTCGGCGCGCTGCGGAGCGACCACCTCCAGCAGGCGGGACGGCCCGGACAGAGCGAGCACGGTGCCCGTGCGCGGGTCCAGCGGCCCGTCGCCGACCGCGGCCGCCTGCACCCGCTTCACGACCTCGTCGCGCACCTCGCCGCGCAGCACGGGGTGGTGAGTGATCCGCACCACCAGGACCCGGTCACGCCGGCGCCCGAGCACCCCGGTGTCGACGAGCCCGTCGACGACCCGGGACCAGACTCCGCCGACCGCCCCGTCCAGGCGACGGAACTGGTCGGCCGCCCGCCGCCCGCGGACCGTGCCGAGCGCCGCGTGGACGTCGGCGAGCAGCGGGTGCGCGGGACGGGCACCGATCGGCGCGAGCCGCCGACCGTCCTCCGTGACCAGCCCCGCGAGCCCCAGCTCGGCGACGAGCGCGCCGCACAGCGCCACGCCCAGCGGCTGGCGGGAGGAGTTCACCGGAGTCCCGCGGTCCGGGTCGAGCGCGAGTAGCAGCAGGTCCTCGGCGAGCAGCACGGCCGTCGTCCCCCTCCAGGATCAAGCCTCTCCGGGATCGAACCCCAGATCGAACGAGGTGGGATCGAGGTCCCACTCCGCAGGCGAGGATCATGCCCTCGCTGTCGTGAGCGCAATCATCCGTCGCCCGGCCGACAACCGAACCGTTCCGGCTGCACCCGAGTCGGGCGTTAGAGCCAGCCGGACTCCTCGGCGGCGCGCAGGGCCTCCATCCGGTTGCGGGTGCCGGTCTTCGCGATCACGGACGACAGGTAGTTGCGCACGGTGCCCTCGGAGAGGAACAGCCGCCTGGCGATGTCGGCGACGGTCGCGCCGTCGCGGGCCGCGACGAGGACGTCCCGCTCCCGGCCGGTGAGCGGGCTCGCCCCGCCGGCGAGGGTGGCGGCGGCGAGGGTCGGGTCGACGACCCGCTCCCCGCGGGCGACCCGTCGGATCGCGGCGGCGAGGGCCTCGGCGGGCGCGTCCTTGACGACGAAGCCGAGCGCGCCGGCCTCCATCGCCCGGCGCAGGTAGCCGGTGCGGCCGAAGGTGGTCACGATCAGGACCTGGGTCGCCGGCGCGGTGGCGCGCACCGCCGCCGCGGCGGCCAGGCCGTCGATGCCGGGCATCTCGACGTCCATCAGCACGACGTCCGGGCGCAGCGCGCCGACCTCGGCGACCACCTCGTCGCCGCGGCCGACCTGGCCGACGACCTCGATGTCGTCCTCCAGGGAGAGCAGCGCGGCGAGCGCGCCGCGGACGAGATGCTGGTCGTCGGCCAGCAGCACCCTGATCATCGGCGTGCCGTCGCCGTCGGGTCCGTAGGGCCGCCGATCGCCTGCGTGACCTGGAGGTTCGGGGGAGCCGCGGGGGCCGGTGGCGCGACGACGACCCGCAGCCGGAAGCCGGGCGTGGGGCCGATCGCCCCGGACGCGAGGTCGGTCGCGGTCGCGGGCCCGGTTTCGAGCCGGCCCCTCGCCGCCGCGACCCGCTCGGAGAGCCCCGCGAGGCCCGCGCCCCCGCCAGGACCTGCGCCGACGCCAGGGCCCGCGCCGACGGCAGAAATCGCCGCGTCGCCATGGCCTGCGGCGTCGGCGGGGCCGATGCCGTCGTCGACCACCTCGATGCTGCGGTCGTCGACGGTGACGCGCAGGTGCTGCGCGCCGCTGTGGCGCACCGCGTTGGTCACGCCCTCGCGCACCACCCAACCGAACAGCTCCCGCAGGCCCCCGGGCACCTCGTCGACGGACGCGGGCAGCTCGGCCCGGATGCCCGCCGCAGCGAGCACCTGACGGGCCGCGGCGAGCTCGGTGACCAGGCTCACCTCCCGGTAGCCGGCGACGGTGGCCCGCACGTCGGCCAGGCCCTGCCGGCCGAGCGCGGCGACCTCGGCCATTTCGCCGGCTGCGCGCGCCGGGTCCCGGGCCGCGAGCTTTGAGGCGAGCTCCGCCTTCACCGTGATCGTGGTGAGTGCGTGGCCGAGCAGGTCGTGCAGGTCGCGGGCGATCCGCAGCCGCTCCTGTTCCTTGGCCAGCCGTTCGATCTCCCGATGGGCGCGGGACAGCTCGACCTGGTTCCGCGCGCCGGCCCGGACCCCGAACACGATCAGCGCGGCGAACAGCACCGGTCCGGACAGCGACCACAGCGCGCCGCGCGTCTGCCACCACGCGATGTGCTCGGGCAGCCAGGTGTCCACGGTCGCGATCACGAGGACCAGCGGAAGGGACACGACCGGGCGCAGCAGCAGGACCAGGGCGACGGCCAGGTAGGCCGTCATCACCAGACCACCGCCGCCGACGACCGGCAGATACACGATGATGCAGGCCGTCATGGCGGCCAGCACCGGCACCCGCAGTTCCCGCCGGCCGCGGAAGGCGACCAGCGGGACCACCCACAGGTAGAGCAGGCTGAACGCGGCGAGCACGGCGAAACCGATCACGATGATGCCGGCGCCGTCGTGCAGGGCGAACATGTCCGAGACGGCGTAGCCGAGATAGATCAGGAACACGCCGGCGACCCGGCGCCAGCGCCAGGGGTCCATGCCGATGCGGCCCCGCTGATCCGGCGGCCCCGGCTGTGGCAGCGCCGGCTGCAACAGCCAGCGGCGCAGCGCCCCAGCCGTGGCCGCCCGGCCCGCGGCCGAGCCGGACAACCCGGCCGTCGTCCTCACCCCCCGACCCGCCCGGTCCCGGTCCCCACGGCCCGCACGGTCCGCTCAGGCTGCTTGGCCTGTTCGGTCCGCTCAGGCTGCTCGGTCCGCCGGAGGATGACGAGTTGCTGGGTCGCCCGGGTCATCGCGACGTAGCGGTCGACCGCTCCTTCGATGCCGTCGCCGAACGCCTCCGGGTCGACGAGGATGACCAGGTCGAACTCGAGCCCCTTCGACAGCTCTGGGGTCAGTGACCGGACGCGGGGCGTCGCCGGGATCGCCGCACCGTCGTCGCCGACGCTGATGACGCAGGCGATCCCGTCGGCCTGCGCGGCGAGCCAGGTGTCGAGGATCGAGCCCAGCTCGGCGACGGATCCGTACACGACGGGGACGCCGCTGCTGCGGATGGAGGTCGGCACGTTGGCATCCGGGAGCGCGGCCCGGATGACCGGCTCGGCCTGCGCCATGACCTCCGCCGGCGTCCGGTAGTTGATGCTCAGGGGGGCCAGCGTGATCCGGTCGAGCCCGATCCGCTTGAGCCGCTCCTGCCACGACTCGGTGAACCCGTGCCTGGCCTGGGCCCGGTCCCCGACGATGGTGAAGCTCCGCGACGGGCAGCGCAGCAGCAGCATCTGCCACTGCGCGTCGGTCAGTTCCTGGGCCTCGTCCACGACGACGTGCGCGAACGGGCCGGCGAGCAGGTCCGGGTCGGCGCTGGCCAGTGCGGATTCGTCGACCAGGACGTCGTGGAAGTCCTCTCCCCGCAGCATCGTCACCAGGCCCATGCCGTACTCGTCGTCGGCCTCGCGCAGGTTGTCGACGACCCTGGCCTTCTGTTCACGTTCGGCGGCGACGGCGGCGTCCCGCTGACGCTTGTGCCGCGCCGCCGCCGGGTCGCCGAGCCGCTGCCGCGCCGCGTCCAGCAGCGGCAGGTCGGACACCGTCCAGGCGCGGGCGTCGCCGCGCTGTAGCTGCCGCACCTCGCCGCGGCTGAGCCAGGGAGCGCATCTGTGCAGGTAGGCGGGCACCGACCACAGGTCCGCGACGAGGTCGGCCGCGTCGAGCAGCGGCCACGCCCGGTTGAAGGCCGCCCGCAGCTGCCTGTTCTGCAGCAGCGACCTGCGGAGCTGGTCGGCCGGGACGTCGTTGCCGTGAGCGGCCTCGTGGGAGTCCAGCAGGATCGTGAGAAGCTCCGCCCAGACCTCCTGGCGCGCTTCGTTGTGTGCGGTACCGGGCGTCGGTACGTCGAACGCCTCAGCCCAGTCGTCGGCGCTCAGCTGGAGGTCGGACCAGTGGGTCGTGACCGTCAGCGGCGTGGTGGGCGGCTCCTCGTAGAACCGGACGGCCGTCTCGATCGCCTTCACCAGGCTCGCGGACGACTTCAGCGCGGCCACGTCCGGGTCGGTCTCGATCTCCGCCACGGCTCCCTCGGCGACGAGATCCCGCAGGGTGCAGGTCTGCACGCCCTCCTCGCCGAGGCCGGGCAGGACGTCGGCGACGTAGGCCAGGTAGGGCCGGTGCGGACCGACGAACAGCACGCCGCCCCGGCGGTGACCGAGCCGAGGATCGGAGTAGAGCAGGTAGGCGGAGCGGTGCAGCGCGACGACGGTCTTCCCCGTCCCCGGACCGCCGTCGACGACGAGAGCGCCGTCGGATCCCGCGCGGATGATGGCGTCCTGATCGGCCTGGATGGTGCCGAGCACGTCGCGCATCCGGGGCGAGCGGTGGCCGCCCAGGCTGGCGATGAAGGCGGACTGGTCGTCGAGCGCGGCGCGCCCGTCGAACCCGTCCGACGCGGGGCCCCGGGCCACTCGCGCAGCGATGGCCTGGGTGCTGAACACCTCGTCCCAGTAGTCGCTGATCAGACCGCGGGTCCAGCGATACCTGCGGCGGCTGGCCAGACCCATCGGGTTGGCGTGGGTCGCGCCGAAGAACGGCTCCGCCGCGGGGGAACGCCAGTCGAGCAGCAGCCGACGACCCGCGCTGTCCGTGAGGCCGAGTCGTCCGATATACAGGGGCTCGGGGTCGTCCACACGGACGATGTGGCCGAGGCACAGGTCCAACCCGAACCGCCGCAGGGTGCGCAGCCGAGCGCTCAGCCGGTGGATCTCCAGGTCCCGGTCCATCGCCGCCTGGCCGATGCCGCCGGGTGCCATCCGCTCGGCGTCGAGGCGGCCGGACAGGTCGGCGATCGACTGCTCAAGGCTTTCCGCGATGGCCGCGAAGTGCCGCTCGTCGCCGGCGATCAGCTTCGGGTCGGCCTTGGGACCGAGGTGGTCGGGAAGGTCGAACGCGCTGGTGGCCAGGGGGTTCACGGCATCAGGTCCGATCTGGGGCTCGTGACCCCGCGCGACCTCGTCGTCGACGACAACACCCGCATTCCGCGACTCTCCTCTTCCGCAGCTTCTGGCCGCAGCTTCTGGCCTCGGCCAGCGATTCTGCGGCACGACCCGGGTCTTGCCGCAAGCCCCCCAGTGTGCTATAGATTAAAAATGGAGGAGAGTGAGTACTGCCTCTCCTAGGTGCGCGTCGGTCAGGTGCGGAGCTGGTCTCGCAGATAGGCCCGGCCGGCGGCCGCGCCGAGCACGACGGTCCACACCGCCAGGGTCACCAGGCCGCGCCCGCCGATCCAGCCGCCGGCGAGCACCGCCCGCCCGGCCTGCGCCGACCAGTACATGGGCAGCAGCTTCACGACGTCGGCGAGCCAGCCCGGGAAGTTCTCCACGGGCACCCAGATCCCGCCGGCCAGCGCCAGCAGGCTGAACACCCCACCGGTGATCGCCTGCATGTTCTCGGGGCGCACGAGGTAGCCGAGCCAGATCGCGAACGCCGCGAGCGGCACCAGGCCGAGCAGGATCGACGCGCCCGCGCCGAGGTACGTCCCGGCCGACAGCCGGACGCCGCGCATCGCGTCGCCGGCCACGAACACCGCGACGATCGGCAGCACGGCCAGGGTGAAGCCGGTGGTCGCCTTGGCCAGCACGTACTGCGGCCCGGTCAGGGCGGTCAGCCGTAGCTGCCGGTTCCAGCCGATGGACCGCTCGGTCGCGATCCGCCCGGCGCTGCCGAGGACGGCGTTCATCGCCCCGAACGACGCCATGCTGATCATGATGTAGGGGGCGACGTCGAGGTCGCCGAGGCGGTCGCCCTCGCTCCCGGCACTGAACGCGCCGAACAGGATGATCGGCAGAAGCAGGGTGAAGATCAGCAGTCGGGTGTTGCGCCAGACCCGGGTGATCTCGGATCGGACGTAGCGGACGTAGGTCAGCACCGCGTCCGCGGTGCCGTTGCCGCCGGCCCGGGTGCCGCCGGTCAGGGGGCCGGCGAAGGTGGCGGCCGTGGTGGTGGTGGCGGCCGTGGGGTCTGCCGCCATGGGGCTGCCCGCCGTGGTGGAGGCGGTTGCGGGGTTGCCGGTCACCGGGTGATCTCCTGTCGGGCGCTGGGGTCGGTGGCGTCGTCGGTGGTCAGCGCCACGAAGGCGTCTTCCAGGCCGGCGCCGACGACCTCGATGTCCTCGGCGGCCGGGTGGGCGGCGAGCAGCGCACGCAGGGCCGCGTCGCTGTCGGGGCAGGTGAGCGTGACCGCGTCGCCGCGGCCCTCGACCCGGGCCACCCCCGGCAGCCGGCCGAGCCCGGCGAGCCCGGCCGCGTCCAACCCGCGCAGCGTGGCCCGGATCGTCCGGNCGCCGACGAGCGCCTTGACCTCCGTGGTCGGGCCGTCGGCGATGACCCGGCCGCGGCGCAGCAGGACGATCCGGTCGGCGAAGGCGTCGGCCTCCTCCAGGTAATGGGTGGCGAACAGCACGGTCCGCCCGCCGGCCGCCCAGGCCCGCATCGATGCCCAGAACGCCCGGCGGCTCGCCACGTCCATCGCGGCCGTCGGCTCGTCGAGGACGATCAGGTCGGGGTCGGGGAGCAGGGCCAGGGCGAAGCGGACCCGCTGGCGCTGCCCGCCGGAGAGCCGGTCGGTGCGGGTGTCGGCGAGATCGCCGACCCCGGCGCGGGCCAGCACCTCCCGGGTCGGCAGCGCGCGGGGGTACAGGGCGCGCACGGCCGCCAGCATCTTCCCCACGGTGATCTCCGGCAGCAGCCCGCCGTTCTGCAGCATCGCGCCGACCAGCCCGGCGGTGCACGCCTGGCGGGGGGAGCGGCCGAACAGCCGGACCTCGCCGGAGTCGGGGCGGGTCAGGCCCAGCAGCATGTCGATCGTCGTCGACTTGCCGGCGCCGTTCGGGCCCAGCAGGGCGACCACCTCGCCCGGGGCCACGACCAGATCGACGCCGTCGACGGCCCGCACGCCGCCGTACCGCTTGCGTAGGCCGGCGAGATGCACGCTGTGTGGCGGCGCGCCAGGCGGCGGTGGGTTCCTCGTCATGGATCAAGGATCCCCGCCGCGCGCCGACGGTCCCAGTCATGACCGTCACCGCTCCCGCATGACAACAGTCATGGTGCCGCCGGCCGCCGATCTCGATTCTTGACACTTGCTGTGATCTACCTAACATGTAGAACTACGTGTTCTAGGTAATCCTCCCCGGATCCGCGGCTGCGTCTGGAGTCGACATGAGCACTGCCTCCCTTTCCGGGCCGGGACCGAACGGCCCGGTGCCCGTGTCGAGTCCGCCGCTCGCCGGACTGCGGGTGATCGACCTGTCGACGACGATGCCGGGGGCGCTGGCGACGCAGTTCCTGGCCGACGCCGGCGCCGACGTCGTCGGGGTCGAGCCGCCGGGGGGCAGCCCGCTGCGCCGCTCGCCGGCCTGGCCGGCTGTCGGCGGCGGCCGGCGCAGCGTCGTCGTGGACCTGCACCATCCGGCCGACCGGGACGTGCTCGACGGGCTGCTCGCCGGTGCCGACGTCGTGGTGACCACGCTGCGCCCAAGGACCGCCCGCCGCCTCGGCCTCGGCCCCGACGACCTCGCCCGGCACAGTCCGCGCCTGGTCAGCGTGGCGATCACGGGCTGGGGTTCGGCCGGACCCTGGGCGGACCTGAAGGGCTACGAGGCCCTGGTCATGGCCAAGCTCGGCATGTTCCACGCCAAGCGGCGGCTGGTCTCCCGGCCCGGCCCGGCATACAGCTCGGTCGCCTTCGCCACCTGGGGCGCCGCCCACACCGCCGTGCAGGGGATCGTGGCCGCGCTGGTCGAGCGGGAGTCGAGCGGGCGCGGCCAGCACGTGGAGGCCGACCTGGTCCGCGGCGTCAGCATGATCGACACCTGGAGCTGGTTCGAGCACCTCGTCGCGGTGCGCTTTCCCGACGCCTACCGGACCGTCGATGCCACCACCCCGGCGGGCGACCCGGTCAGCGCGCTGGTCTACCCGCTGCTCGTGGCGCCCACCAGGGACGGTCACTGGTTGCAGTT
Organism: Frankia sp. ACN1ag; assembly: GCF_001414035.1. NCBI lineage: Bacteria > Bacillati > Actinomycetota > Actinomycetes > Frankiales > Frankiaceae > Frankia > Frankia sp. ACN1ag. The sequence goes on along the minus strand of NZ_LJPA01000002.1, from coordinate 95,900 downwards.
CGCCCAGGTCGAGCCCCGCCTGTTCGCGGCGATGCTGGCGGAGTTCGGCCTCACGCCGCTGCTCGCCGACCCGAAGTGGGCGGGACTACCCGTCCTGGAGACCCAGGAGTTACGCACCGAGCTCTGGGAGATCATGATCCGCAAGGTCGGGGAGCGCACCCTCGCGGATTGGCAGCAGGTCTTCGCGACCAACCCGGACATCAACGCCGAGGTGTTCACCGTCGGCTCGGGCGTGCTGGACCATCCGCAGATCCGTCATGACGGCCGCGTCGTCGTCCTCGACACCGCCGAGCACGGCCCGGTCCGCCGCCCCACCACCCTCGTGCACGTCGACGGCGCCCCGCTGACGCCGCCGCGCCCCGCCCCCCGGCTGGACGAGCACGGCGCCGACCTGCGCGCCGAGGCCGCCGCCCGCTCCGCCGGCCCGCCTGCCGCTGACCCGCCTGCGGCCGTCCCGGCTGCCGATCCCGCCGTGTCGGCGCCGGTCGGTCCGCCGCTGGCCGGCGTCACCATCCTGGAGTTCGGGCTGATGTTCGCGGCCCCGTTCGGCACGACCATGCTGGCCGACCTCGGCGCCCGCGTGATCAAGGTCGAGACGCTGGCGGGCGACACCATCCGCCGGATCCTGCCCTTCCCGGAGCTCGGCGCGGTGCGGGTCATGCAGGGCAAGGAGAGCATCGCCCTCGATCTCGGCACCGACGAGGGCCGGTGCATCGTGCACGAGCTGGCCCGCCGCAGCGACGTGGTGCTGCAGGCGTTCCGCGCCGGCGCCGCCGCGCGGGCCGGCGTCGACGCGGCCACGCTGCGGGCGGTCAACCCGGACCTGATCTACGTCAACGCGCCGGGATACGGCACCGACGGCCCCTGCGGGGACAGGCCCGCCTACGCGCCGTCGATCGGCGCGGCCACCGGAATCGCGCTGACCGAGGCGCCGAGCGCGGCGAACGCCACCTCGCTCGCGGAGATCAAGTCCGCCTCCGTGCGGATCAGGTCGGCCGCGGCGGTGACCAGCTTGCAGGCCGACGGGCTCGCCGCGCTCGGCGTGGCCTCGGCGATCTCGCTCGGCCTGTTGGCCCGCACCCGTGGCCACCCCCTCGGCCCGATGACCGTCACCATGATCGCGACGGGCATGCACGCGCTGCTGGAGCAGGTCGTCGAGTACGCGGGCCGGCCGGCGCGGCCCGTCGTCGACGAGGGTGGTCACGGCCTGACCGCGCTCTACCGGATGTACCCGGCCGCGCGGGGCTGGGTGTTCCTCGCCTCGCCCACACCGCGGGAGTGGGCGGCGCTCGTCGCCACCCTCGCGGCGGATCCGGCCGTAGAGCTGGCCGCCGACCCCCTTGCCGTCGACCCCCTTGCCGCTGACCCTCGGTTCGCCACGGCCGCCGCCCGCGCCGAGCACGATCACGAGCTGGCCGTCGAACTCGGCCGGATCTTCGCCACCCGCCCCGCCGCCGAGTGGGAACAGCGGCTGACTGCCGCCGACGTGGGCTGCGTCGAGGTCACCGAGATGGACGCGGAGCTGCAGCTGCAGACCGACCCGGCGCTCGCCGCCGAGTACGCCTCGCCGGCCGTGAGCCCCATCTTCGACGACCACCTGCGTATGGGCCCACCGGTGCGCTTTTCCCGGTCGGCCACCCGCAGCCCGGGCGGCTGCCTGGCAGGCGAGCACACCGAGGCCATCCTGCGCGAGCTCGGCTACGGCGACGAGGAGATCAAGGACCTGCGGGCCCGTGCCGTCATCGGCTGACCCTCCGACCGAGGGACGACCAGGCCCCGGAGACAGCAGACCAATCTTGCTGAGGGCGCCACAGCCGCTGGTGGGACGTGGGCGAGTCGTACATCACGTTGTCGCTCATCAATCCTTCTCCGTCTTTCGTCGAGGCCAACGCGTTCAGCCGGCCCGCAGCGGGCCGAGCAGCGCCTGGACGTCCTCCAGCACGCGCAGCGTGTCGTTGAGATGGGTGCAGGTCGACGTCCCGAGGAAGGTCCGGCGTACGAACGGGCGCAGCCCGGCCAGCGGCATCCCGGCGAGCCGGGTGGCGCTCGCGGCGGCGGCCGGGCACTCGACGAACGGCAGCGCGCGGGGCGTGGCCTCGCAGCTCAGGAACGTCGACGTGGCCGTGTCGACCTCGGCGGTCACGGTGTACTCGTGGATGACGGTCGCCACGCCCTCGGGCAGGACGTAGGAGTCCCGGAACAGGGCGTCCACGTGGGCGCGGGCGGCGGAGCCGTCGAGACGGACGTCGACCCGGCGCGCCCGGCGCATGCCGCGCGGGGGCAGCGGCGGCGTGTCGTGCCAGGCCAGCGGGTCACCGGGGCGTTCGAGCGACGGGGCGACCGGACCGGTCACTACGGGTGAGCGGCCGAACGCCTCGACCTCGTTCATGATCGTCCCGCCCGTGGCGAAACCCGCGCACAGGTCCGTGACGTACCGGTAGTCGCCCTGGCGCATCGGCGGGATCGCCGGGGTGCCGGTCTCCCGCGCGTCCTGCGCGGCCGCGCTGTAGGCGTGGCCGGAGACGAGCGCCGCGCCGGGCAGGTCGTCCAGCAGCAGGTAGAGCAGGTCCTCCTCGGCGGCCACGGCCGGGTCGGCCTCGTCGAGCCGGGCGCGGAAGCCCGCGGCGACCGAGTATCCGATCAGCCCGGCCAGCGCCGGGCGCGCCGGGTCGCTGGTGATCTGCCGTAGCTCCCGCCCGGCGGTGAAGTCCACCACGGCGTGCACCATCGCCTCACCCAGCACCTCGGCGCCCGCGGCAGTGCCGCCCGCGCCGTCGCTGCCCGGTCGGGCGTCGGCGGTGCGCAGGTCGCGGCCCCGCGCGACGAGGTGCAGCGGGCCGCCGAACCCCTCGGGGCGCAGCATGTCGATCGTGGTGGTGCGGCGGACCGAGCCGGCCACGCGGGCGGGCGTGCCGCTGGTCGGTTCGTGGATGCCGTGTCGCGGATGCAGGATCCGCAGGGGAACTGTCGTCATCGGCGGCTGCACCTCCCTCTCGATGTGCGTTCCCGAGTCCCGACGAGACCCGCCCGCCGGATGATCCGCCGGGCCCGCCGCGTCCCGGCTGGTGGCCGTGCCCGGGGCTATCCAAATGAAAACGTCTTTTTCGGAGAGTTGTTCCCGTCGGCCCGGCTGTCAACCGGGTGCCGAACCCGGGACGGAGTCCGTCGCACGGGAGCCGTGGGTGGTGGCGGGCTCAGCTCACGCCGGTGGCGGGCCGACCGGTGGACGCGCCGAGGGCGCGGAAGACGAAGTCGGCGACCCGGTCCGCCGTCTCGGTGGGGCGCTCGACCGGCGGGCACAGGAGCTGGCGGTCCAGGGCCCGGCCGAGCACCGCCTGGATCTGCTCGGCGTCGGCCCGCGCATCCGCCCAGGGAAAGGAGCCGTCCTCGACGCCCCGGCGCAGGATCGCCGCGAGGGCCGCCTCCTGGTCGGTCTGGAACCGTTCCCGCTCCGCGGCGAAACCGCGGGCCCGGCGGGTCTCCTCGGAGCTCAGGATCAGCGCGCGGCGCCGGCGGGGTTCCGCGGACATCAGGTGCAGCACGCCGTCGATCCAGCGGCGCAACGCCTCGCGGGCGGTCGTGGCCGTGGCGATCGACGCGGTCAGCTCGGCGGTGACGCGCTCGCAGTCGCGGCGGAACAGCGCCAGCAGCAGGCTGTCCTTGGACGCGAAGTGGCGGTAGAAGGCGCGGGTCGACAGGCCCGCCGCGTGCAGGATGTCGGTGATCGACACGGAGACCCCGCCGCTCGCGAGCAGGCACCGGTACGCGGCGTCCATGATCAGTTCTCGCTCGTCGTCCTGGTCGTCCGGGACCGCCACCGCGCCACCTCCTCGCCGTCGCCCTCGTCGCGTCCAGTCGCGGGTCATGCCCCTCCCGGCCCCACCGCCTCCCGGAAGACCTGGACGATCACCCTACCGACCGTCGGGCCGCCCGCCCGGGTCCGACCCCACCTCCCGGCCGGGGGCCGTCGCGCGGGTCGGGCGCCCGTTTGCCAGGGTGGACGAATGGACCTGCGCATCTTCATCGAGCCCCAACAGGGCGCCTCCTACGAGCAGCAGCTCGCCGTGGCGAGGGCGGCCGAGGACGCCGGCTTCGACGGATTCTTCCGTTCCGACCACTACCTGCGGATGGGGCCGGGCGATCCGTCGCCGGGGCCCTCGGACTCCTGGGTGACGCTGGCGGCCCTGGCCCGCGAGACCTCGCGGATCCGGCTGGGCACGCTCGTCACCTCGGCGACCTTCCGGTTGCCCGGGCCGCTGGCCATCGCCGTCGCGCAGGTGGACGCGATGAGCGGCGGTCGCGTGGAGCTGGGCCTCGGCGCCGGCTGGTTCGAGGCGGAACACACCGACTACGGCATCCCGTTCCCCCCGGTCGAGGAGCGGTTCGACCGGCTGACCGAGCAGCTCGCGATCATCACCGGGCTGTGGGGAACCCCGCCCGGCGAGACGTTCTCCCACGACGGCCGGTACTACCAGCTCGCCGACAGCCCGGCGTTGCCGAAGCCGGTACAGCGGCCCCGGCCGCCGATCATCATCGGGGGAGCCGGGCCGCGGCGCACCCCGCAGCTCGCCGCCACCTACGCGGCCGAGTTCAACGCCGCCTTCGCCCCCGCCGAGGTGGTCGGGCAGCGGTTCGCCCGGGTCCGGGAGGTGGCCGCGGCGGCCGGCCGCGATCCGGCGGACCTCGTCTACTCCACCGCGAACGTCGTCGTCTGCGCGAAGTCGGACGCGGAACTCGCCCGGCGGGCCGAGCGCATCGGCCGCGAGGTCGACGAGCTGCGCACCAACGGCTTCGCCGGCACCCCCGAGGAGATCCTGGCCAGGCTCGCGACCTTCGGCCCCGACGGCGCCGGGGCGAGCCGGATCTACCTGCAGGTCCTCGACCTGGCGGACCTCGACCACCTCGACCTGATCGCCGCCGAGGTGCTCCCGCACGTCTGAGCGGGCGGGTGGCGGCTGCCGGGCCCCTCACCTGGACCGGCGAGCCTCAGCCTCTCCTGGCGAGCTGGCGGCTCTCGACGGCCGTCTCGGCCGCCGCCGGCTCGGCGAGCAACCCCCCCAGGGCCGCCGCGACCCGCTCCGAGATGATCGAGGCCAGGCCGTGCCGGGACCAGACGGCGAGCGGCAGGGACGCGGGCTTCGGCAGGTCGTCGCGGGCGATGAGCCCCTCGGGCGTCTGCCCCAGGGTGGCCATCAGGGCGACTCCGAGACCGGCCCCCACGGCCGCCTGGACGCCGGCGAGCTGGATCGCCTCAGCGCCGATCACCGCGGGGATCGCATGCGACGACAGGGCCTCCAACGCGCAGGTGCGCAGCGCGCAGGGATGGTCGAAGGCGACCACGGGCATCGGCTGCGTCGCCGCCGGCCGTCGCCACAGGGGCGAGGAGTACCAGGTCAGCTCCAGGTCGCCGACCGTGGTCGCGCGGGGATCGGTGGCCGGGCCGAGCAGCAGCGCCAGATCGATCCGCCCCGCCTCGAGCCCCTCGCGAAGGTTGGTGCCGCGGTCGATGCGGAAGCGGATGCGGTAGCGGGGCAACGACTGCTCCAGCGCCGCGGCGAGGAAGGGCAGCAGTTGCGCCGCGGCATGCTCCGTCGAGCCGATCACGACGGTCTCCTCGGTCTCCATGCCGAAGCCGTGCAGCGTCTCGTCGTGGATGGCGAGGATCCGGCGGGCCTGGCGGAGCAGGTGCTCGCCGTCGGGGGTCAGTCGGGAGCCGCGTCCCTGGCGTTCGACGAGCACGCGCCCGGTGGCGGACTCGAGCCGGCGCACGTGCTGGCTCACCGCCGCCTGGCTGAGGTGCAGCGACGTCGCGGCCCGCTGGAATCCGCCACACTCCGCGACAGCGACGAAGCTGCGCAGCGGGGCGATGTCCAGTATCCGTCGCATGTCGGTCAGGGTACTGGACATTCATAACCGAACGCGATTGATCGCCATAACGAAGCGTCGTTGGACATCCGGCCGCCGGACCAGCATGCTCATCCCCATGACCCAGTCGACGGCCGTGATGCTCACGTGTTGTCGTTGGCTGGATCTTGCCCGTGGCCAGGCAGCACTCTGTCGCTGACCTGATCGGTCGCTGCGCCGCCGCAGCCAAAGCCGTCGCCCGTTCCGGCGACGCTATGTAGCTATCTCCTTCTTTTTTCGCGTACTTCGGCGCGCCCCGTAGTCCAGCGCGTCCCGTGGTCCAGCGCGTCATTGTGCCGTGTCCGGAACCGGATTCGGTCCGCCGGACGACGCCGTCGTCGTGCGCGCTTCGCCCCCAGACCGGGAAGGTTCCACCATGCCTGTTCGCACGCTCAAACTGGGCGCCGTCCTCATCGGCGTCGGCGGTCCGGGGCAGCACAACACGTGGCTGAACCCCGAGATCCCGGGCGACGCCAGCGTGGATGTCCGCTGGTACATCGCCCGCGCCCAGGAGGCGGAGGCGGCAAGGTTCGATCACGTCTTCATCGTCGACAGCCAGTTCATCACCGCGGACTCGCCGAACCACTACCTCAGCCGGCTCGAGCCGTTGACGCTACTGTCCGCGATCGCCGTTCACACCCACCACATCGGCCTGGTCGGAACGATCACGACGTCCTACAACGAGCCCTTCAACGTCGCCCGCCGCCTCGCCTCGCTCGATCACATCAGCGGCGGCCGGGCCGGCTGGAACGTCGTCACCAGTGGCGACTCCGGAACGGCGGGCAACTACAGCCGCGACGAACACTTCGACTATCCGACCCGATACGGACGAGCGATCGAACACGTGCGAGTCGCGCAGGGGCTGTGGGATTCCTACGAGGCAGACGCCTTCCCCCGCGACAAAGAGCGGGGAGTGTTCTTCGATCGTAGCCGTCAGCATGCGCTCAATCACGCCGGCGAATACTTCTCCGTGGTCGGACCACTGAACCTGGAGCGCACTCCCCAGGGTCAGCCGGTCATCTTCCAGGCGGGCGACTCGGAGGAGGGCCGTGATCTCGGCGCGACTATCGCCGACGCAATCTTCACGCACTCGCAGACGCTCGAGCAGGCGCAGGCATTCCGGACCGAGCTGCGGGCTCGGGCGGCCGCCAAGGGCCGCGACCCGGAGAACCTGCTCATCGTTCCGGGGATTTCCCCGATCATCGCCGACACCGATGAGCAGGCCCGCGCCAAGGAGGACGCGATCCTCGGCGAGGGAAGCTTCGACCGGGCCCTGGCCGAGCTCGGCCGGCCCTTCGGCTGGCACGACTTCTCGCAGTACGACCTGGACGCGCCGTTCCCCGAGGTCGGAGATGTCGCCGAGCGCAGCTTCCGCACCCACGCGGAGGCGATCACGAAGCTGGCGCGGGACAATAGCCTGACGCTTCGCCAGGTGGTCGAGCACCAGTTGCGGGCGCGCCGCTCGCCGTTCGTCGGCTCGCCCCTGACCGTCGCGAACGAGATCGAGCGGTGGTTCACCGCCGGCGGCTTCGACGGCGTCAACATCACCGTGAACGCGCCGAGCGAGTTCGCGCGCTTCACCGACCAGGTCCTGCCGATCCTGCGTGAGCGGGGCGTCGTGCGCAGCGAATACGAGTCGACCACCCTGCGCGGCAATCTCGGCCTGCCGATTCCGGAGAACAGATACACGGCGGCCCGCCGCCAGGCGCAGTCCGCCGGCGACGCGCAGTCCGCCGGCGACGCGCAGTCCGCCGGCGAGGTGGAGGTCGCCGGCGAGGTGGAGGCCGACAGTGCGCCTCCGGCGCTCGTCTCCTGAGCCGCCGCACATTCCCGTCGAAATCCGAACACAGCACGAACCCGAACAGAGAAAGAAGACGATGACCTCCGAGCGACACCTGCCATCCGCCCGCCGTACGAGACGCGGCGCCGTCCTCGGGGCCCTGCTGGCCCTCGCGGCCCTCGTTCTCAGCGCCTGCGGTTCCGGTTCCGGTGCCGGTGCCGCCGCCGCCGNCGGCGGCGGCGGCGGAGGCGGCAAGACTGCCACCCTGAAGTGGGCCTCCTCCTTCTTCCCGGCGCACTGGGATCCGGTGGTCGGGGGCAGCGGTGCCCAGTTCCGCATCCTCGCTCTGCCGTATGCCGCGCTGACGAGGACGGACGCGAAGGGCGACGCGGTCCCGGATCTGGCGCAGAGCTGGACCTACAACAGCGCCGGCGACGAGATCACGTTCCACCTGCGCCCGAAGCTGACCTTCAGCGACGGCACTCCGGTGAATGCCGCGGCGGTCAAGAACGCCATCGACCGGGCCAAGTCGCAGAAGAACTCGGCGCTGTTCGGCGACCTCACCTCGATCAAGTCGGTCACCACCAGCGGCGACCTGGACGTGGTCGTCCACCTCACCCAGGTCGATCACCAGATCCCGCTGCTGCTCGGTGAGCGCGTGCTGCAGATCGCGAGTCCCAAAGCCGCGGCGGATCCGGCGAAGCTCGACCAGAATCCGGTCGGCGCCGGACCGTTCGTCGTCACGCAGTTGATTCCGGGCACGAAGGTCCTGCTGAAGAAGAACCCGAACTACTGGGACGCCAAGAACATCCACATCGACAACGTGGAGCTGGTTTCGGCGCCCGACGTGTCGACGGTCGTCTCCGGCCTGCAGACGGGCGTCTACAACTTCGCCGACCTCGCCCCGAGCCAGGCGAAGGCCGCCAAGGCGGCCGGCCTCGACGTCTTCGTGCAGCCGGGCTTCAACGCCTCGAACATCAGCCTGAACATCAACAAGGAGCCGTTCAACAACCCCAAGGTCGTCGACGCGGTTCGCTACGCCACCAACCGGCAGGAGTTCGTCGACAAGCTCACCTTCGGGTACGGCAAGCCGACCAACCAGCCCTTCCCGCCCGGGTACATCGCCTACGACGAGAAGTCGGCGAACCTGTACCCCTACGACCCGGCGAAGGCGAAGCAGCTGCTCGAGCAGGCCGGCTTCAAGCCGGGCCAGATCAAGCTGGACCTGGTCATCTCGAAGGAGGACCCGGCGGCGGAGATCGTGCAGTCGCAGCTCGCGGCGGTCGGGATCACCATCACCATCAAGATCAACAAGAACTGGGCGACGCCCTTCTTCGCCAAGGATCTGACGCTCTCGCTGTACGGCACGACCGGGCGTGACTCGGCCGCTCAGACGCTCACGGCGCACTTCGGGCCGGACGGCCCGTTGAACCTCAGCTCGCCCTACGAGCCGGACGGCTTCGAGGCCGCGATCGCCAAGGTCCGCCAGACGCCGCTGGACGCGCCGGACTACCCGCAGATCCTGCAGGCGGCCACCCGCGTGGGCCTGCAGAGCAAGGCGCTCGTCTTCACCTACTCCAGCCCGAACCTGTTCGTCAAGAACAAGGCGATCTCCGCGCTGCCCGCCAACCCGGCCCACATCGACTGGACCGGCGTGACCATCGGCAACTGATCTCGCCGATCCACGCATCTCGCCGATCATCCACGCACGCCCATCAGGCCTGAAGAGAGGAGGCAACCCATGGCGGTGAGCACGGCTGACCACGCGGCCGTTGCCGACCCGGGCGTCGCGCTCGCCGCCGCCAGGGCGCGGCGGGCCGCCGGCCGCGTCCTGGTCACCCTCGCCCGCTCGGTCGCGATCTTCGTCCCGGTCTTCCTGGTGGCGACCTTCCTGACCTTCGCCCTGCGGGCGCTCAGCGGCCTGAGCCCCGCCAGCATCCAGCTCGGGGAGAGCGCCACCCCGGACGCGGTCGCCCGCATCGAGCACCAGTGGGGCCTGGACCGCCCGTTCCTCGCCCAGTACTGGAGCTGGTTCACCGACATCCTGCACGGCCAGCTCGGCGCGAGCTGGTCCAACGGCACGAACATCGCCGAGCTGATCAGCAACGGCCTGGCCATCAGCCTGTCGGTGGTGACGCTGGCACTGATCATCGGCGTGGTCTTCGGCTTCGGGCTCGGCACCCTGGCGGCGGTGCGCCGCACGACCTGGATCGACCGGGCGATCACGGGCTTCCTGACGGTCTTCTCGGTGATGCCGCCCTTCGTGGTCGGCATCGTCCTGGTGACCGTCTTCGCCGTCGGGCTCGGCTGGCTGCCGGCCGCGGGCTACGTGCCGGCGAGCGTGGGGACGTGGCCGTGGTTCACCCACATCCTGCTGCCGGCGCTGGCGCTCAGCCTCGACCCGATGGCCGACGTCGCCCGCCAGTTGCGCTCCGGTCTCATCGCGTCCTATCAGGAGAACTACGTGACCGGCGCGATCGTGCGCGGGCTCAGCCCGCGGCGGATCTTCTTCCGGCACGTGCTGCGCAACGGGGTGGGGCCGGCCCTGAGCGTGCTGGGCTGGCGGTTCCCCACGCTCATCGGCGGCTCCGTGGTCACCGAGTGGATCTTCGGGCTGCAGGGCTTCGGCCGGTTCGCCAACGACTCCGCACAGGCCGGGGACGTACCGGCGGTCCAGGGCGTGCTCGTCGTCTCGATCGTGCTGGTCGTCACCTTCAACCTGATCGTCAACATCGTCCTGGGCCGGGTCACCCCGGCCTCGCAGCGGGGGGTGTGACATGGTCCGTCGCGTCCTGGCGCTGCCGACCGGCCGGCTCGCCGTCGGCATTCTGTCCCTGATCGTCCTGCTGGCGATCCTCGGCCCGACCCTGGCTCCCCACAACCCGCTGGGGACGAGTGCACTGACCCTGACCGGCCCCTCCTGGGAGCACTGGCTCGGGACGGACTACCTCGGCCGGGACGTCTTCAGCCGGCTGCTCGCCGGGTCACGCACCAGCGTGCTCGGCTCAGTCGAGGTCGCGCTGATCGCGCTGACCGTCGGCGTCGTCCCGGGCATCCTGTCGGTGTACTTCGGCCGGGTGTTCGAGTGGCTCACGCTGCGGATCGCCGACACGCTCATCGCGCTGCCGTTCCTCATCTACGCCGTGGCCGTCACCGCGCTGCTCGGCAACGGGATTCCGCAGGCGATGTTCACCGTCGGCGTGCTCGTCTCCCCGCTGTTCTACCGGGTCGCGCGGGCGGCGACGCTGGCGGTCGCCCGCTCGCAGTACGTCGAGGCGGCGCTGATCTCCGGCGCGTCGATCGGCTGGATCGCGCGCCGGCACGTGTGGGGGAAGGTGCTGCCGCCCGTCGCGGTGGCGCTGGCCCAGACGATCGGCGTCGGCTTCGTCGTCGTCTCCAGCCTGAGTTTCCTCGGCATCGGGGTGCAGCCGCCGGCGCCGACCTGGGGTGGCCTGCTCGCCTCCGACCTCGGCTACCTGTCCTACCAGCCGTGGGCCCCGGCTGTCCCCGCCCTGCTGATCATGGCGACGGTGTGGGGCAGCAACCTGCTGGCCGACGCGATCCGTGACGTGTCCGGGGAGGCGGGCCGCGCGCTGCTGCACAGCCGCCGGGCGCGCGCCCGCCGCCTCGACCCAGCCGAACCGATTCCCGCCGGAGGCGTCGCCCCATGACGAGAACCCGTTCCAATGCCACGGTCACCGCCACGGTGCCCGCGGCGCGTCCGGCGGACCCTCCCGCCGCGCACTCGCCCGCAGTGGACGTGCCTGCCGTGGACCCACCGGCCGTGGGCTCGGGGGATCCGCCGGCCGCCCAGGCCGCCGTGCTGGCGGTCCGCGACGTGCGGATCCGCGACGACGTCAACGACCGCGAGATCGTGCACGGCGTCTCGTTCGAACTCAGGCCCGGCCGGGCCGTCGGCATCGTGGGGGAGTCGGGCAGCGGCAAGACGCTGACCTGCCGCGCGATCCTCGGCATCCTGCCGGCGCACTTCGCCGTGGCCGGTGGGTCGATCGAGATCGCCGGGCGCGACATCGCCCGGCTGACGACCCCGCAGTGGACGGACCTGCGCGGATCGACGATCAGCGCGGTGTTCCAGGACCCCGCCTCCTACCTCAACCCGTCCCTCAAGGTGGGAGTGCAGATCGCGGAGGTCATCCAGGTCAAGTCCGGGCTGCGGCGGCGCGACGCGCGTCGCCGCGCGCTCGAGCTGCTGACCGCGGTGCACCTGCGCGACCCCGAGCTCGTCTACGACCAGTACACCTACGAGCTGTCCGGCGGGATGCTCCAGCGCGTCCTCATCGCCACCGCGATCGCCGCCGACCCGCAGGTGCTCATCGCCGACGAGGCGACCACCGCCCTGGACGTGACCGTGCAGGCCGAGATCCTCGACCTGCTCGCCGACCTGCGGGAGCGCCGCGGCCTCGCGCTCGTCGTCGTGTCCCACGACCTCGCCGTCGTCGCGCAGGTCTGCGACGAGGTGCTGGTGATGCGCGCGGGCGAGGTCGTCGAGCACGGGGCGACCGCGGACGTGCTCTACCACCCGCGCCACGAGTACACCCGCCTGCTGATCGCCGAACACGAGCAGTACGGCCTGGACCGCTACCTGGCCGACACCGACACCGACACCGGCGCCGGCGGCGGCGGCGAGCAGCGGAAGGAGCTGGACGGTGTCCGCTGACGGCCGGCCGGTCCTGGAAGTCGCCGATCTCGAGGTCCATTACGGACTGCGGCGGCGCCGGCGTCGGGTGCTGCAGGGTGTCTCGCTGTCGGTGGCCTGCGGCGAGACCGTGGGCGTGATCGGCGAGACCGGCTCGGGCAAGTCGACCTTCGCCCGTGCGGTGCTCGGCCTGGTGCGGGCCTCCGGCGGCCGGATCCTCATCGACGGCGAGGACGTGTCCCGGTACTCCCCCCGGCAGTGGCGCGCGCTGCGTCGCCGCGGCGTCGTCCAGTACGTGTTCCAGGATCCGCTGCGCAGCCTCGATCCCGACCTGCCCATCGAGGAGTCCCTCATCGAGCCGTTGCTCGTCCAGGGCGTGGGCCGCAAGGAGGCGATCGAGCGCGGGCGCGCCTACCTCGCGCGCGTCCGCCTGGACAGCGAGCTGTTCGGCCGCCTGCCCGGGGAGCTCTCCGGCGGCCAGCGCCAGCGCGTCGCGGTGGCCCGCGCCCTGGTCACCGAGCCCGCGCTGATCATCCTGGACGAGCCGGTGAGCGCCCTGGACTCCGCCAACCGGGTCGGAATCCTGGAGATCCTCAAGGAACTACGCGACGCCGGCGTCGCACTGATCTTCATCTCGCACGACCTCGGCTCCGTCGCCGGCGTCGCCGACCGCGTCGCGGTGCTCTACCAGGGCGAGTTCGTCGAGGTGGGGGACGCCCGCGCGGTCATCAGCGCCCCCCGACACCCCTACGCCCGGCTGCTCGTCGGTTCGGCGCCGACGCTGCGCTCCGCCGCCGCCAGCCGGGCCGAGCGCGACGCGCTGCGCGCCCTGCTGCACGCCTGACCCCGGTCCGGCCTGACCCCTGACCAGGCCGGACGTCATCCGTCAGAAGGGAACCCGACATGGCCCGCACGCTCCATCTCGCCCTGAGCGCCTACGGCGTCGGCGGCCCCGGCCAGCACGGCCTGTGGAAGGACCCGCGCGTCCCGAACAACGCCAGCGTCGACATCAACTACTACATCCGCCAGGCGCAGACCGCCGAGCAGGCGCTGTTCGACGCGTACTTCATCGTCGACAGCCAGTTCATCAACGCCGGCTACCCGGCGCACTACCTCAGCCGGCTCGAACCGCTGACGCTGCTGTCGGCGGTCGCGACCCACACCCGCCACATCGGCCTGATCGGCACGGCGAGTTCGACGTACAACTCGCCGTTCAACCTCGCCCGCCGGTTCGCCTCGCTGGATCACATCAGCGGCGGGCGCGCCGGCTGGAACGTCGTGACCAGCTTCGACACCGGCACCTCGCGTAACTACGGGCTCGACGAGCACCTCGACTACGGCACCCGCTACGGCCGGGCGCTCGAGGCGGTCGAGGTCGTGCGCGGGTTGTGGGACTCCTACGAGCCCGATGCCTTCCCCGCTGACGTCGAACGCAACCTCTTCCTCGACCCGACGAAGCTGCACGCCCTCGATCACGTCGGCGAGCACTTCAAGGTCGCCGGGCCGCTCAACCTCGACCGGTCGCCGCAGGGCCAGCCGGTCATCTTCCAGGCGGGCGTCTCCGAGGAGGGCCGCACCCTGGCCGCCCACGTCGCGGAGGGCATCTACGCCCCCGGGGGGTCGCTCGCGGAATCGCAGGACTACTACGCCGACATCAAGCGGCGGGCCGCGGCGCTCGGGCGCGATCCCGACCACGTCGTCATCCTCGTCGGCGCCAGCCCCGTCGTCGCCGCCACCGACGCCGACGCGCACCGGCTGTCCCGCGACATCTTCGAGGCCGACAACGACTTCGACCGCAAGCTCGGCTTCCTCGGCCGCAGCTTCGGGGCCTACGACTTCAGCGGGCACGACCTCGACGCGCCGTTCCCCGACCTCGCGCACCTGGCCGAGAAGGGCGGGCGCACCCGCGGTCTGGAGATCGTCCGGCACGCCCGGGAGGAGGGGCTCACCCTGCGGCAGGTCGTCGAGACGGTCACCGAGTACGCGCCGTCGCCGTTCACCGGCGCGCCGGACACCGTCGTCGACGCGATCGAGCAGTGGTTCACCACCGGCGCGGCCGACGGGCTGAACCTCCGCTTCCGCACCCACGACGACCTCGAGCGCTTCGTCGCCGACGTCGTCCCGTCGCTGCAGAAGCGCGGCCTGTTCCGCACCGAGTACACCGGCGACACGCTGCGGGACAACCTCGGCCTGCCGATCCCGGTCAACCGCTACGCGCGCGAGCGCGAGACCGCGGCCGCACAGGCCTGAGGAGGACCACCATGACGGAGTATTCGGCGGACCAGGCTCCCGCGGGCCTGGCCGACTCGGACCTGGCCTACTCGGCCACGGGTGGGCGCGACGTCCACACCGTGCACTTCCCCACCGCCACGCCGCCGACCGAGGTCGACGTGCTGATCGTCGGCGCCGGCCCGGTGGGCCTGTCGGCGGCCGTGGAGCTCACCGCCCGGGGGGTGCGGGTCGCCGTCGTCGACCGCGCCCGCACCGCGACGCTGGTCCGGGCCGGCGCGATGGGCCACAGCCCGCGCACGGTGGAGCACTTCCGCCGCTGGGGGCTGCTGCAACGGATCCGCGACGAGTGGACCTTCCCGCCGGAGTGGAACCAGGGCATCCGGCTGGTCACCTCGCTCGTCGGTCACGAGCTCCTCGCCCCCCGCCGCCCGTCCTTCGCGGGTTCGGCCGGCGGTGGCCACTCGGCCGCGGAGGCGCTGCGCCGTCCGCAGAGCGCGCTGCAGCGGGTCTTCCTCGACCACCTCGACCGGCGCGGCGTCGGGGTGGCCGGCGGCTGGCGGCTGGTGGCGCTGCGGGAGAGCGTCGACCGGATCGAGGCCGACGTGCTCCCCGAGGATGGTGAGTCCGGCGCGCGGCGCACCATCCGGGCGCGCTACCTGCTCGGCGCGGACGGTGGCAGCAGCACCGTCCGCCGGCTCGCCGGCATCGAACGCGACGGCGCCCACGCCACCGAGAAGCGGCTGCGGCTCATCGTGCGCACGCAGGACATCTCCGACCGGGTCGGCCCGGCGCCCAGCGGTACCAACATCGTGTTCAACCAGCGGGCCGCCGGCTTCCTCGCCGCGGTGAGCACCCGCGAGTGGCGCGTGTACGCCGGGCCGTACCCGCTCGACCACACCCCCACCGAGGCGGAACTGCTCGACTCCGCCCGGGCCGCCTTCGGGTTCGATCTCGACCTGGAACTGGTCTCGTCGACGACCTTCTACGACGCCACCCGGATCGCGCGGACGTTCCGCCGCGGGCGGGTGCTGCTGGCCGGCGACGCCGCGCACGTGCGCACCCCCGGCGGCAACCTCGGCGAGGGCTTCGGCGATGTGGTCAACCTCGGCTGGAAGCTCGCCGCCGTGCTCGCCGGTCAGGCCCCCGAGGAGCTGCTGGACTCCTACGACCAGGAGCGCCGCCGGCACAACTGGCGGATCGCCGAGCACGCGCTGGAGCGTTCGCGGCACTCGCACGCACTGCTGGCGGAACTGCGCCGGCTCGGCATCCCCGACGACGCCGACGACAGCCCGCAGGCCGAGGCGCGCCGCGCCGAGATCCGCGCCCGGATCAGCCAGGGCGCTCTCGGCGCGCCCGGCGTGACCTTCGACGAGCGCTACGACGCGTCGTCGGCGATCTGGTACGAGGACGGCCAGCTCGACGCCGAACCACCGTGGCGTGCGGACGTCTACCAGGACGACCCGCGGCCGGGACACCGCGCACCGGACGGCTTCGTCGACCCCTACGGCGGCACCCTCTACGACCGCATCGGCAACGGCTTCGCGCTGCTCGTGCTGTCCGCGGACCGGGAGGTGGAACGGGCCCTCGTCGCCGAGGCGCTCGTCCGATCGCTGCCGTTCACGGTCGTCCACCTCACCGACCCGGCGGTGCGCGCGCTGTACGGCGCCGACAACGTGCTGGTCCGCCCCGACCAGCACGTGGCCTGGCGCGGCGCCGAGCTTCCCACCGCCGGCGCCGGCGCCGTCCTCGACCTCGTCCTCGGTGCCGGCCAGGTGATCGGTGCCGGCCAGGTGATCGGCGTCGAGCAGGTCGTCGGCGTCGAACAGGTCGCCGTCCCTGCCGGCGCGACCGCATCCGCTCGATCCTGAAAGGCGTCGGTATGACCGCTGAGTCCACCACCGCTGAGTCCGCCACTGCCGTGTCCGCCACCGGCGGATCCGCTTCGCCGCGCTTCCGGCTCGGCTTCCTCACCCACGTCCAGGGTCCGGGCGACCTGGCATCCACCTACGACCACGCGCAGGAGCTGTTCGTCGCCGCCGACGAACTCGGCTTCGACGTCGGCTGGGTGGCCCAGCACCACGTGTCCCTGGGCGGCGGTGGGCTGCCCTCACCCTGGACGTTCCTGGCCTACGCCGCCGCGCGCACCCGGCGCATCCGGCTCGCCACCGCGATCACGATCCTGCCGCTGGAGGACCCGGTCCGGTTGGCCGAGGACGTGTCGGTCGTCGACACGCTCAGCGGCGGCCGGGTCGAGATCGGCGTCGGCAGCGGTGGCAGCGAGCTGGAGTACGCCGCCTTCGGTCGGGACGTGGGTCGTCGGCGCGAGCTGACCAGCGAGGGGCTGGCGGTGCTGCGCAAGGCGCTTGCGAACGAGGAGGTCGGCGCGCCCGGCTTCACCATCCAGCCACCCGCTCGGGACTTCACCGACCGGATCTGGCAGGGCGTCTTCAGCGGTCCGGGTGCCGAGTACGCCGCGGCCTCGGGTTCGAACCTGCTGTTCAACCGCGCCGCCTACGGCTACGACGAGCCCACCGACACCGTGCAGCGGCCCTGGGCCGACGCTTACCTCGCCGCGTGGAACCGGCCGCGCCCGCCGCGCCTCGGCCTGTCGCGGTTCATCTTTCCCGCGGCCGACCGGCGGACCGCACTGGCCCAGATCGGGCCGCACGTGCTCGCGGCCGCACGACGGTTCTCCGAGCACGACGCCTTCCCGAACGGACATGACGCCTTCCCGAACGGACACAGCGCCTTCCCGAAGGGAATCGACACCGACGAGGCGCTGCGCCGGTTCCACTCCTTCTACGGCCATCCGGAGGAGATCGTCGCGCAGCTGCGGCAGGAGCGGGTCCTGCCGGTCGCCACGGATCTGATCGCCCAGTTCAACCCGGCGGTCCTCGACCACGATGTGGCGATCCGGGCGCTCGAACTCATCGCCACCGAGGTCGCACCCGCCCTGGGCTGGAAACCCGCCTCCCCTGCCGCGCCCGCACTGGCCGGAGCCTGACCCCGATCACTGGGGCCGACGCCGCTGCTTGGACGTCCACCGCTCACCTCGCCGTGATCGTCGCCCGAGTGTCGCCGGCCGCCGGGGCGAGCAGGGCGAGCTCCTGCGCGGCGGCGGCGAAGCGTGCCCCGCCCAGCCCGGCCGGTCCACGGGCCGGATCGAACCCGTCGACATCCTCGACGTCGCCGGCGCGGTCGACGTCGCCGCTCGGGACGGCCGAGGTCGCGGCGAGGGCCCGCAGCCGGCGGGACGCCTCGGCGCTGCCGGCCCGGCCGGCCATCGCCGCGTGCAGGGCGGCGCGCAGCCGGTCGGGGGTCAGCCGCTTCGCCGGCAGGCTGACCCCGGCGCCGGCCTGGACCACCCGGCGGGCGACCTCCGGCTGGTCGCGGCCGAACGGCACCGCGACGATCGGCACCCCCGCCGCCACCGCCTTGTGGACGATGCCCATCCCGCCGTGGCAGACGACCGCCGCCGCCCGCTCGAGCACCGGACCGTGCGGGACGAACCGCTCGGCGCGCACGTTGGCCGCCGCCGGCAGGTCGACCCGGCCGTGGGCGTCGGCGAGGGTGACGAGCACCCGCACCGGTTCGTCGCGCAGCGCCTCGACGGCCACCTCGGCGAGCCGCTCGTCGCCCTGGTAGTCGGTGGACATCGTGACGAGCACCCAGGGGTCGCCGGGCTCGGCCAGCCAGTCGGGCACCGCGGCCGGCGGGTCCCAGACCTGGGCGCCGACGAAGCAGACGTTCGCCGGCGCGTCCACCCGCGGGTACTCCAGCGGGTCGCCGGCGAGGACCAGCAGCCGGTCGGCGCTGAGGAAGTGGTCCAGCGGGTTCGTCAGCGCGGGCAGGCCCGCCCCGGCGCGCAGCGCGTTGAGCGGCGGCAGCATCGCCTTGCCGTACTGGCGGATCACCAGCGGCCACAGCGCCCGGTCCCGCACCCAGCCGAGGGGCCCGCGGGCCGGGGCGAGGCCCAGCCCGTACGGCGGGATGCCGCGTCCGGGCAGCGCGATGAGGGACGGCAGCGTGATCGCCCACGGCCGGCCGGACGCCTGCGCGGCCACCGCGGCGCCGTAGGCGTTGGTGTCGACGAGGACGACATCGGGGTCGACGGCGTCGATCGCCGCGGTCAGGTCGGCCCGTTCGAGCGGTCCTCGGGCCATCAGCCCGGCCAGCGCCAGCCGGAGCTGGTCGGCGCCGCTGCCGGCGGCGTCGTCGCGCACGACGATCTCGTCGATGCGCGGATCGAGAGGTTCGGCGTCGAGACCGGCGCGCCGGGCGGTGTCGACGAGCGCGGCACCGACGCGCAGCCGGACGTCGTGGCCGCGTTCCTGGAGCGCGAGCAGGCCGGGGACGAGGGGAAACAGGTGCCCGGCGGCGGTTGAGCAGTGGACGAGGTAACGCGTCATGGCGGTCTCCTGGCGTGGCGGGGTCTGGCGTTGCAGGGGTCTGGCGTTGCAGGGGTCTGGCGGGGTGGGGGTCTGGCGGGGTGGGGGAGCGGAGGAGGGCGTGCGACATCCACCGCCGACTCCCGACCTGTGCCGGGCTGCGGCGGCTGTCGGGCCTGCGGCGGGCATCGGGCCTGCGGCGGGCGTCGGGATCGCTGGCGGGCGTCGGCGCGGACGTCGTCGCCGCGCGGCCTGACGGACGAGCCCCCGGTTATCCAGAGGCTTCCGGGCCCGATCTATCCCTCTGGATGAGCGGGACGGTGGGCGGGCGAGTGGGCGGGAAGGCGGGCATGGTGGCGGCAGGCCGAGACGAGGTCGGCGACGGCCGCGCGCGCGGCGGCCACCGACAGGTCCTGGTCGCGGCGTAGGACGAGCCAGAGTTCGACGCCGCAGACGGCGGCGAGGCGGCCGGCGAGGTCGTCCCGGGCGGCGGGGGGCAGGGGATCGAGGTCGGCGGCGAAGACCGCCTCGACCCACTCCCGGTGGGCCCGTCGGCCGGCGTCGGCGCTCTCCTTCAGCGCCGGGGAGGCGTCCTGCTGGTGCAGGGCGCGTTCGGTGATCCGCCCCCACTGCTCGTAGTGCCGGGCCAGCCGGTCGGTCACCCCGGCGAGGTCGTCGCCGGCCGGGCGGATGTCGCCCGGGTCGCCGCGGGTGGCGGCGATCTGCGGCACGATCCAGCCGTTGACGGCTCGCACGAGGCCGTCCTTGGTCCCGACGCGGCGGATGACGGTCTGCAGGCCGACGCCGGCCCGCTCGGCGACCGCCGGCAGGGTGATGTGCTCGAACGAACGATCGACGAAGAGCTCGGTGGCCGCGCGCAGGATCCGCTCGGTGTTCGCGTCGGTGGTCTCGGCCCGCCGGCGCTGCCGGTACGTCCGGCTCGGCTCCGTATTCACGGTATGAACCATACCGCGAAATTGCCGCCCAAGGGTGTCGTATGCACGTCAGAGGTGGTGGAACGGAGGTGGTGGTGCGTGGAAGGTTCCCGTTTGTGCTCCCGGCCACTATGAGCCGCATCACATCTACCGCTGACGTGAGATGGAGGCACTAGCCTTCCAGCCGTGACGACTTCCGACACCACCGCCGGCACCTCGCCGCCCGGGGCCGATGACGTCCCCACCGTGTCCGGTTCGGACAACTACAAGTGGATCGCCCTGTCGAACACGACCATCGGCATCCTGATGGCGACGATCAACAGCTCGATCCTGATCATCGCGCTCCCGGACATCTTCCGGGGCATCAAGGTCGACCCGCTCGCCCCGGGGAACACCTCGTACTTCCTGTGGACCCTGATGGGATTCATGCTGGTCACGTCGGTGCTCGTGGTGAGCCTCGGCCGGGTCGGCGACATGTTCGGCCGGGTGCGGATGTACAACCTCGGCTTCGCGGTCTTCACCGCGTTCTCGATCCTGCTGGCCGTCACCTGGATGCACGGCACGACCGCCGCGTTGTGGATCATCATCATGCGGGTCGGGCAGGGCGTCGGCGGCGCGTTCCTGTTCGCCAACTCCAGCGCGATCATCGCCGACGCGTTCCCGGAGAACGAGCGTGGACTGGCCCTGGGCATCAACGGTGTGGCGGCCATCGCCGGGTCGTTCCTCGGCCTGCTGGTGGGCGGCCTGCTCGCCCCGGTCGAGTGGCACCTGGTGTTCCTGGTGTCGGTGCCGTTCGGGATCTTCGGGACGGTCTGGGCCTACCTGAAGCTGCGCGACAACGGCGTGCGCACCCAGGCCCGGATCGACTGGGCCGGCAACATCACCTTCGCCATCGGGCTCATCGCGATCCTGACCGGCATCGTCTACGGGCTGCAGCCCTACGGCGGCCACACGATGGGCTGGACCAAGCCGTTCGTGCTGGTCTGCCTGTTCGGCGGGCTCGCCGTGCTGATCGGATTCGTCCTCATCGAGCTGCGCTCGTCGGACCCGATGTTCAAGCTGGAGCTGTTCAAGAACCGCGCCTTCACCATGGGTAGCCTCGCCGCACTGCTCGGCGCGCTCGCCCGTGGTGGTCTGCAGTTCATGATCATCATCTGGTTGCAGGGGATCTGGCTGCCGCTGCACGGCTACAGCTTCGAGCGGACGCCGCTGTGGGCCGGCATCTACATGATCCCGCTCACCGTCGGCTTCCTGCTCTCCGGACCGGTGGCCGGCCGGCTCGCCGACCGCTACGGCGCGCGCCCGTTCGCCACCCTCGGACTGGTCGCCACGGCCGTCGCGTTCCTGCTGTTCAACGTGATCCCGATCGACTTCAACTACGTGGCGTTCGCGGCCATCCTGCTGCTGATGGGCCTGTCCATGGGCCTGTTCGCCGCGCCGAACACCAGCGCCGTGATGAACACCCTGCCGCCGAACCAGCGCGGTGCCGGCGCCGGGATGCTCAACACGTTCCAGAACTCGGCCAGCGTGCTGTCCATCGGCGTGTTCTTCACCGTCATCGCGCTGGGCCTCGCCTCCAGCCTGCCGGACGCCATGTTCTCCGGCCTCACCGCGCAGGGCGTCAACCCGGCCAAGGCCCACGAGCTGGCGAACCTGCCGCCGATCGGCAGCCTGTTCTCCGCGTTCCTCGGCATCAACCCGACCGAGCAGCTCCTCGGTCCGGACACGCTGCACGCCCTCGCCCCGAGCAAGGCCCAGTTCCTCACCGGGCATACGTTCTTCCCGAACCTCATCGCCAGTCCGTTCGGTGACGGCCTGCACCTGGCCTTCTACTTCGCCGCCATCGCCTGCGCGCTCGGCGCGGTGCTGTCCTGGCTGCGCGGCAAGGACGCCCCGCACGTGCGCCACTCGCTGCGCGAGGATGTCGGTGAGGGCCTGGCCGGCGCCGGCGACATCGCGGCGATGGAGGATGGCGCGGGCAGCGCCCTGCCCACGGCGGACAGTGACACACTGGCCGCCGAACGGTAAGGGCCGCCGAACGGTAAGGGCCGCCGAACGGTAAGGGCCGCCGAACGATGAGGGCGGCCCCTGACCCGGCACGTCCCAGCCCAGAGAGGTCCTGACAGCCGATGGGCGATACCGCCGACGACGAGGAGGCGCCACCCGCCCGCGGCGCAGGCGTGAGAAACAATCGTGGGGTGCGTGACAAGGACGAGGTGAAGAAGACGGCGCGCGAGCTGTGCGGCATCGGCCAGGCCGCGCAGGAGCTCGGAGTCTCGGTGCGGGCGCTGCGGTACTACCAGGAGGTGGGCCTGCTCACCCCGTCCGGGCGGACCTCCGGCGGCAACCGACTCTACGCCGACTCCGACCTCGCCCGGGTCCGCCGGATCCGGGAGCTGCAGACCCTGCTCGGCTTCAACCTGGATGAGATCGGGACCATCCTCGCCTACGAGGACCGGCTCGCCCAGGTCCGGGTGGAGTTCCACGCCGCCTCCGACGACGGCGACCGGCTGCGGCTGCTGTCCGAGGGCGAGACCGCGTATGTCAAGCTCCGCGCGGAGATCGACGAGAAGATCAGCCGGCTGGCGGCCTTCCGCGACGAGATCGACGAGCGGCTCGAACGGATGAACCGGTTCCGCGACGGCGCCGTCGCCCGCTCCTCCTGACTCGGCCGTCACCGGCCACCCGGCGGGGATCAGCCACCCGGCGGAGGTTCAGCCACCCGGCGGGCCGCGGCGCTGCCGGCCCGCCGGGCGGGGCAGTTCGGCGGCGAGCAGGGCCACGTCGTCGTTCAGGGTCGAGCGGCTCCACGCCCGCACCCGGTCCACCAGGTCGGCGACGGACTCCTCCAGCGTGCCGCGGGACAGCGCCGCCTGCGCCGCGGGCAGCAGCGGGAAGAAGCGGCCAGTCGTCGGGTCGCGGGCCTCGGTGATGCCGTCGGTGTAGAGCAGCAGACGATCCCCGGGCCGCAGCGTGACCTCGACAGTGTTCTCGGTGGCGCCCCCGATGGCGCCCGTGGCATCGGCGAGCAGGCCCAACGGCGGCAGCCGGGTGGGGACGCAGAGCAGGCTCGCCCGCCCGGCGCGCACCAACACCGGATCGGGATGGCCCGCGTTGGCCAGCCACAGCCGCCGGCCGTCGATCTGCCCGACCACCGCGGTGACGAAGTCGTCGAGCTCGCAGACCTCGGCGACCTCGGCGTTCAGACCCGCCAGCACCGCGGGCAGGTTGTCCGCGGCCCGGCCGACGAACCGGAAGCAGCCGAGCACCCGGCTGGCGATGCGCACCGCGTCGAGGCCCTTGCCGCGCACGTCGCCGACGAGCAGGCGGGTGCCCCACGCGGTGTCGACGACCTCGTACAGATCCCCGCCGATCCGCGCCTCGGCCGCGGCGCTCTCGTAGCGCACCGCGAAGTGCAGGCCCCCGGACGAGCGCGGCACCGCGGCGAGGATCGACTGCTGGGCCACCTCCGCCACCCGGGTGACGTTCTGCAGTTTCGTCTCCCNCCGGGTGTTGTACCGGCTGACCAGCACTGCCAGCACACCGCCCACGGCAACCCCGCCCAGGCGTACCGCCTGGGCGGTCGGGCCGCCATCGCTCTGGCCGAACAGATGATCGTAAATGCCGAGCATGACGCCCACGCCGATCGCCAGCACCCCGTACAGCGCGGTCAACCGAGGGCCACCGAACGTGGCGGCGAGCATCGGGCTCAGCACCGCCAGTTCCAGGACGGTCCACTCCCGGTTGCTCAGTTCCAACGCGGCGACCCCGGCCAACATGAGCAGTGGCAGCAGTGCGGTGAACCAACGCCCCGGCCGAGATGACAGTGCCGTCAACGTGGGGCACCGCCGAGCCCGAGGACGGGCCGCATCCAACCTGGGCCGAGCAGGTGAGGGGGCCACGTGTCGCGGTCGAGCCTCATGCTGCCTCAACTACCCCCTCGCTGTGGGGCTGAAGCAGAATCCCAGCTCAGCCGGGGTGAACGCGGCGAGCGGGGGCGGTCAGGGCTGGCCGGGGCGCAACGCGACGAACAGTCCCTCGGCGTCCGCGGTGACGTCGCCCTCGGGATCGCGGATCGTCCCGACGAGGTAACGCTTGCGGCCTTCCTCCCGGTCGAAGTGGGCTTCCACCCGCAACTCCGGGCCGACAGGGGTGATCTTGCGGTAGTTGACGTGCAGGTAGGCGGTCCGGGAGGGGCTGCGACCGCCGGTGTTCGCCAGCCGGCCGAGCACCTCGTCGAACAGCAGCGGGAGGCTGCCACCGTGCGCCGCGCCGTTGCCGCCCAGGTAGAAGCGACCGAACACGACCCGGCCCGCTATCCGGCCGTCGCCCTCGACGTCGACGTGGAAGGCCGGCGCCAGTGCCTGCGCCCGGCCCGGAATGCCGCGCATCTGGCCGGTGAGCTGCTCGGACTCGCCCACGGTGAACGGGGTGAGCAGCCGGGTGATCTCCGCCAGGTTCTCCCGGGCCGTGCGGGCGACGTCCTCCGGTGGCCGGGCGCCGGTGATCGTCTCCTGCGCCGCGCGCAGCGCCTCGATCAGCCCGACGAACTCGGGGTGCTCCGCGGGCGACACGTCATGGCCCCAGGCATGTCCCGCCCTTGCCACCGCTTCCTCCAATCCTCGGGCCGCCCGCGAGGGCTCGCTGTCGTTGTCGTTGTCGGTGTCCGTCCCGCCGGCCCGGTCGCGAGGGCGATCAGGGCTGGCCGGGGCGCAACGCGATGAACAGTCCCTCGGCGTCGACGGTGAGGTCGCCCTCGGGGTCGTGGATCGTCCCGACCACGAAGCGCTTGCGACCCTCCACCCGGTCGACGTGGGCCTCGACGAGCAGCTCGGGGCCGACCGGCGTGATCTTGCGATAGTTGACGTGCAGGTAGGCGGTGCGGGAGGTGCCCCGCCCGCCGTCGTTCGCCAGCCGGCCCAGCACGTCGTCGAAGAACAGCGGGATGCTGCCGCCGTGCGCGGCGCCGTTGCCGCCCAGGTAGTAACGCCCGAGCACCAGGCGGCCCCGGACATGCTCGGTGCTGCTCTCGTCGACGTGGAGCACCGGCGCGAGCGCCTGGGCGTGGCCGGGCTCGGTAATCAGGTAGCCGGCGAGCTGCTCGGCCTCGCTCACGGTGAACGGAGCGAGCAACCGGATCACCTCCTCCAGCCCCTCCCGGGCCTTGCGGGCGACGTCCTCGGGCGGGCTGGCGCCGGTGATCGTGTCCTGGGCCGCGCGCAGCGCCTCGATGAGGTCGACGAACTCGCGGTGCTCCGCGGCCGACTTCTCGGCGCCGCCGGCATCTCTCCCGTCTGCCACCGTGTCCCTCCCGTCGTCGGGCCGCGCGCCCCGCGGCACGACCTTCCGTTCCACTTTTGCCTGCCTGGACGCCCGATGCCCGCACTCGGGGCGAGATGTCCGGCACAGCACGGCTGCGGGAGCCTGCCCGGGCCCTTCGGACGTGTTCCGTTCGAGCCGTCCACGTTCCGTGGCGACGTCGCACTAGAGTCCGCAGGTGTCGCGTAGCACAGGGCCGAGTGAGCTGCCCGGATGTGGACGTGTCGGCGTGGCGCCCCGTGTCGGCGGGCCCCGCGCGAACCAGATCGTTCTGTCGTGGGGGNGGGAGAATGACGTCTGAATCCGTCGGCGTCGGTCCGGCGGTCGGCGAAGCCGATGGGGGATTCGGTCGGCGCCGCGTCCCGCGGGCGGCTGTGGGGTACAACCCGGCGCTCGACGGGCTGCGGGCGCTCGCGGTCCTCGCGGTGCTCTGCTTCCACATGAACGCCCTGTCCGGCGGCTACCTCGGCGTCGACGTGTTCCTCGTGCTCAGCGGTTTCCTCATCACCGGCCTGCTGCTGGCCGAGCGGGACCGCACCGGCGCCGTCTCGCTGGGCCGGTTCTACGTGCGGCGGGCCTTCCGGCTGCTGCCGGCGTTCGGGGTCTTCGTCGCGGTCGGGGCAGTGCTCGTCGTCGCGGTGAAGACCCGTGCGGACCAGTGGGACTTCCTCGACAACGCGCTCACCTCGCTGCTCTACGTCAACAACTACTACCGGGTGTTCCGGCCGGACTCCGGCGGCGCGTGGTTCGGCCACACCTGGTCGCTGTCGCTGGAGGAGCAGTTCTACCTGATCTGGCCCGCGGTGCTGGTCCTGCTGTGCCGGCGCCCGGCGGCGCGGCGGCGGCTGCCGGCGATCCTCGGGGCCGCGGCCGTCGCCGTGTTCGCCTGGCGGGAGATCCTCATCGCCGTCGGGGTGGGCGACCCCCGGATCTACTTCGGCCTGGACACCCGGGCCGATGCGCTGCTGGTGGGAGCCGGTCTCGCCGCCTGGGGCTGGGCCGGCGCGAAGCTACCCACGTCGGCGGGTGCACGGGGCACCCGGCTGCGGCGGTTCGCCGGCGCGGTACGGATGGCCGGTCTCGCCGCCCGCCTGCGTGCCTCGTCCGGGACGCTGCTGGCGGTGGGCGGGCCGGTGGCGCTGGCTGCCCTGGTGGTGCTCGCCGTCACCGCTCCCGAGCCCGGAGACGGGATCACCGCGATGGACCTGGGTGGCTTCACTGGTGTCGCGCTGCTCGCCGGGCTGGTCATCTGCTCCATCGACCGGCGCCGCGACGCGCCGCTCGCGGTCGTGCTCGGCAGCGCGCCGATGGCCTGGTTCGGCCGGATTTCTTACGCGTTCTACCTGTGGCACTTCCCGGTCGCCGGCACCGTCCGGGACAGGCTCGGCGACCGGGTGGGCAGCCTGCCGCAGGTCCTGATCGCGATCGTGTTGAGCACGGCGCTCGCCGCCGGCTCCTACTACCTGGTCGAACGCCCGGCGCAGCGGCGGCGGCCGAGTTGGGCGGCGAGCCCTGCGGTCCCCGCCCAGCGCAGTCCCGGCCAGGCTGTCCCCGCCCCGGGGCAGGCAACCTAGACGGATCTAGACGAACTTAGAACGAACCTGGATGTTCGTGCGGCCGGCGGTTCCCGGCGCGGGTCGCCGTCATGGACGTGCCGCGCCGGGGTCGCCGATCTGCGGGGTGCGCCGATCTGCGGGGTGCGCCGATTTACTTGGGTGCCATCCGGATCGCGCCGTCGAGGCGGATCGTCTCGCCGTTGAGCATCGGGTTGACGATGATCTGGGTGGCGAGCAGTCCGTACTCGTCGGGAGAGCCCAGCCGGGAGGGGTGCGGCACCTGCTGGCCGAGGGAGATGCGGGCCGGCTCCGGCAGGGAGGCGAGCAGCGGGGTGTCGAACAGGCCGGGGGCGATGGTGACCACGCGGATCTTCAGGTTGGCCAGGTCGCGGGCGATCGGCAGGGTCATGCCGACGATGCCGCCCTTGGAGGCGGAGTAGGCCGCCTGGCCGATCTGACCGTCGAACGCCGCCACCGACGCGGTGTTGATGATGACGCCGCGCTCGCCCTCGATCTCCTCAACCTGGCTGATCCGCTCCGCCGCGAGCCGGATGACGTTGAACGAGCCGATCAGGTTCACCCGCACGACCCGCTCGAAGAGGTCGAGCGGGAACGGCCCCTGCTTGCCCAGCGTCTTGGCGGCGTTGCCGATGCCCGCGCAGTTGACGGCGATCCGCAGCGGGCCGAGCTCGGCGGCCGCGTCCAACGCGGCGGTGACGTCCGCGGGCGAGGTGACGTCGCCGGGGCTGAAGCGCACGGCGCTGCCGAACTTCTCCGCGACCGCGGCGCCGTTGGAGCTCGGGAGGTCGAGCAGGACGACGCTCGCGCCGGCGTCGACGAGCCGGGTGGCGGTGGCGAGGCCGAGGCCGGACGCCCCGCCGGTCACCACTGCGACTGAATCCGCGATCTGCACGTGAGTTCCTCTCGGAAGGACGGTGGCCCGGGGCCGGCCAGGCCAGCTGGTGCGGCGGCCCGATCGTCGGCAGGTGGGACTCGCGACGAAGGGACCGACTAAAAGTATAAACAGTAAACTGTATTGCTTCGGCCGCGGTCGCCCCGGAGGGCGGCCGGCCGGGTGGGTGGGCGGGCCGGAATCCGCGTTCTGGTAGTTAACTTAGTGCTCTAATGGCGGGGTGTGCACCGTGGTCATCGATCCGTCGCGGCGCGCCGCGACGGATCGCCCCACGGCCGCGGCGGCACCCGCCGACACGCCGTCCCGGACGGGCCGCGCGGGCTGGCGAACGGACCGTCGACCACCTGACGTACGGTCCCACATCGCCTCGTTTGATGCCGCTGTCGGGCGAACAGCCCCGGGATCCGCCACCATCCCGCCAGCGAAAGGCTTGTGATCGAGACATGGCACACCGCACCCTCGACGACACCACGACCGGCACCTTCCCCCTGGCCGGCCACACCGTGCGCCGCCTCGGCTTCGGCGCGATGCGGATCTCCGGCGCCCGCAACGCCGAGGGGGTCCGCGACCGCGCGGAGGCCGTCGCGCTCACCCGCCGGGTGTACGAGCGCGGCGTCAACCTCATCGACACCGCCAACATCTACGGCTACGGCGAGTCCGAGGAGATCATCGCCGAGGCACTGCACCCCTATCCCGACGACCTGCTCATCACCACGAAGGCGGGCTTCCGGCCGGGAAAGGTCGCCCCGGGGGCGACGAGCCTGCCGCCGCTGGGCCGCCCCGAGCACATCCGGGCCGAGTGCGACAAGAGCCTGCGCCGGCTGCGGGTCGAGGCCATCGATCTTTACCAGGTACACGTCCCCGACCCGCAGGTGCCCTACGAGGACACCGTCGGGGCCTTCCTCGACCTCCAGCGGGAGGGGAAGGTCCGCCACATCGGCGTGTCGAACGTGACGCCCGAGCAGCTCGCGCTCGCCCGCTCGCTCGGCGAGGTGGTCAGCGTCCAGAACCGCTACAACGCCGGGGACCGCACGGCGGAGGCGGTGCTGGCCGTCTGCGAGCGCGACGGACTCGCGTTCCTGCCGTGGGCGCCGGTGCTGGTCGGCGCGCGCCTCGGCACGGTGCTCGACACCATCGCCGCCGCGCACGACGCGATCGCCGCGCAGGTCGCGCTCGCCTGGCTGCTGCGTCGTTCCCCGGTGCTGCTGCCGATCCCCGGCACGTCGAAGATTCGCCATCTCGACGCCAACGTCGACGCCGCCTGGGTGGAGCTCACCGACGACGAGGTCGCCGCAATCGGCGCCGCGACCGCCGCCGACTCCTCCACCAGCGCAGACTCCTCCACCACCGCCGGTGCCGGCGCCCCGGCGGGGCGCGGGGCCGGTCCACGGCAATGATCGGCGGCGCCGCCGCACGCGGCGGCGCCGCCGACTGATCCGCCCGCGGGTAGAACGCCGTCGCCGGCGCCCGGCCGGGGCCGGTAGTGCGGTTCCTACTGGTGGGCGTGCGGGTTGGGCGCGAGCTGACCGCGGGCGAGCTGGCCCAGGAAATCGGTGTTGTCGTAGAAGTGCTGGGTATCGGTGAGGCGCAGGTCGTCGGTCACATGGGCCACCGTCACGCCGTACATCTCAATGCGCTCGCCGGTGGGCTCGACTCCCTTGTAGGGGCCGCTGAAGGTACCCCAGTGTCGCCACTTGAAGGTGATCACGGGCGGCGGTGAGTAAACTTCCAGGACCTCCCAGAAGAAGCCACCGGGGAATGCCTCGTGAAACACGTGGTGCGACGATTCGAAGGACTCTTCGTTGGCCGAGTAGTACGGGNTCTCCCCGATCAGGACGTTGTAGCTGCCCCGCTCGGCCAGCTCGGCGCTGCCCACCTTGGGCCCGCCGTTGACGCTGACCTTGACCTTGTCGGCGACCATGCTGACCCACTCGGANGGGTTCTTCTTGTGGGACAGCTCCATCTCGAAGACCTGGACGACCCGCTCCACGATGTCGGCGAGCGAACCGGGCTCGTGGTGCACGGTGCGTTCCGCCGGCATGGTCTGGTGAGACAGGTGGTAGTCCGGGGGCTCCCCGTCGCGCCAGGTCACGCCCTGCGAGGCGGCGATCACCGCATCTCGACCCTGCACGTGCAGCGGCTGAGCCGCCGCGGCGTTGTCGGTCACGCCGTCGTCCTCCGATTGTCGGAACCGCGGAATTATGGGATCTGTGGCCGCGCGGACATCTCGCGGCCACTCTGCGGAGAAGATTGAGGCCGGTAATCGCCCCGGCCTGGGCGTCGATGACTGATCGACATGAACATCCTACATTTATGGATGAGTGGCCAGTAATAGGGGCGAAAGTCCGGTCGGGGGCAGCTACCCGCGGTAATCCAGGTGCGGGCTAGCATCCCGTGCTTCGCCGGGCGGTTCACCGAGATCCGCTCTTGATGTCTGGCATATTCCCTGCTCAGGCGGCTATGTCGCCATCCGCGGACAGTGCGCCGGGCAGCGTCCGGCCGCGCCGATGCAGAACCAGACGGGCACCGCGCGTGTCGAAGGTCGCCCACGGTGGCACCTTCGTCCTACCCGCGAATCAGGTAATGCGGCGTGGTTGCGGGTGCCGCGGCGGGCCGGCTGGCCCCCCGCCGGGAGGCGGTCCGGCCCCTGTCGGGAGGCGGTCCGGCCCGCCCCGGCCGGGCGGTCCGCCCCCGTCCACATCCTCGCCGACGGTCGATGACGCCGCGCCTCACGGCCACGTGGCACTCGTCATCGAATACCTAGTAAACTATGTCAACCTTCTAGGGGCTGAGGATCGTCGGGCGAGGCGGTCGCGATCGGCCTGGCGGTGCGGCGCATGGTTCCCGAGTCGGAGGCACCTCCCGGAATCGTCCGGATGCTGTCCGTATCGATCGCCGCGGTGGGCCGGGGGTGTGCGCGTCGCGCCGCGGCCCGGCATCATCAAAGAATACTTTGTTAACTACGTCGGCAGGTCATCTGCCGGCGCCTGGCGGCATGATGAGACGGGCGCGGCGGTCGTCGACAGGCCCCGCCATCAGGAGGAGAGCGGATGAAGATCGACGCAAACCTGTCGGACGACCTCGCGGCGACGCCGGCGGGCGCGGCGCGCATCGAGAAGGAGGGCTACGCCGGCATCTGGGTGGGGGAGACCCGCCACGACCCGTTCCTGCAGACGCTGCAGGCGACCAACGCGACCTCGACCGCGAGCGTCGGCACGTCGATCGCGATCGCCTTCGCGCGGACTCCGATGACGCTGGCCTACCTCGGCTACGACCTGGCCCAGTACAGCGAGGGCCGGTTCATCCTGGGCCTGGGCTCGCAGATCAAGCCGCACATCGAGAAGCGGTTCTCGATGACCTGGTCGCACCCGGCCGCCCGGATGCGCGAGCTGGTCCTGGCCACCCGGGCGATCTGGGACGCCTGGCAGAACGGCACCAAGCTCGCCTTCCGCGGCGACTTCTACACCCACACCCTCATGACGCCGTTCTTCGCGCCGTCGCCGCACCCCTACGGCCCGCCGCCGGTGTACCTCGCCGGCGTCGGCGAGGGCATGACCGAGGTCGCCGGCGAGGTGGCCGACGGCTTCTTCGTCCACCCGTTCAGCACGAAGAAGTACCTGGAGGAGGTCACCGTCCCGGCGCTGCTGCGCGGGCGGGCCAAGGCCGGCAAGGCCGATCTGGATGGTTTCGCGATCGCCGGGCCGTCGTTCGTGACGGTCGGGCGCACCGAGGAGGAGCTGGCGGCGGCGGTCTTCGGGACCAAGAAGCAGATCGCCTTCTACGCCTCCACCCCGGCCTACAAGGCCGTCCTCGACGTGCACGGCTGGGGCGACCTGCAGCCGGAGCTGACCAACCTGTCCAAGCGCGGCGAGTGGGACGGCATGGCCGACCTCATCACCGACGAGATCCTGCACACCTTCTCGGTCGTCGGCACGCCGGCGGAGGTCGGCAAGGGCCTCATCGCGAAGATCAGCGGCATCTACACCCGGACGGCCTTCTACGACACCTGGAAGGCCGACCCGGCGCTGTGGCCGCTGCTGCTCGACGCGACACGATGAGCCAGCCGGCCACGACGGACCGTCCCGCCGAGGCGGCCGTCGCATCCTTCGACCTGCGAGGTCGGGTCTCGCTCGTCACCGGGGGCAACGGTGGGATCGGCCTCGGCA
The DNA here is from genome assembly GCF_001414035.1 of Frankia sp. ACN1ag. NCBI lineage: Bacteria > Bacillati > Actinomycetota > Actinomycetes > Frankiales > Frankiaceae > Frankia > Frankia sp. ACN1ag. The sequence goes on along the minus strand of NZ_LJPA01000002.1, from coordinate 64,050 downwards.
TCGCCGAGGCGCTGGCCGCCGCCGGGGCGGACGTCGTCGTTCTCGGTACGAACGAGCGCAAGAACGCCGCCGCGGAGCAGACCCTTGCCGCCCACGGCGGCAAGGTGCTCGCGCTGCGTTGCGATGTCGGCGACGAGGCGCAGGTCATCGACGCGTTCGAGCAGGCGGTGGGCGCGTTCGGGCGGATCGACTCCTGCTTCGCGAACGCCGGTATCGGCGGGGAGCCGATGCGCTTCACGGACCTGACCCTTGACCAGTGGCACCAGGTCCTGCGGATCAATCTGGACGGGGTGTTCCTCACCTTCCGCACCGCGGCGCGGCACATGGTCGCCGCCGGCGCGGGTGGCAGCCTCGTCGCGGTGTCGAGCATCATCGGGACCAACCGGGGCTTCGCGCGGACCCAGGCGTACGGCACGGCGAAGGCGGCGCTGTCCGGCCTGGTCCGAAGCTGCGCGGTGGAGCTGGGCCGCGACGGCATCCGGGTCAACGCGATTCTGCCCGGCTACATCCGCACCGCCCTGGCCGACGACCTGCTCGACGACGAGAAGTTCGCCGCCCGCTCGCTGCCGCGGCTGCTGGGCCGGCGCTGGGGCACCCCCGCGGACCTGGGCGGCATCGCCGTCTACCTGGCCTCGGAGGCGTCCCGCTACCAGACCGGCGAGCAGATCGTTGTCGACGGCGGCTACATCCTGTCCTGACCACACCGGGCCCCGACCCACCGGGCCCCGACCCCGCTCGCCCCCCGCGGCACATCTCCGCCGGGGGGGGGCGGGTGGCCCGGGGACGCGGCCGCCGGTATCGGCCACCTCACGGCAGGGCGGTCGTGCCCGCTCGCCGCGCCCCCGGAGTCGGTCGACCGTGGACCCGCGCGGGCCGGCCACGGCAGGTCGACGGGCCCGCGCGAACCCCCGGCGGTTGTCGCCAAGTTAGTGTACTTAGTTTACTCTTATCGGGACTGGGGTCGGGAGACCCGAGGGCTGGTCGTTGTCGGACCGCCGAGGAGCTGTGCTGCACAGAGAAGGAGTCTGCCGTGGGCCACCGCTGCTTCGAGGTCGACGTCGCCGGTCGGGTCGCCCAGCTCGTGCTCAACCGGCCGGCCGCGCTCAACACCCTGTTGCCGGAGTTCTGGCGGGAGTTCCCCGACGCCGTCGCGCGGCTCAGCGACGCCGGTGACGTGCGGGCGCTGATCATCTCCTCGACCGGCCGGCACTTCTGCGCCGGGATGGACCTGTCCTCCTTCGAGCACACCGACCTGCTGCCCGGCGGCGACCCGGCGCGCGCCAACGCCGGCCGCAAGCGGCTGATCGCCCGGATGCAGGACGCCTTCACCGCGCTGGAGCGGGCCCGGATGCCGGTGCTCGCGGCCGTGCAGGGCGGCTGCCTCGGCGGCGGCCTCGACCTGATCACCGCCTGCGACCTGCGGTACGCCACCGCCGACGCCTTCTTCGTCGTCCAGGAGACCAACATCGGCATCACCGCCGACCTGGGCACCCTGCAGCGCCTGCCGACCCTCATCCCGGCCGGGGTGGCCCGGGAACTGGCCTACACCGGACGGCGCCTGCCGGCCGCGCGGGCCCGCGAGCTCGGCCTCGTCAACGAGGTGTTCGCCGACCACGACGCGCTGCTCGCGGGAGTCCGCACCGTCGCCGCCGAGATCGCCGAACGCAGCCCGCTGGCGGTGTGGGGCAGCAAGGAGAGCCTGCTCTACGCCCGCGACCACGGCGTCGCTGCCGGGCTCGACCAGATCGCGACCTGGCAGACCGGGGCCTTCCAGGCCGAGGAGGTCGCCGAGGCGCTGCGCGGGCGCGCGGGCGGGCGCGCCCCCGACTACCCGGACCTGCCGGCGGTTCCCCCGCTGTGACCGGCGCGTCGTCGCCCGACATCCGAACCCTTCCGAACGAGGAGCCGTCATGGTCGACGCCGATCCCGGTACCGATGATCTCCTGGTCGAGCGGGTGGACGGGGCCGCCGTCCTCACCCTGCACCGGCCGAAGGCGCGCAACGCCCTGACCGCCCGGCTGATCCGCGCCCTGCGGGCGGCGCTCGCCGCGGCGGACGCCGACGACGCGGTCGACGTCATCGTCCTCACCGGCGCCGATCCGGCGTTCTGCGCCGGCCTCGACCTCGGCGAGGTCGCTGGCAGCGGCGAGAACCTGCGCATGGCCCTGACCCGCCCGGGCGACGGCGGCCTGCCGCCCGGTCTGCCCTGGGAGCCGACCGGCAAGCCGCTGATCGGCGCGATCAACGGCCCGGCGATCACCGGCGGCTTCGAGCTGGCGCTGCACTGCGACATCCTCATCGCCTCGGAGAAGGCGGCGTTCGCCGACACCCATACCCGGGTCGGCGTCCTGCCGAGCTGGGGAATGAGTGTCCTTCTTGCGCGGGCGGTCGGCGAGCGTCGGGCGCTGCGGATGAGCCTGTCCGGAGAATTCCTCGACCCGGTGGCCGCCCGGGACGCGGGTCTGGTCAGTGAGGTCGTCCCGCACGACGACCTGCTGCCCGCCGCCCACCGCCTCGGCCAGCGCATCCGTGCGTCGGACCCGGCGACCCGGGTGGCGTTCCTCGCCTCCGCGCGGGCCATCGCGGCGCTGGGCACCGCCGACGCGCTGGCCGCCGAGTCGCGCGCCGCCGCCGCGTGGCTGGACCGCGGCTTCGACGCCGGCGGCGTCGCCGGTCGCCGCGCCGGCATCGTCGCCGGGAACCGGGGCCAGCTCGCCGCCACCCCCGCCGCGGACGGCACCTCCGCCACCCCCGCCGCGTCCGCCACCCCCGCCGCGTTCGGCTCGGGAGACGCGGGGTGACCGACGCCGACCCGCGGTTCCGCCCACCCGAGGCCACCGTCGCCCAGCCCTGGGACCGGGTCGCCGCCGAGCTGGCCCGCCACGGGCTGCACCTGGACACCGACGTCGCCCCCCGGCAGTTCGCCGGCGGCCTGGCGAACCTCAACTACCTGGTGTCCGTGGACGGCAGCCCAACCGTGCTGCGCTGCCCGCCGCCCGGGCCGTCGGCGGAGGGCGCCAACGACATGGCGCGCGAGTGGCGGGTGCTGCGCCAGCTCGGCGCGGGCTACCCGCTCGCCCCGCGCGGGGTGCACTTCTGCACCGACACCGGCGTCCTCGGCGCCCAGTTCCAGTTGCTGGAGTACCGCGACGGCGTCACCGTCGGCGCCACCGTGCCGCCCGCGCTCGCCGCGGCCGAGCCGCCCATGCCGCCCATGCCGTCCATGCCGTCCATGCCGTCCGAGCCGTCCATGCCGCCCGCGTCGTCCCGACCGCCCGCGTCGCCTGTGCGGCCCGCGTCGCCTGTGCGNCCCGATGGGCTCGGCCCGCCCGGCGCCGGCTCGGTCCCCGGGCGGCTGACCGCGACCCTGCTGGCGGCGATGGCCGCCCTGCATGCCCTGGACCCGGCGTCGGTCGGGCTTGGGGAGCTCGGTCGGCCCGGGGGGTTCCTCGGCCGGCAGGTGGAGGGCTGGGCGCGGCGGGCGGCCGCGGTGTACCCCGAGGGCCTGCCGGCCGCCGCCACGGCGGTGATCGGCTGGCTGCGCGACGCCGTCGCCGACGTGCCGGCGGGCGAGGTGCGGCTGATCCACTGCGACCTCAAGTTCGACAACATGCTCGTCGACCCGGTGACCCTCGCCCCGGTCGCCGTCCTCGACTGGGACATGGCGACCCGCGGCGACCCCCTGTTCGACCTGGCGGTGCTGCTGTCCTACTGGATCGAGCCGGATGACCCACCGGCCCTGCACGAGCTGCGCCAGGTGCCCTCGCTCGAACCCGGCTTCCCGCGGCGCGAGCAGGTCGCCGCGGCCTACTTCGCCGCGGTGGGCCGACCGCCGGCCGACCTCGGCTTCCACCTGGCGCTGGCCCGGCTGCGGCTGGCGATCGCCTGGATGCAGCTCCACCGGCGCTTCGCCGACGATCCGGTGGCCGGCCCGCGCTACGCCGGGTTCGCGCGGATCGCCGACGCCGTGCTCGGCTGGACTGCGGACCTCACCGCCACCCGCACCTGAGCCGCCTTGCACCTGACCTGCCTTGCACCTGAGCCGCCTTGCACCTGACCTGCCTTGCACCTGAGCCGCCCGGGGCCTGCCCCNCCGCGCCTGGCCCCGGCCGTCCTGGCGCACCAGGAACATTCCGACGAGACCGCAGGGAAGAATCATGATCGATTTCAGTCTGCCGCAGGAACTGGTGGATCTCCGCGAGCGGGTGCGGTCGTTCGTCGACAACGAGATCGTGCCGTTCGAGCGCGATCCGCGGCTGACCGCGCACGGCCCCACCGACGAGCTGCGCCAGGACCTCGTGGGGCTGGCGCGCAAGGCCGGCCTGCTGACCATCCAGGCACCGAGGAGGTTCGGCGGCCGGGAGCTCACCCACGTCGAGCAGGCGGTGGTCTACGAGGCGGCCGGCTGGTCGACGCTCGGGCCGGTGGCGATGAACTGCGCCGCCCCGGACGAGGCGAACATGGGGCTGCTGGCGAAGATCGCCGACCCGGAACAGNAGGAGGAGTTCCTGCGGCCGGTCATCGAGGGCGGGGCGCGCTCGGTGTTCGCGATGACCGAGCCCGGCGGCGCCGGCTCCGACCCGAACCAGTTGCGCACCGAGGCCGTCCGCGACGGCGACGACTACGTGCTCAACGGGCGCAAGTGGCTGATCACCGGGGCGAACGGCGCGCAGACCTGGATCATCATGGCCCGGCTGGCCCCCGGCGCCGACGGGCTGGGCGGCCCGACGCTGTTCCTCACCCGGGGGGACACACCCGGCATCGAGGTGGAGCGGGTCATGAACACCATGGACCGCAACTACGTCGAGGGACATGGCGTGGTGAACTTCCGTGACCTGCGGCTGCCCGCCTCGGCGGTGCTCGGCACGCCCGGCGACGCCTTCCGCTACGCCCAGCTCCGGCTCACCCCGGCCCGGTTGACGCACTGCATGCGCTGGCTGGGCGCGGCGGACCGGGCGCACAGCATCGCCGTCGAGCACGCCCGCACCCGCACGGCGTTCGGCCGGCCGATCGGGGAGCACCAGGGCGTCGGCTTCCAGCTCGCGGACAACGAGATCGCGCTGGACAACTGCCGGCTGGCGATCTGGCGCGCCTGCTGGCTGCTCGACCAGGGGGAGCAGGGCCGGCATGAGGCGTCGAAGGTCAAGTGCTACGTGTCCGAGGAGCTGTTCCGCGTCGCCGACCGCTGCGTGCAGGTCCTCGGCGGCATCGGCGTGACCGACGAGACCGTCGTCGAGATGATCTTCCGGGACATTCGGGCGTTCCGCCTGTACGACGGCCCGACCGAGGTGCACAAGCACGCCATCGCCCGGCGTCTCCTGCGGGCTCGGACACCTGCTCCGGCCGTCCCGGCGCCGGCCGCCTCCGGCGTCCCCACCGCCGGCTGAGCAGGCATCATGCGGGCGGGGACGGCATGATCCGAGCGGAGGACCCGTTTCACCCGAAGTCATGATCCATCCCGAAGCCGTGATCAACCCGCAAGCCGCGATCCACCTCGTCGGTGCGATCCACCCGAAGGAGCGATGATGCCCGACACCTCGACCCCCACTCCCGCGGCTGCGTACGGCCCGTTGCACGGCGTGCGGGTCATCGAGCTGGCCGGCATCGGCCCGGCGCCGTTCGCGGCCACGCTGCTCACCGAGCTCGGCGCGGACGTCATCCGGGTGGACAAGCCGGCCACCGTGGGCACGCAGCCCGACTGGCTGACCCGCGGTCGGCCGTCCATCGCGCTCGACCTGAAGAACCCCGACGACCACGCCGGGCTGCTGGAACTGCTCGACGCCGCGCACGTGTTCATCGAGGGCTACCGGCCGGGGGTCACCGAGCGGCTCGGCCTCGGCCCCGAGGCGCTGCTCGCCCGCAACCCCGCGCTGGTCTACGGCCGGATGACCGGCTGGGGCCAGGAGGGTCCCTGGTCGCGCTCCGCCGGCCACGACATCAACTACGTCGCGATCACCGGGGCGCTGGGCGCCATCGGCCGGGCGGGCGGGCCGCCGCAGGTGCCGCTGAACCTGGTCGGCGACTTCGGCGGCGGCGCGCTGTACCTCGTCGTCGGCATCCTCGCCGCGCTGCACGAGGCCCGCGACTCCGGCCGGGGGCAGGTCGTCGACTGTGCCATCGTCGACGGGGTGGCGTCGCTGTCGGCGATGATGTGGTCGATGATCTCCCGCAAGGAGTGGGGCGAGCCGCGGGGCACGAACATGCTGGACACTGGCCGGCCCTGGTACGANGTCTACGAGACCGCCGACGGCGGCTGGTTCTCCGTCGGCGCCATCGAGGCGCAGTTCTACGCCAAGCTCGTGGAGCTGCTGGGCCTGCCGGAGTGGGCGGACTTCCAGGACGACGCCAGCCGCTGGCCGCAGATGCGCGCGGCGTTCGCCGCCGTGTTCGCCAGCCGCACCCGGGCGGAGTGGGAGCAGGTGTTCGACGGCACCGACGCCTGCGCGGCGCCCGTGCTGAGCTGGTCGGAGGCTCGTGCGCACCCGCACCTGGCCGCCCGGGGGGTGTTCGTCGACCTGGGCGACGAGGTGGCCCCGGCCCCGGCGCCGCGCTTCTCCCGCACCCCGGGGCGGGTCGCCGAGATGGGGCCGGCCGTGGGCAGTTCCACCCTCGCTCAGGTGAGACAGGCCTGGGGCCTGGCCACCGCCGGCTGACGCAGGAGACGAATGTGAACAGCGTGCCGCCGCCGGCCGAGCCGACGACCTCGATTCTCGATCTGCTGGAGCTGGAGGAGCTGGACCAGGACCTCTACCGGGCCCTGACGGTGTTCCAGGACCCCTACTCCCTCTACGGCGGGCAGGTCGCCGCCCAGGCGCTGCTCGCCGCCGGACGCACGGTGCCCGCCGGGCGCGTCCCGCACTCCCTGCACGGCTACTACCTGCGCAGTGGGGACGCCTCCCGGCCGACGATCTTCCGGGTGGAGCGGGACCGGGACGGCCGGTCGTTCTCCGCCCGCCGGGTCGTCGCCGTCCAGGGCGGCAAGGTCATCTTCAACATGTCGGTGTCGTTCCAGGTCCCGGAGGACGGCGCCGACCATCAGGTCGACCCGATGCCCGACGCCGGCGCCCCGGACACGGCCGAACAGCTGCGCTTTGGTCGGCTGTTCTCGATCGAGGGCCGGCTGCCGAAGCAGCCCTACGAGGACTCCGGGTGGCCCACCCGGGTGTGGGCGCGCAGCACCGTCGCGCTGCCCGACGACCGGCTGCTGCACGCCTGCGTCCTGACGTACCTGTCGGACACCTTCACCGGCCTCGCGGCGTTCCCCGGCGGCGCGGCCCTCTCGGGCGCGAGCCTCGACCACGCCGTCTGGTTCCACCGGCCGATCCGGATGGACGACTGGGTGCTGCTCGACCTGGTCCCGCACTCGGCGGCGGGGGGACGCGGGCTGTACTCCGGCACGATCCACACCGCCGACGGGGTCCTCGGCGCGAGCCTGAGCCAGGAGGCGCTCTTCCGCGTCCACCGCGAGTCCAGCCGGCCGAGGCCGATGCCCCCGACGACGGGCTGACCCGACCGGGCCGGCGCCGCCCACGGCGCCCGAAGGCGCGGCGCCGGCGCCGGCGCCGGCGATCCGAGACGGCCGATCCGAGCGAAGGGCGGGCCCGTGTACCTCAACGGCGATCTGTATCTGCGTGACACCGAGGCCGAGGGCCGCACGGTGCTGGTGACCGAGCCCGCGCCGGGTGTGCGCGTGCTGACGATGAACCGGCCGCAGCGGCTCAACGCGCTGTCCGGGGAGCTGATCCGCGACCTGCACCATGCCCTCGACGACGTGGCTGCCGACGAGGACTGCCGGGTCGTGGTCCTCACGGGCGCCGGGCGGGGGTTCTGCGCCGGCCTGGACCTGTTCAGCATGCCGGGCAGGCGGGCGGGCGAGGCCGACGCCTCCCCGCAGGCCCGCCTGCACACCCAACAGGCCATCGCCGCTCTCGTCCCCCGGCTGCGCAACCTCGCACAGCCGGTGATCGCCGCGGTGAACGGGCCGGCGGCCGGCGGCGGATTCGGCCTGGCGCTGGCCGCGGACATCCGGGTCGCCGCCACCTCCGCCCGGTTCAACGCCGCGTTCGTCCGCATCGGCCTGTCCGGCTGCGACATCGGGGTGAGCTGGCTGCTGCCCCGGCTGATCGGCGCCGGGCGGTCACACGAGCTGCTGCTCACCGGCCGGCTCGTCGACGCCGCCGAGGCGGAGCGGCTCGGCCTGGTCAGCCGGGTCGTCCCCGACGGCGAGACCCTCGACGCCGCCCTGGAGATCGCCGCCCAGATCACGGCGAACAGCCCGATGGGCGTGTGGATGACCAAGGAGGTGGCCTGGAGCCAGCTCGAGGTCGGCAGCCTGCAGGCCGGCATCGACCTGGAGAACCGCACCCAGGTCATGACCGCCTTCACCCGCGACCACACCGAGCAGATCTCGGCGTTCCGGGACAAGCGCCCGCCGACGTACACCAACGGCTGAGTGCGGTCAGCGGTTGCGCCAGTGGGGGGTGCGCTTCTCGGCGAAGGCGGTGAGGCCTTCGAGCATGTCCTCGCTGAGCAGGAGATCGTCCATGGCGGGGGNGTCGTGGGTGACGGCGTCGTGGGGGTCGGTGATCCCGGCGGTCTCGTTCATGATCTGCAGGGAGACGCGTACCGAGGTGGGTGAGCCGGCGAGGATCTCGGCGGCGAGGGCGCGGGCGCCGTCGAGGGCGGTGCCGGCGGGGACGACCCGGTTGACAAGGCCGTGGGCGTGGGCTTCGGCGGCGTCGAGGCGGCGGCCGGTGAGGATCATCTCGGTGGCGAGCGTGGGCGGCAGCGCGCGGGGGAGGCGGATCAGGCCGCCGGCGCCGGCGACGAGGCCGACGCGGACCTCGCTGAGGGCGAACTGGGCGGTGGTGTCGGCGACGACGAGGTGGCAGGCCAGCGCGATCTCGCAGCCGCCGCCGAGGGCGTAGCCGTTGACGGCGGCGATGACCGGTTTGGTCATGTCCCGGCGGCTGGTGAGCCCGGCGAAGCCGGTCAGCGGCACCGAGCCGCGTTTGCCGCTGGCCGTCCAGACCAGGTCGTTGCCGGCGCTGAACGCCTTGTCCCCGGCGCCGGTGATGATGGCGACCCACAGGTCGGGGTCGGCGAAGTAGGCGTCGAAGACCTCGGCCAGCTCGGTGTTCGCCGGCGGATGCAGCGCGTTGCGGGCCTGCGGCCGGTTGATGGTGACCTCGAGCAGGTGGCCGTCTCGGCGGACGAGGATGTGCTCGTAGCTGTCGCGGAAACCAGGGCTGCGGGTGGGTAGCAGGGCGGTCAGGGCGGCGCGGCTGACGGCGGCCCGGTTGCCGTCCGCGGTGGCGCGCACGAAGATCCGTTCCCCGAACGGGGACTCGCCGGCCAGCAGATCGAGCAGGTCGGTGTCGCCGCGCACGGTGGTGGCGAGGAAGCGCCGGTGGTCGTGGTCGAGGCGGCCGACGAGGATGCCGGTGCGCCGTCCGTCGCGGCCGTGGGTGATGGTGAACGTCTCGATCGTCGCCGGGCCGTCGGCGCGGGTCGCCACCTCGACGGGCTCCCAGGAGTTGACCTCCGCCTGCAGGGTGGCGCTGCCGTCGGGCCGCCAGGGCGTGGGGGTGGTGGTGTAGACGCCGACGGAGTACTTCGACAGCGAGCCGCCGTTGGCGCCGACGAGGCCGTGGCCGCCGGTGGCGCGCAGGCGGGTGACGGTCTCGGCGATGGCGTGCATCGAGTAGTTGTTGCCGGCGCCACCGAAGAACGGCAGGCCGCCGGTGAGGGTGAACCCGCGGGGGTCGTCGGGGGAGAGGCCGAGGCCGTCGAGGATGTTGAACACGGCGATGGGGAAGCAGCTGTACAGGTCGAAGGTGCTGATCTCGTCGAGGGCGCGGCCGGCGACGTCGAGGGCGTGGCGGACGGCCAGCACCGCGGCGGGACTGGCCGACAGGTCGGCGCGGGCGAGCAGGTCACGTTCGCGCAGGTCGGCGTGGCCGGCGAGGAAGATCCGTTTTTCGGGTGGGACGCCGAGGCGGCGGGCGGTGCCGGCGGAGGTGAGCAGGACGGCGGCGCCCTGGTTGACCTGGTCACGGGCGACGACGAACCGTGGGTAGGGATCGGCGATTATCCGGTTGCGTTCGGTGACGGTGGCGAGTTCGGTGGCGTCGCGTTCGACGGGGGCGGCGGCGTAGGGGTTGGCGGCGGCGACCGTCGTGAACGGGGCGAACAGCGCGCCCATGGCGAGGGCGTAGTCGGCGCGGGACAGCTTCAGTCGGGCGCGCCGCGCGTTCTCGAACAGCGCGTACTGGCTGGGCGCGCCGAGCAGGCCGTGGGCGGCGTGGTAGCGCGACGACAGCCCGGCCAGCCCGTAGCCGCGGTCGTCGAGCTGGCCGCCGACGTGCTCGGTGAAGTCGGGCCGGTCGGGGGCGTCGGCGAGTGCCCGCGTGGTGGAGATCGCCTCCGAGCCGACCAGGAGCACGACGTCGGGTCCGGTGCCGGTCGCGATCGCGGCGGCGAACTCGTTGACGAGGTGCTGGGGCGACTGGCCGCCGACGACCTCCAGCACGGCGTGCGCCGGGTCGGCGCCGAGGCGGGCGGCGACCGAGCGCGGGTAGTTGTCCGACCGGCCCAGCGGGGCCTTCGCCCGCGGGCCGGAGATCTCGAACTGGCGGACCCCGGCGATCGTGTCGATCGCGGCCGGATCGATGCCGGCATCCTCGAGCGCCCGCCGGGCCGCCGCCGCCGCCAGCTCCACCGCGGACAGCCGCGCGTAGCCGGGCTGGCCGGGCTGCTCGGCGTGCTGGCCGACCCCGACCAGCACCGGGGTCGCGGGATCAAGACCGTCGAGGGCGCTCATCGCTTCTCCTGGTTGTGCCGAACGTGGCTGGTCACTCTGCCTGCGCGGACGGGCGCGGGCCGATCCCGCGTCAAGGCACGGGTGGAGCGGTTCGCGGCGCTTCGAGGACGCCCGCGGCGACCAGCTCGTCCACCTCCGCGGGGGACAGCCCGAGCAGGCGTTCGGCCAGCTCGCGGGTGTGCTCGGCGACCAGCGGCGCCGGGCCGACGAGCGGGTCGGCGACGCCCCGGTAGTGGGCCGCACCGCCCAGCGTCAGCAGCGGCGGCGGAAGCTGGGGCTGGTCCTGCTCGACGAGGAGGCGCCGGGCGGCGAGCTGCGGATCGGCCGGCAGCTCGTGCACCCGCAGCATCTGCCCGGCGGGCACGCCGTGTTCCTGCAGCCGGCGGGCGGCCTGCGCCGGGGTGCGGGCCGCGGTCCAGCGGCCCACCACGGCGTTGATCTCCGTCCGGTGGGCGTCGCGGCCGGCCGCGGTGGCGAACCGGGGGTCGTCCCGCCACCGCGGCTCGCCCACGACGTCGGCGAGCCGGCCGAACGTCCCGTCGCCGTCGCCGCCGGCGTTCACGTCGACGACGCACCACTCGTCGTCCCCGGCGCAGGCGAACAGCCCGCGTGGGGCGTCGCCGCGCCGGTCGTTGCCCTCCGCGTGGACCGACCCCGGGCGCAGGTACTCCTCGGCGAGACCGACCCCCATCTGGTAGAAGATCGTCTCGATCTGGGCGGCACTCACCGTGCCGCCGCGGCCGGTGCGCCGCCGGCGCAGCAGCAGCGCCAGCACCGCCACCGCGCTCACCCTGGCGGCGACATGATCGGGGTAGATCGTGATCGCGTCGCAGAACCCGTCCGGGAGGTCCGGGTAGCGCCACAGCTTGCTGAGACCGGCGGTGGCCCGCACCAGCGGCCCGTAGCCGAGGCGGCGGCTCCACGGCCCGGTCGAGCCGAACGCGCTGCTGTCAGCGACGATGATCCCCGGGTTCACCCGGGCGAGCTCGTCGTAGCCGAGTCCGAGCGACTCCATCGTGCCGGGCTTGAAGTTCGACAGCACGACGTCGGCGGACGCGGCCAGCCGCAGGAAGATCGCCTGGCCACGCGGGTCGCGCAGGTTCAGCCCGAGGCTCGACTTGTTGCGATGGCCCCAGGCGAAGCTCTCGCTGATCTCCCCGCCGCTGCGGTTCTGCCGCGAGCCGTCCGGGAACGCCCTGTTCTCGACCTTGATGACCTCGGCGCCGTGATCGGCGAACAGCCGACCCAACTCCGCCCCGACGACGATCACCCCGAGGTCGAGCACCCGCAGCCCGGCGAACGGATGGCGTGGTGCCGCCGCCNCACCGGCTGGGACGTCCGCTCGCCCGGTGTCCGGCCCCGAGAGCGCGGTAGGGAGCCCTGGGACGCCGGCGCCCGGGCCCGGGGCGGCCGCCGTGGTCGCGGCGGTGGCGAGGACCGTGGGGTCGCACTCGCCGAGCGGCGGCGGGCCGTACCGCCGGCCGGCCCGGACGCCGTCGATCTCCACCAGGCCGTCGGCGACGGGCACCGTCACGCCCGGGGCGACCTCGACGGGCACGAAGGTCCTCCGCGCGCGGACGTGCTCGCCGGCCACTGTCGCGGCGGCGTCGAGCAGGGCGGCGGCGGGCACGCCGAACCCGATCGACTCGGCCACGATCGTCTCCATGGTGCGCTCGACGAACAGCTTCCCAATCAGCGGATAGAGCTCGCCGGCGGCGGCGAAGCGGACGCCGATGTTGTCATATTTCGGATCGGCGAACTGGGCCGGCTCGCCGAGCCAGCGGAACATCCCCTGCCACTGCCGCGCCGCGAGCAGGCAGATCCGCACCCAGCCGTCGGCCGCCGGGAAGATCGGGTACAGGTGGCGGGCGTCGGGTCGCCCCCGCGGGAGGTCGCGTACCGTCGCCCCCGCGCGGGCGCTGCCCGAGATGCCGTAGCCCGGGTCGAGGACCTGGGCGACCGCGGTGAGCACCGAGAAGTCGACGACGTCGCCGCGTCCCGTGTCCAGCCGGTTGACGTACGCGACCAGCGCGGCCCAGGCGGCCTGCGCGGCGGCGCACTCGTCGGCCAGGAACGCCGGCGGCAGCAGCGGCGGCAGGCCGGGCAGACCCGAGCGGGACAGCAGGCCGCCGATCGCCACGTGCACGTCGCTGCTGCCCGTCCAGTCCCGGTACGGACCCGTCAGCCCGAAATCGGTGATGGAGACGACGACGAGGCCCGGGTGGGCGGCCAGCAGGCCCTCGGGGTCGAGGCCAAGCGCCGCCTGCCGGTCCGGACGGGCGGTGTGCAGCAGGATGTCCGCGGTCGTCGCCAGCGCGCCCAGGAGCTCCCGACCCGCCGCCGTGGTCAGGTCCACCACCACGCCGCGCTTGTTGATCGAGTGGACCGCGAACGACAGGCTCGTCCCGTCCTCGGTGAACGGCCCCACCCGTCGCGACGCCGCGCCGCCCGGCGGTTCGATCCNCAGCACCTCGGCGCCGAGGTCGGCCAGGTAGCGGCCGGTCGACTCGCAGCGGCCGTCCGCCAGGTCCAGCACCCGCACCCCCGCCAGCGGTAGGTCCACGCCGGGGGGCCCAGTTCGACCGGTCATGGGGTCTCCCTTCGCCGCGCCGGCGGTGCGAACCGCTCGCGGCTGCCTGGCCGCTCGGCTGGCAGGAGGTCTGAGCGGGGACGAATCCCCGCCTGCCGGCCGAGCCGTCGCTCGATCGTGTGCGCCGGATCCAGCGAACACCCGGTAGTCGCGTCGACGCCATTGCGTTGCGTGCCGACTGGGCGTGCCACCGGACGCACGGTGGCGCGCCGCCGGCTCGCCCCCCCGATCGTGGTCCCCCATCGGCCGGCGGAATCCGTGGAACTACTGACCAAAAGGTGAGGTGACTAGGAACGGCCTCTTTGTCATAGCCGAGATGGGCTACGGAACGAGTCGCATTGCCGTTTTCTGATTAAAAAGGATGTGGTCACAACGGTGTGGCCCTCTCCTGTTGGCCGGACGTTCATCCAGCGCTGCCACCCTCTGCTCGGCGCGCCGGATGCTCACGTGCGGCGCGGCGGTCATCGAAAGGATCGACATGGGGGATCACGAGCACCGGGCGGATCGTCGCGGTGGGCGTCGGCGTCCGGGCCCGGCCGCCGCGGCCGGTGGGCCGACGCGGCCCGACACCGCGGCCGGCGGGCTGACGCTGCCCGACACCGCGGCGCCGGCCGTGCTGGCGCCCGCGCGATGACCGGGTCGCTCATCGTCGGGGTCGACGCCGGCTGCGCCTCCCTGCACGACGCCGACCTGCTGATCCACCGGCTGGTGGAGCTGCTGGACCTGCCGGGGGACACCGTCGCCTGCACCCACCTCGTCGACGCGCACCGTGTACACGTGGCCCTGTCGTTCGCGCTGCCGCCGACGTGGCGCGAGCCGGGCAGCTGGCGGCGCGTGGCGCACCTTGCCGGTGAGCTCGCGATCGTGGAGCTGGCGGCGGCCCGACGCGCCGCCGCGGCCGCGCTGGTCGGGACGGGCCCGGTCGGGACGGGCCCGGTCGGGCTGGGCTCGGTCGGGCTGGGCTCGGTCGGGCTGGGCCTGGCCGGGGCAGACCTGGTCGGGGCAGACCCGGTCGGGGGGCACCCGATCGGGGGACACCTGGTCGCGGGACACCTGGTCGGCGGGCTTGACAGCGCCGGCGCGCCCGGTGCGGTGGCCGGGCCGATGGTCGAGTTCCTCGGCATCGGTGCGCTGGTCTCGGGGCCGGTGGGGCTGGCCTGCGGGGCTGAGCGGATCGGCCCGCCCGAGCTCGCGGACGGCGCCGCGCAGGCCGTCGCGGACCACGCCGGCCGGCAGGGCGGGCGAGCCGTCGTCTACCCGGGGGTCGGCCGACTGCGCGGCACCGTGCTGGTGGAGACCGTGCTCGGGCAGACCGCGGTGGGACGGGTCGTCGTGCCCACCGGGCAGGCGGAGCCCCGCCGGTCGGACCTCCTGCGCACCCGCAACCACGTGCGACCCGTCTGGCGCGACGGCGTGCTCACCCTCGTCGCCGCCGCCGAGCGCGGCCGGGTGTTCACGCCCTCCGAGGTGCCCCACCCGACCCCGGTGGGCGGCCGCTGACGCGGGCGAGCGGACGCGCGGACACCCCCGCCGCCGGCCCCGTACTCGGCGTGCGATTTCCGGCGCGGAAGAACCGCCGGTAAGGCGGTCGTCATTACCTTTTCGGGGTGGCCGCCGGTGCACTTTCGGCCAATCGTCAATGGGATCCGGTCGCAGTTTTCCCATTGCCCGTTTTCGCATTGCCCGAGGAATGTCCGGGGTAATGGCCCGGCGACGATGTCGCCGGCCGCGCGGGATTGGTCAGTAGGTGCAGGTGGGGGCCTCGGGCGGGGCGGTCGGGCCCTGGACGCCGGCCGTCGCGCCGCCGGCCGTGGTTCCGGCCGCCGGGGCTGGGGCGGCGCCGGAGGTCCCGACGCTCGACGAGACACTCGGCGTGACGACCTCGGTGAACCCGGAACCGAGGACGAGCTGGACGCCGGTCACGCTGGAGTCGGCCAGCACGCTCGATCCCGGCACAGCCGCGGCGACGGTGCGCGCCTCGGCATCCTGGCCCGGTCCGTAGATGACCCGGGACGTCACGTGGGTGAGCGCCGAGGCGTTGCCGGCGTTGCGCGCGTGGAAGCCCTTGCTGGTCAGCGCGCCGGTGACCTGGGAGGCAAGCCCGGAGCGGGAGGAGCCGTTGTAGACGGTGACGCGCACCTGCGACGGGGCCGCGGTGGCGCCCGGGGCGAGCGCGGGGCCCGCGCCCGCGCCCGCGTCGCCCGAGGAGCTGGCGCCCTCGACGCGGCCGCCGAGTGGGCTGACGATCCGCAGCAGGTCGTCGGGCTGGTAGAACTGCACCGACGCGCGGGTGCCGTGCAGGCGGATGTCGCCCATGTCGTCGACGGCGCCCTCGGCGCGGGTCGGGGCGTGGGTGGGCACGGTCTGCATCCGGATCCCGCCGTTGGTGAGGCCCTTGATGCGGGTCGCGAGGCCGCGCAGGTCGGCGATGGTCGTGTGCTCGTCGAGGGTGAGCGCGCCCGCCGCGGTCGACACCAGCCGTTCGGCCTTGATGGGATTCGACAGCGTGTCGCCATTCATGATCTTGTGGAACATGGCGCCGATGAACTGCTGCTGGCGGCTGATCCGGTCGGTGTCGCCGGCGGGCAGGCCGTGGCGCTGGCGGACGAAGGCCAACGCCTGGTCCCCGTTGACCTGGATGGTTCCCGGGCCTCCGCGGAAGCCGCTCATCGGGTCGTTGGTGTTCGTGCTGACCCGCCACCGGCCGTTGTCGTCCTGGAAGCGCTGGGGCGGCGCGTTCGACGGTTTGATGCAGACCTCGACGCCGCCGATGGCATCGGTGATCTTCTTGAAGCCCTGCAGGTCCATCGAGATGTAGTGGTCCACCTGCATGCCCGTGAGGCTCTCGATGGTCCTGACCAGCAGCGGCGGGCCGCCCGAGGAGATGGCCGCGTTGAACTTGTCCTTCGTCGACGCGTGGCGCTTGCCGTTCGTGTCGGTGTACTCGGGGATCGTCACGTACATGTCCCGGGGGAACGAGATCATCGTCGTGGTCCCGTCCTTGTCCAGGTGGGCGAGGATCGTCGTGTCGGAGCGCTGCCCCTCGACGTCGCCGTACTCCCCACCGGTGCCGGCCCGGCTGTCGGTGCCGACCAGCAGGTAGTTCGCCACCCCCACCCCGCTCGAGCCGCCGTCGGAGAGGCCGAGATCGATGCGGTTGACCTTGCCGTTGATGAACGAGTAGGCGGCCCAGCCGCCGACCGTGACCAGCAGCACGCAGCAGGACACGAGGGAGAGGAAGGCCAGCAACCCGCGTCGGCGCCGCGGGGGAGGCCCGCCGGGCCCCGCGCCACGTCCCGACCGGCCGGGTCCTGACCCCCGCGGATCCAACCGGGGCGGGAGGACCCTCGCGCTGTCCACGGCGTCGTACTGCAGGTGCGGTGCGGTCACTTCCCGCCTTTCCTCGAGGGGCCCTGCGGGCAGGGTCCGACGTAGTGCGGAAAGTAACACGTATGGGTTATTGGCTTACCTTGAGGGGTGTCGACGAGATTCCCCGTATACGTGGCGCGATGGGGGTGGCGTCANGCCGGGATCCATCCGCCGATCACCTCGATGACGACGGCGTTCCGTGACGTCTGTCGACGCGTTGGCGGCCTGCCTGCTTGACGTACCCGGCGGATCGGCCCGCAGGGACTCCGGACCGACGCAGTGCGGCGCGGCGGTCCTACCGGGACGGGAACGCGGCGCGCAGGTGGTCGACGGCGGCGGTGATCCGTGGATCACGGGCGGCCGTGGCGCGCGACCAGACCAGGCCGAGCTGGAAGTCGATCTCGCCGGGAGCCAGTGGGACCAGGGCGAACGCCGGGTCGGCGAACACCCGTCCGGCGGGCCCGGAGTTGGCCGAGCCGGTCAGGGTGAGCTGACGGGATCGGCGGATGGTGGTCGCGAGCAGCAGCAGGTCCTGCTCGCGCATGGTGACGACGTGCGCGTGACCCGCCTGCTCCAGTCGGTCCTGCAGCCGGCGCATGGCGATGGGCTGCAGTCGGGTGGGGGTCAGCAGGATCTCCCGGTCGCGCAGGTCGGCCAGGTACAGGCAGGTGCGGGCCGCCAGCTCATCGTCGGCGCGCATCGCGACGCGGAACCGGTAGGTGACCAGGGGCAGCACATCCAGTGACGGATCGTCGACGGGCAGGTGCACCAGGGCGAGGTCGAGCTCGCCACGGGCCAGGGTCGGCAGCAGTTCGCTGGACGGGCCGTGGACCAGCTCCGCCAGACCGCCGCTCGGAGCGTCCGGGACGTCCGAGGTGGGGGTCTGGCCCGGCGCGCCGGTCGGGAACGCGGTGATGGTCGCGACGACGCGGTCGACGACGTGCGGCGGCGCGAAGTGGGTGGATCCCAGGCGCAGCGGCGCGACGTGGCCGGCGGCCTGGCGGGCGGCGAAGCGCGCCTCCTCCAGACTGCGCAGCGCCGCCTCGATCCGAGGCAGTGCGGCTCGGCCCGCCTCGGTGAGCGTCAGCGAGTGATGGCCGCGGGCGAACAGCTCCACGCCCAGTTCATGCTCCAGCGCGCGGATGCTGCGGCTGACCGGCGACGGAGTCAGGTGCAGCCGCGTCGCCGCGCGGCCGACGTTGCCCTCCTCGGCGACGGTGACGAAGGCTCTGAGCTGTCCGATCTCCATAGCGGTCTCACGGGACCATGAGCGGCGACCCGCTGTCAAAACCGGCCGCCCCACCGCGATCGGCGTCGGTGGGGCGAGGCCGTCGGGAGTCGAAGATCGTCAGTGGTCGAGGTAGAGCCAGCGGCGGCTGGTGGTGCCGGCGAGGACGCGGCCGAAGCGCAGGCCGGCGAAGTGCGGGGAGGCGACGGGGGTGCCGTCGGACTCGATCTCGTCGATGAGGCGGGCGCGGGCGGCCTGGGCGGCGGGGCTGTCGGTGTCGTAGACGGTCTCCCAGCCGGCGTCGAGGAGTTCGACGGGGGAGTGGGCGACGTCGCCGAGCAGCAGGGCGCGGTGCTGGCCGCTGGAGACGACGAAGATCGTCGAGCCGGGGGTGTGGCCGGGGGTGTGGCGGGCGTCGATGCCGGGGGCGAGGGTGAGGTCGGTGTCGAA
Source organism: Frankia sp. ACN1ag (assembly GCF_001414035.1). Taxonomy (NCBI): domain Bacteria; kingdom Bacillati; phylum Actinomycetota; class Actinomycetes; order Frankiales; family Frankiaceae; genus Frankia; species Frankia sp. ACN1ag. Next base: position 45,591 of record NZ_LJPA01000002.1, on the reverse strand, counting down.
CAGCTCGACCTGTCCGGTGATCGGCGCCAGCTTCGCCGCGGTGCGCCGGTCGGGCTGCGGCCCGTCGACGAAGTGGTGCCAGTCGGCGGCGTGGCAGCGGTAGGTGGCGTTCGGGAAGACCGGCCGGTCCTCGAGCGCGGTCCAGCCGGTGTGGTCACCGTGCAGGTGGGTGAGCAGCACGTCGGTGACGTCGGCGGGCCGCACGCCGAGCGCGGTGAGGCTGTCGAGGAGGTGGCCGCCGTGGAAGCCGCGGGCGGAGAGCGGGCCGAGTCCGGCGTCGACGAGGACGACCTGGTCGCCGGTGCGGATCAGGAAGCCGCCGAGCGCCATCTCGAACTCGCCGGCGGCGGTGAAGTGCTCGGCGTTGCACTCCCAGTGGGCCTCGTCGCCGCCAGGCGGGGTGAGTACGTCGCGGGCTCGCACCCGGGCGTCGCCGTCCCACACGGGCTGAACGTTCAGGTCACCGACCTTCATCGTCACTCCTTGTTGCCGAAGGGGTCAGCCATTGGATTGCCGAAGGGGTCGCTGAACGGGTCGCCGTCGGGTTGCCATCGGGGTGGTCCGGGACACCGACCGGGGACGGCCATCGGGGACGGGGCGCCCGCGGCGGTCAGATCCCGGCGTCACCGCGGCGGTATTCGATGGTGATCTTGTCGAGGCGTTCCCGGGTCGCGTCGTCGAGGTGCAGGTCCACGGCGGCGAGGGTGGCGTCGAGTTGCTCGGGGCGGCTGGCGCCGATGATCGGCGCGGTGATCGCGGGCTGGCTCAGCGACCAGGCGACCGCCAGGGTCGGCAGGGTCACGCCGAGGTCCGCGGCGACGGCGGCGAGTTCGTCGATGGTGTCGAACATCCGCTCCTGCCAGTAGCGCTGCTGGTAGCGGTCGGCGGCGGTGCCGAGGGTGAACCGGCTGCCGTCGGCCGGGGGCTTCGTGCGGTCGTGCTTGCCGGACAGCAGTCCGCCGGCCAGCGGGTTGTAGGGGATGACCCCGACGCCCTCCTCCTGGCACAGGGGGAACAGCTCGCGTTCGACCTCGCGGAACAGCAGGCTGTGGCGGGGCTGGGCGGAGTCGAAGCGGACGAGGTTGAGCGTCTCGCTGCGGCCGATCGCGCGGGCGAGCTGGTAGGCGAGGTAGTTCGAGACACCGACGTAGCGGACCTTGCCCGCGCGGACGACGAGGATGGCCCGGGAGCGTTCCTCGTCGCACTGCAGGCCGAAGGTCATCGTGCCCAGGCACAGGCGGGAGACGTGCAGGCCGGTCCGGCCTAGCCGTACGTGCTTCATCGGCGTCATCCTTCGTCGGAGCGTCCGCGGGTCGGGTCGGGGGATCACGGGTCGGGTCGGGGGATCAGCCGCCGTCGTGCGCGTGGTCGCGCCACGAGCGGCCGGGCTTCCAGCCGAACAGGGCGCGGGCCTTCGTGATGGAGATGCCGCCGGCGTCGGGGCGGTCCAGCTCCCGCAGCGGTGGGGCGTCCGGGCCGAACACCTCGGCGGCGAGCTCGGCGAGCGGGCGGCCGGCGATGTTGTCGGGTTGGGCGGCGTAGACGACCTCGTGGCCGGCGGTGTCGGCGGTCGCGGCGAGGGCGATCAGGTCGGCGAGGTCGTCGGCGTCGACGTAGGACCACTGGTTGAACGCACCCCGGCGCGGATCGGTGGTCACGCCGGCGTGGACGGCCTCGTAGGCGTCGGGGGTCAGCACGAGGCTGGGGCGCACGGAGACGGCGGTGGCGTCGCTGCGGCGGACGAGCGCATCGCAGATGTTCTCCCCGAGGGCCTTGGACAGGCCGTAGGCGTCCTGGGGGCGCAGCGGGTGGTCCTCGTCGACGGGCAGGTAGTCGGGTAGGAACGGCCGCTCGGCGGTGACGAAGCCGGGGGCGGTCTCGCTGGAGGTGTAGATCAGGCGGCGCACGCCGGTCCGGGCGATCGCCTCGGCGATGTTGTACGTCGACTGGGTGTTGGTCGCGAAGATGACGTGCCCGGGGTCGTGCGAGGGCTCGGGGATGCCCGCGGTGTGGATGACGACGTCGGGACGGGTGCGCAGGACGACGGCGATGGCCTGCCCGTAGTCGGTGAGGTCGGCGCGCAGGTAGGGGTCGAACGGCGGGCCGTAGTGGGCGGCGACGATGTCCGTCCCGGCGACCTGGTGGCCGTCGGCGCCCAGCCGCGCCACGACGCGGGAGCCGATCTTGCCTCGGGATCCGGTGACCAGAACTCGCACGGCCGCTCCTGTCCGCTGTGGGTTGGCTGTCTGCTGGGCGTGCAGCCGCGAAGGCGGGATCGCGCGACGCCCGACGTGTCACCTTACGCCGAAGATGACACCTGATGACACGTTCATTGGCCGTCGGCGTCCGGGTTGTGGGCGTGCTCAGCCCGTAGGCGATCCGGCTGGACAGGCAGGCCGCGGCCGGCTTGTCCGCCGTCACCAGCCCCCAGGCCCGCGACGCCGCCCGCACCTGCGCCTTGGCTGCACGAGGCGTGCATCGCGAGCAGGGCGATGACACCGTCCAGCCCCGATCCGTACCCCGTGCTCGTGGGACCGCGATGACGGGCGCGGCCGTCAGCCCGGCCGCGACGCTGGCGAGCGCGCCCTCCATGCCGGCCACGACGACCAGCACGTCGGCGTCGCGGATGCGGTCGGCCTCGGCGAGCACCCGGTGCAGCCCGGCCACGCCGACGTCGCCGACCAGCTGGGGCTCGTAGCCGTAGGCGCCGAGCCCGGTGGCGACCTCGCGGGCGACCGGCAGGTCCGCGGTGCCGGCCGTCAGCACCGGCACGAAGCCGGGCCGGGCCGGTGCGGGCCGCCAGGCGAGCAGGACGTGCCGCGGCCCGGTGCCGGTGGCCGTCCCGCCGGGGTTGGCGGCGAGCGCCGCGCGAGCCTGGTCGGGCTCGGCCCGGGTCAGCAGGACCGGGCCGGCACCCGGGCCGGTCAGCAGCCCGCGCACCGCCTCGGCGCACTGTGCTGGTGATCGAGCCGCAGGTCGGCGGGATCGGTGGGGACTGCGGGGCCGGCCGGGCCGACAGGGTCGGCGAGCGGCGGAACGGTGGTCATGCCGCCGTACCGGCCGGCGTCGGCGCGGGCGGGGCGGGCGCGAGGAACACCGATCGGGCGTGGGAGAGCTCCCGGAATCCGTGTACGCCGTGGTAGCGGCCCATCCCGCTGGTGCCGATCCCGCCGAAGGGGAGCTGGCTGTCGACGAAGTGCAGTGCCCAGCCGTTGACGGTGACCCCGCCGGATGATGTGCCCGCGAGCACCGCGTCGACCAGGCCCCGGTCGTCGCTGTAGACGTACATCGCCAGCGGCTTGCCACCCGCGCGGACATGCTCGACGACCTGCGCCGGGTCGGTGAAGGTCAGCACGGGCAGGATCGGCCCGAAGATCTCCTCGGTCATGATCTTCATGTCGGGGGTCACGTCGAGCAGGACCGAGGGCGGCAGGACGGTCCCGGCGGGATCCGGCGCCCCGCCGCCGACCAGCGTCGCGCCCCGGGCGACCGCGTCGTCGAGGTAGCCGGTCAGCCGCTCCAGGTTGCGCCGGTCGACGATCCGCCCGAGAGCCTCGGGCACGAGGCTCCCCTCGCGGTAGAGGTTCTGGTCGACCCACGTCTGGTAATGGCGGAGGAATGCATCGCGGACTTCCGGGCGCACCCACAGGTGGTCCGGCGACAGACAGATCTGCCCGGCGTTGGTGTGCTTGGCCTGCGCGATCTGGGCCGCGGCCGTCGCGAGGTCGGTGGTCCCGTCGACGATCGCCGGGCACTTCCCGCCGAGTTCGAGGGTGACCGAGGCGAGATGGCGGGCCGCGCAGGCCATCACCACCCGCCCCACCGTGGGGCTGCCGGTGAAGAAGACGTGGTCGACGGGCAGCTCCAGCAATGCGTTCGCCAGCTCGACCCCGCCGGTGAACACGGCGACGTGCTCCGGGTCGAAGACCTCCCGGATGATCCGCGCGCTGATGGCGGAGGTGGCCGGGGCGAGCTCGTTCGGCTTGACGATGGCGGTGTTCCCAGCGGCGATGATCGGTACCAGCGGCTGGAACAGCAGGCCGAACGGGAAGTTCCACGGCGCGAACAGCAGGCAGATCCCGCGGGCCTCGTACTGCACGAACTCCGCGGCCCCGGTGCCGAGGTACGGCGGCGGGGTCAGCGGGGTGGGCGCCGTCCACTCGGCGAGGTGGGCGACGGCGTCGTCGATGTCGGCGAGCACCGCCGCCACCTCGGACGGGATTCGCGGGCGCGGGGGGCGCAGCAGGTCGGCGTGCAGCGCGGCCCGGATCTCGTCGAGATGATCGGTGATCGCCGTCCGCAGTCGGGTGAGATGCGCGGTGCGCTCCTCGACAGTCGACGTCTTCGTAACCCAGCGGTGCCGGCGTTGCGCATCGAAGATCTTCGCGGCGTCGGTGGCGTCGAGCGTCTTCTCGGTCTGCATGGTGGTGCCCTCCAGGGACGTCGAGCCGCTGGTCGCTCGGTGCCGGATGTAGCCGGGCCCGACGCGCGGTGACACCCACAGCCCGGCGCCACGCCGGCTGCCGTCCCGCCAGACTTGCGCATCCGAGGGCCGACGGCCATTGCGGATTTTCGTCCGTAGACGTGCCACTCGGCGCAACCTCGCCACCGTTCGGGCGGGCTCGCCGCGGCGGGGGCGCGCATACTCGTAGTAGTGATTCGTGACAGAAGGTCAGCGAGCCGCCGTGGCGCCGAGCGGCGGCCGGTGGGCTCGTCCGAGGCGAGCTGGGGGCGGTCGCTCATCCCCCTGGTCGTCCTGCTCGCCGTGGTCGTCATGGACCTCACCGGCGACCGGCGCTATGTGATCATCACCAGTCTGGTGATCAGCCCGCTGCTCGCCGCGGCGCTGACCGGGCCGCGGGTGACCGCCGCCTATGCCGGCGCGGCACTGCTGTTCGGCGCGCTGCAGGCCATCCCGCTCGGCTACTACACCGGGGTCGGCCACGAGAGCCCCGTTGCCCAGCTGATCCGGCTGGCGGTGATCGCGGTCGGCGGCGCCATCGCGGTCGCCGCCAGCCGGGACCGGCAGCTGCGCGAGGCGCAGCTGCGCGACGTCACCCGGGTGGCCGACGTGGCGCAGCGGGCCATCCTCGGCGTCGTCCCCGCCCGACTGGGCGATCTGCGCCTGGCCGTGAACTACGACAGCGCCGCCGCGCAGGCCCGGGTCGGCGGGGATCTCTACGAGGTGACCCAGACCCGGTGGGGGGTGCGGATCCTCGTCGGCGACGCCCGGGGCAAGGGGCTCGACGCCGTCCGGCTTGCCAGCCGGGTGATGGCCACCTTCCGGGTTCTCGCCCGCCACCTGGCCGACCCGGAGGAGATCGTGGCCGCCCTCGACGCCGAGGTGGTCCGCTCGGGCGGGCCGGAGGACTTCGTCACCGCCGTGTTCGCGCAGATCGACGGCGCCCGGCTGGAGATGGTCAACGCGGGCCATCCCGACCCGGTGCTGCTGCGCCGGGGCGCGCCGCGCCTGCTCGACGCGAACGCGGGCCATCCCGACCCGGTGCTGCTGCGCCGGGGCGCGCCGCGCCTGCTCGACGCGACCGGTCGGCGTACCCCGCTCGGCCTGGGTGCGGCCGGCACCACCGTCGTACGCAGCCGCCTCGTCGCGGGCGACCGGCTCCTGTTCTACACCGACGGCCTGGCCGAGGCCCGCCACCCACGAACCCGGGAGTTCTTCCCGATGCTGCCGGCCGCCCAGGCCGCCTTCGCCCCGGCCCGGCGGCTCGACGCGGGACTGGCCGATCTCGTCGCGGCGCTGCGGCGCTGGACCGAGGCGACCCTGGGGGACGACGTCGCCCTGCTGGCCGCCGAGTTCGCCCCGCCCACGCGGGCCACGGCCCCCGTCGCCGACCAGCCCGCCCGGGCGGGCACCGGTTCCCCGTGGCCGGCGCCGGCCGGATCACGGGAAGGCTCCCGGCCTGTCGCCGGTTGCTCGGAACGAGGCCGATGACGCCCGCCGCCGCGGCGCGGACAGGCCCACCAGCGGGCCGACGCGAGCGCGCTGAGGCGAGGCGACGGGAGGGAGATCCGATGACGACGACGCAGCAGGCGCGGGGCCGGGTCCGGCTGGAGCAGGGGCGCAAGCGGGTCCGCGCCTACCTCGCCGGGCGCCTGGTCGTCGACACCACCAGCCCGGCGCTGGTCTGGGAGAACCCGCACTATCCGGCCTACTACCTGCCGCGGGTCGACGTCGTCGCCGAACTGGTGCCTACCGCCCGCACGGAGCACTCCCCGAGCCGCGGCGAGGCCGTCTACTACGACGTGGTCGTCGAGGGGCACACCGCGCCGGCGGCGGCCTGGGCGTACCCGCAGTCCCCGCTGGAGGGACTGCGGGACCTGGTCCGCTTCGACTGGGCCGCAATGGACCGCTGGCTGGAGGAGGACGAGCCCGTCTACGTCCACCCGCGCAGCCCCTACACCCGCATCGACGCGTTGCCCAGCTCCCGGCACGTCCGGGTCGAGATCGACGGGGTGGTCGTCGCCGACTCCCACCGCCCGGTCATCCTGTTCGAGACCGGCCTGGTGCCGCGCTACTACCTGCCCCTGGTCGACGTCCGTCAGGAGCTGCTGCGCCCCTCGGACACCCGCACGCACTGCCCGTACAAGGGCAACGCCGAGTACTTCTCGGTGGAGGTCGACGGCCGGCGCCACGACGACGTCGTGTGGACCTACCGCACGCCGCTGCCGGAGAGCGCCCGGATCACCGGCCTGGTCTGCTTCTACGACGAACGCGTGACGGTGTCCGTCGACGGCGTGCCCACGCATCCCTGACCGTCGCGGTCAGCCGGTCAGGGACTCAGCCGGTCAGGACGGACATCGCCTGGTCGAGCAGGGCGGCGAGGTCGGCCGTCCCGTCGCAGTCGCGCCAGACCGTCAGGGCGGCGTCGTAGCAGCCGAGCGCCGCGGAGGCCAGTGCGCGTGGGCGCGGGTCGGCCGTGTCCGTCGGCGGGATGGCGAGGCGCCGGGCGAGCTCGGGGGCGAGTAGCCGCTGCCAACTGTTCTGGCGCTGCAACTGGCGGCCCTGCAACGACGGCGTGTCGACCATCATCCGGGACAGCCGCAGGGCCCGTTCGGGGTTCTCGACGTTGAAACCGATGATCGCGTTGAGCGCCTGACGCAGCGCCTGCCACGGCGTCTCGTCCGCGGGACGGCCGGCGAGCGCGTCGCGCAGGACCAGGCCGCGTTCCTCCACCCCGAGCAGGACCACGTCCTCCTTGGTGGCGAAGTAGCGGAAGAAGCTGCTGCGCGACAGGCCGGCCTCGGCGGCGATCTGGTTGATCGTCGTGCATTCGAAGCCCTGTCGGTCGAACAGGTCGAAGGCGACGGCCGTGATCTCCGCCTGCAACGCCCGCCTCGTCCGGCTGCGCAGATCGGTGCCCCGCGCGGGGGTTGCGGCGTCGGCGGGGACTGCCGCGGGGTTCTTCACCACGAAACGAGGATACCAGATCCGGCATCCCGGCTCACATGTTGGACTGAGTCTCATCTTTGGGCTACAGTTTCGCTGCGACCACCGGTCGAACCTCCCCAGCGAACTCGAACCTCCCAGCGAACCGAGCCCCGGGCGACATCCCGGGCACAGCGCCGGCCCGCTGGCCCTCCTGTACCCCTCATCGGACTTCACGCGCGGGAAAGTGACCTATGACTGCGGAGACCATGGCGTCCAGCGGGGCGCCCGCGACCGGGCTCGGCCCGTGGATGCGCTTCCGGCGGCAGTACTCCCGGCTCTCGCCGCCGGTCCAGATGATCGGCCTGCAGCTCTGGCTGCCGCTGGTCTTCGTCATTGCCTTCTGCCTGTGCTACATCAACGCCTTCCACCAGCCGACGCCGAAGGACATCAAGGTCGCGGTGGTCGGGACGGGCCCGGCGGCGGCGACCCTCGCCGATCGGCTGGAGGGCACGAGCAACGGCATGCTGTCGGTGTCGATGGCGGGCTCGGTCGACGCCGCCCGCGGCGACGTGCGCGACGGCGACCTGGCGGCGGCCTTCACCCCCGGCGCGGCGAACCAGCCGGCCCGGCTGCTCATCGCCAGCGGCGCGCAGTTCCAGCTCGCCGAGGTCGTCCAGCAGACGTTCGCCCCCGTGGCGGCGGCCGAGGGCACCACCCTCGCCGTCGACGACCTCGCCCCGCTGCCCAAGCACGACTCCTACGGCACCTCGGGCTTCTACCTCGCGCTGGTCTGGACCATCGCCGGCTACATGGTCGGCATGTTCATCGGGATGATGGGCCAGACGCTCAAGCACCACGTCCGCCTCGGCCTGATCGTCGGATCCGGCTTCGTGTTCTCGCTGCTTGGCACGCTGTTCGCCGGTCCGGTGGTGGGCGCCGTGCACGGCCACTTCCTGTCGCTGTGGCTGCTCGGCTGGCTGACGACGATCTCGGTCGGCCTGGTGGTCAACGGCCTGTCCTACTTCATCGGCCGGTTCGTCACCGGCGCCGCGCTCATCCTGTTCGTCTTCCTCAACATCCCGGCGTCGGGCGGGGCGTTCCCGGCCGCGTTCGTGCCGGAGCCCTTCAAGTGGCTGCATCCGTACGTGTTCGGCACCGGTGTCCTCGACGTGCTGCGCGGCATCGTGTACGACGCCGGGCCGGGGATCGGCCGCGGCGCGACGGTCATCGGCGTCTACGCGGCGGTCGGCATCGTGCTCACCGCGGTCGGCCGGCCGTTCTTCAACCGCCGCACCCGGCTGCGGGCCGAGCGCGGCAAGCCGGTCTCGATGATGCTGGCCGCGCAGGGCGCGGCGATGGCGGCCCGCCAGGCCGAGCAGGCCGAGGCCGCCGCCGGCACCCGCCCGCACCACGTCACCACGAGCGATGCCCCCGCCAGCGATGCCCCCGCCAGCGGCGCCCCCGCCAGCGGCGCCACCACGAACGGCGTCACCACGAACGCGGGCCCGCGGCGGGACGGCGAGTCCCGTGACAACGAGTTCGCAGACGAAGAGGTCGAGTCCGATGCGGCCGCCGTCTCGGGCGCAGCGGCGGGCAGCGGCAGCGCCTGACACCCGACTCCGCAGCCGACCCCGTCGCACCCCGTCCCTTCCCCGTTCCGCCCGAGGGGGAGGGGCGGGGTGGCGGCGTTTCGGCGGGCGACTCGCGCCGGCGCAGCCCGGGGGGGCGGGTGCGCCCGGTTCAGCCGGTGGGCGCCGACCAGCGCACCCGGGTGCCGCCGGCGGGGCCGGGCTCCACGGCGAAGGTTCCGCCCAGGCTCTCGGCCCGGCCGCGCAGGTTCGCCAGCCCGCTGCGCCGCGTCGTCGGTCCCAGGCCGACCCCGTCGTCCACCACGTCCACGCTCACCCGGCCGTCCGCGACGGCCACCGTCACCTCGACGGCGCGGGCGTGGGCGTGGCGGGCGGCGTTCGACAGGGTCTCGCGCACCACGGCGATGAGGTGGTCGCCGACGGCGGCGTCGATCGCCGTGTCGACGGGGCCGTCGAGATGCAGCCGGGGGGTGAAGCCGAACGCCCCGGCCATGTCGTCGATGATCCCGAGGATCTGTGCCCGCAGCCCGCTGCCCGTGGCCGGGGTGGCCCGGCCACGCAGCTCGAAGATCGTCTGGCGAATCTCCCGCACGGTCTCGTCGAGGTCCTCGACGTAGGTGCTCATCCGCTCCGCGCGCGCCGCCCGCTCCTCGCTGGCGGCCAGGCCCTGCAGGCCCATCGCCACCGCGAACAATCGCTGCATCACGTGGTCGTGCAGGTCGCGGGCGATCCGGTCGCGGTCCTCCAGCAGCGACAGCCGGCCTCGCGCCGCCCGCGAGCGGGCCAGTTCCAGGGCGAGCGCCACGTGGGCGGCGAACGCGGCGGCGAGTTCGAGGTCCTCGTCGCTGAACAGGATGCCGCCGCGGCGCCGGCCGAGGATCAGCGCCCCGGAGGTGACCTGTGAGGCGATCAGCGGCACGATCATGATCGGGCCGACGTCGAGCTTGTCGATCTCGGAGCCGCCCAGCGTGCGCACATCGGCGACGACGAGCGGAGCCCGGTCGTGCACCGCCCGCCCCGCCAGCGACGTCTCCAGTGGCACCCGCTGGCCGCGCAGCAGGTCGGCGTCGTTGCCCTCGGCGACGTCGAAGGACAGCTCCCGCGCCGTCGGGTCGCACAGGGCCAGCGCCGTCGTGTCCGCCCTGGCGACGTCGCGGGCCCGTTGGACGATCAGCTCCAACGGGTCGTCGCCGTCGGCGAGCAGGTGGCGGGTGATGTCCGCCGACGCCTGTGACCACTGCTGACGGTGCTGGGCCTCGCCGAACAGGCGGGCGTTGTCGATCGCCACGCCGGCGTTGGCGGCGAGCGCCAGCACGAGCTCCTCGTCCTCGGCCGTGAAGATCCGCCCGCCGCGCTTCTCGGTCAGGTAGAGGTTGCCGAAGACCTCGTTGCGGACCCTGATCGGCACGCCGAGGAACGCCCGCATCGGCGGGTGCCCCGCGGGGAAGCCGACGGCACGGGGATGGTCGGCGATGTCGTCGAGGCGCACCGGCCCCGGCTCGGCGATGAGCAGGCCGAGCACCCCGTCGCCGCGGGGGGTCCGGCCGATCGCCTCGACGCGGCCCGGGTCCATCCCGACGTGGATGAACTGTTCGAGGTGACCGTCGCGGGCGATGACGCCGAGCGCGCCGTAGCGGGCGTCGACCAGCTCGCAGGCGGACTCGACGATGCGTCGCAGCACCACGTCGAGGCTGAGGTCGGCGGTGACCATCCGGTTGGCCCGCAGCAGACCTCGCAGCCGGCCCTGGGTGGCCAACACATCCTGGGCCCGCTCCACCAGTTGGGAGAGAAGCTCGTCCAGTTCGAGCCGAGCGACAGCGGGGAAGATCAGATCTCCCGACGACCCTGACGGGGAGGTCTGCCCGCAGGCCGCCCCGGAGGTCCCTGCGCCGGCCGGCGCGAGGTCCCGTTCGGACTCCATGCTTCCAGCACGATAACCGATCCGCGCCGAGCGGCGGCCGAGATCCGGATCGCGGCCGAGACGTTCCCGGCGAGGATGGGCCGCGGGTCCCGGCGGGGGCCATCCGTCCGTGGTGGGCGCCACGTCATCGTGGAGTTGGCGCGGGCGGTTCCGCGGGGGTTCGCGTCTGCCCGGCACGCCCGGCACGCCCGGCCTGTTCGGCTTGCGCGGTTCGTCCCGTGGCCTCGACGGCATGCATCCGCGTCGTCCTCACTTCGCGCACCCTCAACGGGTAGCCTCCTGTCCACCACGTCGACCGACCGGAGCCCGGACCGGCGGCCAAGGCACCGGGTCAGCCATCCCGGCCCGCCGCGCGCCTTTCGCCGTTTCGCCGCTGCGCGGTCGGCCTCAGCGCGCCCCGGGTCGACCTGCGGCGGGTCAACACGTCATCTGCCATGTTCGGCCCCGCCCCACCCCGGCGCCCAGGGACCTTAGGCGCACATCGTGGAGCACTTCCTACCCTGCGATCCGCACCGTGCCGGCCCAGACCGGCCCAGACCGGCCCAGGGCGGCCTGCCACCCCTCGCTGCCAGGGCGTCCGTTGCGGACGCCGGCTTCACCGGCCGGGTCGTCGGACCATGCCCCGGACGGGCCGCCGCCCCGCCCGACCGGGCGGGGGAGTGGACTGCCTGCCCCGATCGGGCCAGCCGAGGTGGTCTCGCGGCCGCACGGTACCCCCCGAACGGGGAGGAGACGGCGGCCGAACGCACCCCCGGCGGCAGGCCGTTCGGATCCCCCGCGGGGGCCACCGCGCACTCGCCGGCCCGGGTCGCGGCAGGCACCCTGGAATGGAGACCGGGGAGCCGGCAATCGGGGATCTGGAGCTTGTGGTGTCGGGCTGCATCGTGGTGGGAGTGGACGGATCCAGAGACGCCGACGCGGCGCTGCGCTGGGCCGCCGGAGAGGCGTGGCTGCGCCGCGACCGCCTCGAGGCGATCCTGGCCTGGACCCCGGACGACTGCCCGCGCGAGGTACTCGACCGCGCCTATGCGCCGGGCCCCCACACGATCGAGGAAACCGCCCTGGCGCTGCTGCGGGAGTGCGTCCAGCGGACCCAGGACCCGCGCCGGCCGGTGCCCGTCACCGAGCGGGCCGTCTACGCCGACGCCGTCGAGGCGTTGCTGTCGGCCGGCGCGGGCGCAGACATGATCGTCGTCGGCTACCGGGGGACCAGCCGGCTGCGCCGGTACCTGGTCGGGTCGGTCTCCGCCGCCTGCCTGCATCAGGCGACCCGGCCGGTCGTCGTCGTCCGGGCGGACGGCCGCAGCGCCGAGGACGGCCGCAGCGCCGAGGACGGCCGCAGCGCCGAGGACGGCCGCAGCGCCGAGGACGACCGCAGCGCCGAGGACGACCGCAGCGCCGAGGACGACCGCAGCGGCCGGCCCGTGCTGGTCGGCGTGGACGGATCGGCGGCGTCGCTGGCCGCGTTGCGCTGGGCCGCCGAGCAGGCCGCGCTGCACGCGGCACCGCTGCGGGTCGTGCACGCCTGGCAGCCACCACTGCTGCCCACCGGTCACCGCGCCGCGCGCGACCGGGCGGCGCTCGAACAGTCCGCGCACGCCGTCCTCGACGACAGCGTCAGCAAGGGACTAGTCGACGAGGGGCTGGCGGACGTCACCCTCGACACCCGGCTGGCGCTCGGCGGGCCGGCGCGGAGCCTGCTCGCCGAGGCCGCCGACGCCCGGCTGCTCGTCCTCGGCGCCCGTGGTCAGGGCGGTTTCGCCGGCCTGCTGCTGGGCTCGGTCGCCCACCAGTGCGTGCACCACGCGCGATGCCCGGTCGCGGTCATCCCCGACCCCATCCGCTGAGCGGGCCGGCGTCCGGCCGGACGCCGGGTACCGGTGAGCGGGTCAGCCGCCCGGTCGCGGCCCGGGACCGACGGTCGAGGGCGTCCGGGAATCCTCGGGCGTGCCGCCGGTCGAGGTGGGGCCGGCCGGAGCGGGGTCGGCCTGGCCCTGGGCGACGAAGTCCTTGCGGCGGATGAGGATGAGCGCGCAGACCGCGCCCACGAGCGCGACGATCCCGGTGACGAGGAGCAGGTCGTTGATCGCACCGGCGAAGCCGGCCTTGACCGCGCCGGCCAGCGGGCCGCGGGCGCTCGGGGGCGTGGCGGCGAAGAGCTGGTCGGTGTCGCCGCGGCGCAGCGTGTCGGCGATCCGCCCACCCTGCCCGCGCAGCGCCGGGACCCCGCGCAGGGCACCGTTGATGCCGCTTTCCAACCGGGCCGCGAAGATCGAACCCAGGGCCGCGATGCTGATCGCCATGCCGATCTGGCGGAACGTGGTGTTCGCGCCCGACGCCATGCCGGAACGCGCCGGCGGCACCACCCCGACGGCGGTGGAGGCCAGCGGCGGATTCACCATCCCGCTGCCGATGCCCGCCAGGACGAAGCCCGGGATCAGGTGCGTCCAGGAGCTGCCCGCGTCCAGGCCGGACATGAGCAGCAGGCCGACGCCGACCAACGCCAGGCCGGGACCGATGAGCCAGCGCGCCGGCACCACGCTGCTCAGCCGCCCGGCCGCGGTCGCGGCGACGAAGCTGCCCGCGCTCACGATCAGCAGCCGCACGCCCGACCCGAGTGCGGAGTAGCCCAGGTCGTTCTGCAGGTAGAGGACGAGGTAGACGAACATCGCGAACAGCGAACCGTTCATCGCGACCGCCGCGAGCGACCCGCCGAGGAACGTCGGGGTGCGCAGCAGCGACAGGTCGAACATCGGGTGCGCGACCCTGGCCTCCACGGCGATGAACGCGACGAGGAACGCGACGCCCAGGCCCAGGCTGATCACGACGCCGGTGTCCGACCAGGCCGTCTCGCCCGCCCGGATCAGGCCGTAGACCACGCCGGCGAGCCCCGCGGTGAGCACCGCGAAACCGGGCCAGTCGGGGCGGTGCGCCGCCGGCGGCCGGGACTCCTCGACCTTCCACACTGTCAGGGCGACGGCGACGATCCCGATCGGCACGTTGACCAGGAAGATGCCCCGCCAGCTGATGCCGCTGGTGATCAGGCCGCCGAGGATGGGCCCCAGCGACGTGGCGACGCCGGTGACCGCACCCCACACCCCGAACGCGATTCCCCGGTCCCGGCCGCGGAAGCTGTGGGCGAGCAGCGCCAGCGACGTCGCGAACAGCACGGCGCCGCCCACGCCCTGCACGCCCCGCGAGATGATCAGCATGATCGCCGACTGCGAGAGCCCGCACAGCAGCGACCCCGCCGTGAAGATCGTGAACCCGATGGTGAACAGCAGCCGGCGCCCGTAGAGATCGGCGAGCGAGCCGGCGGTCAGCAGCAGCGCCGCCAGGGTCAGCGCATAGGCGTCGATGACCCACTGGACGTCGGCGAAGCCGGCGTGCAGACCGCTCTGGATCTCGGGCAGCGCGACGATCACGATCGTCACGTCGAGCAACAGCATGAACGTGGCGCCGCAGACGACCAGCAGCGTCCACCACTTCCGATCCATAGCTCTCCCTGAGGCCTGGAACATCGTTTGCCGCGCGCCGCGTCCGGACTGCCGGAACCGGCCGGAGCGCCCGTGGCGGCGGACGGTGATGGTCTGACGTTTCGCGCCGGCCCNAGGTGACCGGGGACCGGGTGCGGCGGTGGCAGGGCCGCGACGGTGGGGNCGGCGAAGGNGAGATCAGTAGTTCCCGTATGCCCGGGCAACGGGGACGTCATAGATGAGTCGTCGCTCGGTGCAGACTACGGTCCGACTGACCGTCAGTCAATGGAATGACCGGCGGTCAGTCGGGCTCCGTATCATGGGCGGGCGTGGGTGGAGGTGGGCCGATGCCCAGAACCAAGCCAGCCGACGAGCGGCGGGCGGACCTGCTGGCTGCGGGAGCCGAGATCTTCATGGCCAAGGGGGTCGCGGCGGCCACGCTTGACGACATCACCCGGCGGGCCGGAGTCTCCAAGGGCCTGTTCTACCAGTACTTCCCGTCCAAGGACGGACTGGTCTTCGCGCTACAGGAGAAGTTCGCCATCGAGTTCGCCGCGCACGTCACGACCGCGGCGGCCGAGCGGTCGGACTGGCCGGGCAAGCTCGACGCCGCGGTTCTGGTGTGCTGCGAGCATTTCCGGGCCGAAGAGAAGCTGCACGACGTGCTGTTCCAGCATCTGCCCGGCGCCCACGCGGACTCCCGGGAGGGTCCCGCCGCGCAGGAGTTGGGCCACACCGCCGCCCATCACCGCCTCGTCGAGGCGATCGCCGCTCTGCTCACCGCCGGTGTTGCCGCCGGCGCGTACCACGTCGAGGACGTGGAGGCGACCGCGGTGCTGTTCTTCACGACCATGCACGCCTTCGACAGGGCGTTCCGGCATGACTACCGGCTCAGCGACGACCGCCTTGTCCGGGCCACCCAGCGGCTTGTGCGCGGCGCGGTCGGCCTGATCTGACCGGCCGGGCCGGTCCGGTCCGGCATCCCGACCACGTGGGCGGGATCGGCTGACCTTTGGCCGCCACCGGTGGACCGTCAGGCGAGAAGCGCGTCCGCAGTGGTCCGACCCAGCCGGTTCTCGTCATCATCGAAGGACCAGCCGCGGTCGCCGAAGGCCGATGCGCATCGCCGGCGTGGGATCGCGGGTCCCGGCATTGCAGTCGTGGTCGACGGGAACTGCGGGCCAGCCGTTCCGACGGGTTCCGCGGGTCAGCCGTTCCAAAGATTGCGCCGCAGGTAACGCGGCTGCCACAGCAGTCGGTTGAGGAGCCGGGCGGGGGCGGGCAGCCTCGCGAGGATCCGCTGCCGCTCGGCCGGTGATTTCTCCTCGAGGACCCACGGAACGAAATAGGCAGCCCCCTTGACGCCCTCGCGGCGAGCCATGGCGCCACTCATCCCGTCCCATTCCGCACGCGGCAGGACGGCCTGGATGAGCGGAAGGGCACTATCCTCCTCGTGCGTCAGATGATCGCCGAGTACCGCCGCGACATCGCGGATCCGGTCGGCGAGGTCGGCCGCCCGGCCGGCCAGCGCCTCGTCGACTCTGGCGAGCAACGGGTCGAGCTGGGCATGCTCGTCCTTCATGTCCTTCAGCAGGGCCAGGTCGTGGGCCCGTCCCGCCACGGCGTTTTCCACGCGCGGCCACAGGTAGGAATCCTCGACGCCGTGGTGGATGAGGAGCTGGGTCTTGAAGTTCTCCCAGCCGGCCAGGATCTTGGGGTTGCCGCCCTTCCCTGCGGCAGCCGCGGCCTCGAAACGCTTGAGGTCCCGCCGGAAGGCGTCGTGCGTCGCGTACATCATGCTGAAATCGAGCTCTTCTTGCTGCGAAACAGACATGGTCGGTGCCTTTCCGTGCGTCGAGGTGAAGAACTCCGGCAAGCAAGATCATGAAATGTTCTTCCTGCCGCTGGACCCGCGCCGGTATCGGTGATCCGGGTACCTTGTCCTTAACACCCCATACGATACGATATGGGCGATATGGGCACGGTATCACCATAGGAGGCCAGACGCGGACGTGAAGTGTCACCGACGACGGCTGGACGTTTCGATCAAGGAATTACTGCGGGAGCTGGGCATCCAGTCGTCGGTGCTCAACGATCACGTCGGAACGCACCCTGAGCGCAAGGACATCGATCTCGACTGCCTCGACCTCGCCGATCGGTTTGGTCCGCTCAGCCCGAACGCCCTCGCGCGCCGCGTCGGGCTACACCCGGCCACAATGACCGGCATCCTCGACCGGCTCGAACGCAGCGGCTGGCCGACACCTGATCCGACGCAACTCGATGCAACTCGACTCGACTCAGCCAGGTGACCGCGCTCGCCGGGCCTGCGGGTGTCAGGCGAATGCCGACGTGAACGCGGCACGGAACATCGCCCTGGGACATTCCCGCAGGCCGTAATCCTGCACCTCGCCCCCGACCGTCCGGGGGCGCTGGACGGTCAGAGCGGTCCCGGCGGGCGGGGCTGGTCGCGCAGCCGTTCCAGCACCCGGCGGTCGCGCTTGGTCGGCCGGCCCGCGCCCCGGTCGCGCACGGCCACCGTCGGGGTCGGATCGCGCAGCACCGGGGGGCTGTGGTCGACGAAGCACTCGGCCGCGACCGGCGCCCCGACCCGCTTGCGCAGCACCTTCGTGATGACGACGATCCGTTCCCGCCCGGCGAGCCGGATCCGGATCTCGTCTCCCGCGCGCACCAGGTGCGCGGGCTTGATCCGCTCGCCGTTGAGTCGGACGTGGCCGGCGCGGCAGGCCTCCGTTGCCTGCGCGCGGGTCTTGACCAGCCGCACGCACCAGATCCACGTGTCGGCCCGGACGGAGTCCTCCGGTGGCGCCATAGGCGCGACTCTACGAACCCCGAGGGCGATGGGCCTTGGGCAGCGTGGCCGGTGCGTGCCGCTGGGCCGCGCGCAGCGCCGCCCGGGCGAGCTCGTAGCCGGCGATGGGCAGTTTGAGCCACCAGTGGTCGAGCACCTGGTAGTCGTCGGCGGGCACGAGCCGGTCAGCGAGGTCGGGCCGTAGCCGGTGCAGGTACCGCCGCCCGCGCGCCGCGTGCAGCGGATCCGAGGCGATCGTGAGCGTCCGTGCCGACTCGGCGATCGGCACCGCGAACGTGATGTTCTCCCAGGTGGTGCGGGCCGCGGTCTCCAGCCGGATCTTCGCCGCGGGCACGCCGAGCGTGTCCCGTGCGTACCCGGCCATGGCCTGTGCCTCGGTCACCGCGCCGGGCGGCCCGCCGCCGGTGAAGATCAGCAGGCTGTCCGCGTCCGGGGCGAGGGAGCGCACGCCGATCTCCGTGCGCCAGCGTTGGAGCGGATGCAGCGTGCCCGCGCGGGTCGACGGGAAACCGAGGACGATGACCGCCTGAGCGCCCCGCCCCGCCGGGTGGGCCCGTCCATCGCCGCGCAGCTGGCGCGACGCCACCCAGCTCAGCGCCTCGGCGAGGACGACCGGGGTGGAGGCGACGGCGACGGCGACGCTCAGCCGTCGTGCCCATGGTCGGAGCCGGGCGGCGCGGGTCGCGGTCACGCCGATGTACAACACCGAGCCCGACCGCTGTGCGTCGGTTCGGCGGGTGATGCGACGGATGTCCCTGTCGGCCCGTGGCAGACGATGATCATGCTGCGGTCGTTGGCGCAGTAGGGTAATCGTGACGCTGCCGATCGGTGTGGATGCGCGGGCGGGGAGCCCCGGGAACCGGCGCGACGACGGCAGGCGGGCCAGAGGGGAAGTCGACCGTGCGGCCGTTCCGGTTCGGAGTGAACATGTTCGCGGTCTCGGCGCCGGGGGAGTGGTCGACGGCTGCCCGCCGGGCCGAGGAGCTGGGCTACGACGTTCTGCTCATCCCCGACCACCTCGGGCTGCCCGCGCCTTTCCCCGCGCTGGTCGCGGCCGGGGCCGCCACCAGCCTGCGGCTTGGCACCTTCGTCCTCAACGCGGCCTTCCACAATCCGGTGCTGCTGGCCCGCGAGGTCGCGACCACCGACGTGCTGACGGCGGGGCGCCTGGAGCTCGGCGTCGGCACGGGTTACGTCGCCGAGGAGTTCACCGCCGCCGGCATCCCGTTCGGCACCGCGCGGGACCGCGTCGATACCCTCGAGCGGGTCATCGACGCGGTGTACGGCGTGCTGGGCGACCCCGCCAGCGCGCCGCAGCCGGTGCAGCGGCCGGTGCCGCTGGTCATTGGCTGCAACGGAAACCGGATGCTCACCCTGGCGGCGCGCCGGGCGAACATCGCCGCGTTCACCGGCGCCTCCTCCGACCCGGCGAACCCGACGAACCTGCGGCTGCTGTCCGGCGCCGCGTTCGCCGAGCGGATCGCGTTCTTCGAGAAGGTCGCCGGCGACCGGGCCGGCGAGGTGGAGCGCAACCTGCTCTTCCAGGATGTCGCCGTCACCGACGACCAGGAGGCGGCACTGGCGGCCTGGGCGTCCCGGCTGCCGTACCTGAGCGCCGAGGAGATCCCCACGGTGCCGGCGCTACTGGTCGGCTCCGTCGAGCAGATCGCCGACCAGGTGCGCGGCCTGCGCGAGCGGTTCGGCATCACCTACTTCACCGTGCTGCAGCCCGCGCTGGAGGCGTTCGCCCCGGTGATCGCCGCACTGCGCCGCGACTGAGCGCGCCACCGGCCACTGGCCGCCGGTTCCGCGGTTCCGCGGTTCCGCGGAACCGCCGGTTCGTGGGTCCGGTCCGGTCCGGCCATGGTCGTGGCCGGGTCGTGGTCGTGGCCGGGTCGTGGTCGTGGTCGTGGTCGTGGGCCGCTGCATGGCGTGACCGGTGAGCGGCGGAAACTCGGTCGTCAGCGGTCGACCTGTCTGCCATGATCGGGCGATGCCGCGCGGGTTCGAGGAGCTGGTCGACGAGGCCGCCGCAGCGCCCGTCGATGGGTGGGACTTCTCCTGGCTGGACGGCCGGGCCAGCGAGCAGCGGCCGTCGTGGGGGTATGCCCGCCTGATGGGCGAGCGGATGGCCCGCGCCGATGTCGCCCTCGACGTGCAGACCGGCGGCGGTGAGGTGCTCGCCGGGGTCGAGCACCTGGCGCGGCACACGGTCGCCGTCGAGTCCTGGCCGCCGAACATCGCCCGGGCGGCGGCGCTGCTACGCCCCCGCGGCGTCCATCTCGTCGCCGCGGACAGTGATCACACCCTTCCGTTCGCCGACGCGACGTTCGATCTCGTCGTCAGCCGGCACCCGGTGGCCACCTGCTGGTCGGAGATCGCCCGGGTGCTGCGCCCCGACGGCGGTTATCTGTCCCAGCAGGTCGGCCCGGCCAGCGTCGGCGAGCTGTCCGAGTACTTCCTCGGGCCCCAGCCGGCCGCCGTACGTGGCCGGCGCCATCCTGACGGCGCGCGCGACGCCGCCCGCGCCGCCGGACTGGAGGTCGTCGACCTGCGGATGGAGTCGCTGCACACCGAGTTCCGCGACATCGGCGCCGTCATCTACTTCCTGCGCAAGGTGATCTGGATCGTTCCCGGATTCACCATCGAGCGGTACCGCGAGCGCCTCGCCGCACTGCACGAGCGGATCCGCACGACCGGCCCGTTCACCGCCCGTACCACCCGCTTCCTCATCGAGGCCCGCCGCCCGCAATGACGTGACGTGCGCATGGCTCTTTTCGGCGCACAGCGTCTTTGTCTGCGTTGACTTGGCGTGCGCTCGAATCAATAGCGTCCTCACCGAGCACGCATTCGTGCCAGCGAGCAGGCGCAGGAGGACATGATGGCTGAACATCTGACTGGCACCGTCGCACTCGTGACCGGGGCGAGCAGCGGCATCGGAGCCGCGACCGGTCGGGAGCTGGCCCGCCGGGGTGCGGCGGTCGCGCTCGTCGCGCGCCGCAAGGACCGGCTGGAGCAGCTCGCCGCCGAGATCCAGGGCGAGGGCGGGAAGGCGCTCGTCCTCGATACCGACATCACCGACCAGCGGCAGGCGATCGACGCGGTCGAGCGGACCGTCGCCGAACTCGGCCGGCTGGACACCGTCGTGAACAACGCCGGGGTCATGCTGCTCGGCCCGATCGTCGACGCCCCCACCGCGGAGTGGGACCGGATGGTCGCGCTCAACCTGCAGGGGCTGCTGTACGTCGCGCACGCCGCGCTGTCCCACCTGCTCACCGCCGCCGACTCCGGCCCCCGCAACGTGGCGGACCTGGTCAACGTCAGCTCCGTGGCGGGCCGGCGGGCGACGCCGAACTCCGGCGTCTACAACCTCACCAAGTTCGGCGTGAACGCCTTCACCGAGTCGCTGCGCCAGGAGGTCACCGAACGGCACGTGCGGGTGTCCGTGGTCGAGCCCGGCGCGACCGTCACCGAGCTCGCCGACCACCTGCGCGAGGAGATCCGCGAGACGGCGATGCGCGTGTTCACCGACGTCGAGAAACTCGAGGCGGAGGACATCGCCGACGCGATCGCCTACATCGTCACCCGCCCCCGCCGCGTCGCCGTCAACGAGATCCTCATCCGCCCCACCGAGCAGGTGCGGTAAATGGGCGTATCGCCCCTCAGTTCTGTCGTCTGACGAAATCGGTCTCCCGCGGCGCTTCGGCTCACGGAGGACAGACGTCGCTGACCTACCTGGTCAGCTCGGGATGGGAGTCAGGAACTCCAGCCGGTTTCCCAGGACGTCAAATACGTAGAAGCGCCGATAACCCGGGAAGTCGTCGTCCCAGATGATCTCGATCCCCTTGTCGGTCAGGCGATCCGCCAGGCCATCCAGGTCTTCGACGACGATGCCGGGGTGGGCCTTGCGCGCTGGTCGGAAGTCGCCCTCGACGCCGAGGTGGATCTCCAGCCGGTCCGAGCGCAGCCACAGTCCGCCCCGCGCCGCCAGCACGGGCGGCTTCTGGACCTCGGTCATGCCCAGCACGTCGAGGTAGAAGCTGCGGCACAGTTCCTCGCTGCCCGGCGGGATCGCCAGTTGGACGTGGTGCAGGCCCAGGCCATGGGGCGAGGTGGCCTCGGTCGTGTCATAGGGCAGCGTCTGACGTTGGGGCATGGGCCCGCTGTCCTCTCGTGTCGCGGCGGCCATCAGCCGACCGCCCGCTCGAGTATTGCGCCAAATCCGATCGGAAGATCTCGATGATCTCTCGACGTCGGGCCGAGCCCCGCAGGCCAACGGGGTCCGGACGCCGGGCGCGGATCGGTGCCGGTCAGCGGCGGACGGTCCAGCGGCGGGGGTTGGTCGTCGTCGGGATGTGGCGGCAGGTCAGGCCGGTGGTGATGGTGGCCTGCAGTTCGGCGCCGAGGTCCGGATCGGCGGCGGTGATCGCGTCCAGGGCGCGCCTGACCGTCTTGCGCACGGCGGTGCGGGCGCGTTCGGCCGAGGTGCGGAACGCCCGGCTGCGCCCGCCGAGGCCGGCGACGGTGCGCAGGTGGTCGGTCAGAGCATCCCAATCGGCCTGGAGTGTGCGGGCTCGGTCGGTGTCGCCGTCGGCCTCGGCGTCCTGACGTTCCTCGTCGAGTTCGCGCAGCCGCCGCCGGTAGGCGTCCAGGGCCTGCCGGTCGACCACCTCGTGGTGGCCGGCGTCGAACGGCGCCGCGCCGCAGAGGGCCAGCGCCGTCACCCCCTCGCCGGGGCGTTCCAGCAGCACCGCGAGATGGTGCAGCCCCTGCAGGTCGGCCAGGAACAGTCGCCGGCCATCGGCGGCCAGCGTCCACCCGTCGCCCTGGCGTGTCAGCGTCCCCGTGCGACCGGTGCGCCCCGCCTCGGCCGTGGGGATCGACGACCCGGCGGTCGTCTCGGCGGCCTCGGCCTCGGCGTCGGCGCGCTTGGCGTCGGCGGGCTTGGCGTCGGCGTCGGCGGAGGCGTCGGCCGCGCGTAGCAGGGCGGCCCACTGGGCGGCGCGGACCGGCAGGTCCATCGCCTCCGCCTCGGCGTGGGCAGCGGCCAGGAGCGTACGTGCCCGCGGGCGGTCCCCGGAGCCGGCTCGGGCGGTGAGGGCGGCGGCGAGGTCGACGCGGGACAGAGCGGTGCCCGGACGGTTGCCGAACCGCCGGTTCGCGGCCACGGCGCGTTCGTGGTGGCGCACGGCCCCGTCGGCGTCGCCGAGTGCCAGGGCGATCAGACCGAGGGCCCGCTCGGTGGAGCCGAAGCAGGTGACGGCGAGCGACGGCATGACCGGCAGGTCGGCGAACGGTTCCACGAGCCCGTGGACCTGCTCCGCGATCGCCCGCTCGCCGAGCAGGCCGGCGGCCTCGGCGACGGCGACCATCCCGGTCAGCCAACTGCTGGACGTGGGCAGGGCGGCCAGCCCACCGTCGCCGGCGACGAGCCGGTGCAGCGCGGCGCGGGCCTCGTCGAGTCGGCCGGCGCGGGCCGCCATCATCGCGGCGCCGGCGGCGAAGGCGAAGTCGCCCGCGGCCAGCGTCGGGGAGGCGGCCGCCTCGGCCGCGAGATCGAGCAGCTCCCCGTCGCGGCCCTGCATCCAGCGGATGCTGGCGAGCTGCGCGCCGTAGAACGCCTCGGCGTCCGCGTCCCCGACGGCGAGGCCGAGCTCCAGGCAGGTGCCGGCCGCGGCCTCGGCCTGCGCCAGCCGGCCCGCGCGCACCAGCCGCATGACGTCCATCGCCGCGACGATGTAGAGGACGCTCTGGCAGGCCAGGGCGTCGGCCCGCGCCCGCAGCTCGGCGAGCGACCGCTCGGCCCGCGCGTCGCCGAGGTGGAACAGGTCCACCGTCCGCCACAGCAGTCCCAGCAGCGCCAGCATGCCGTCCCCGGTGCTCGCGGCGACCGTGAGCAGCTCCTGCGCGAGGGCCAGCTTCACCGGGTTGTGCTCGGGTCCGAGCATCGCGTGATGGGTCAGCGACAGCGCCTCCGCCAGGGCCGGGGCGTCGCCCGTCGCCCGGATCGCCGCCAGCTCCGCCAGCGCCCGCGCGGGCGTCGCGCCGTCGTAGACCGACTCGGCGGCGAGCCGGACCGCCAGCCGCCCCCGCAGCGACACCACCTGCCGCAGAGACGAGTCACTCACCGCCCCCGAACCCGTCGCCGCGCCGTCCACCGCTGTCCCACTGGTCACCGCTGTCCCACTGGTCACCGCTGTCCCACTGGTCACCGCTGTCCCACTGGTCACCGCTGTCCCACTGGTCACCGCTGCTCCGCCGTGCGCCGTCACGGTCGCGCAGCGGGCTGACGCGCCGGCTGCGGGGACGGCCGCGGCCAGGGCGTCGAGGGCGCTGCGTTGCAGGGCCAGCACGCGTCGACGGTCAATGGGATCGCGGTGCTCGTTGAGCCAGACGCCGCCCAGGCCCAGCGCCGCGCGGGCCAGCAGGATCGGGTCGTCGGATCCGTCGAGGGCCTCGGCCGCGCGGGCGAAGGCGTCGCGGGCGGCGGACAGCCGACCGCAGGCGAGGATCGCCTCGGCCCGCTCGACCAGCAGCGCGGCCCGCCCCGCTACGGCCGGCCACGGATCGGACACGGCGACGGCGGCGTCGAGCAACGCCGCGGCCTGCTGATAGTCGGAGCCGCGGCGCATGGATCGGGCCGCCGCCCGGCAGGCGCCCACGGCGCGCTGCGCGTCCTCGCCGGAGCGGGCGGCCGCCCGCAACGCGTGATGGGCACGCAGCGCCAGCCGGTCCGCCCGGTCCGACGCGCCGATCAGAGCCGCGGCGGTGGCATGGGCGTCCAGGCGCTCCCGTGGTCGCAGCGTCGCGGCAGCGGCGCCGAGGATGACGTCGTGCCCGAACCGGAAGCGGTCGGTGCCCGCCGGCTCGACGAGCCCGATCCGCCGCGCGTCGGCGAGGGCGTCAAGGACGGCGGGGACGGGCCGATCGGCCAGCGCGGCGACGTCGTGGATGGCCACGATCCGGCCGAGCACGGCGGCCAGGGCCAGCGTTCGGCGGCTGTCCGCGCCGAGCCGGCCGATACTGTCCGCCACCGCCTGCTCCACGCCGGCGAGGCCCGACTGCGGGGAGCCGTGCGTGACGACCCGGCTGACGTACAGCGGATTGCCGCCGGTGATGGCGAGTACCGTCCGGGCCAGGTCCTGTCCCGCGCGGTGCCCCCCGCCGCCTGCACCGGTGGTACGGGCGGGGTCGCCGGCACCCACCCGGTGGCCGGCACTGATCGGGTCGCCGGCACTGATCAGGTCGAGGGAGCCGACCGGAGGGGCGTCGGCCGCCCGTAGGTCGTGCAGGCCGTGCGCGGCGAGGTAGTCCTCCGCGTCGGGGAGGGTGAACCGGCGCAGGGCGAGGACCGTCGCCTCGCGCTCCACGTCGGCGGCGAGCCGGGCCAGCGCCGGGTCGCCCTGGTCGTCGGGGCGGCGCGTGAGCACCAGCAGCAGCGGAACCCGGTCCAGCGCCCGGGCGAGGAAACGGGTCAGCAGCAAGGCGTCGGCGTCGGCAGCGTGCACATCGTCCAGCACGATCATGGTGGGCCGGCCGGCCAGTCGCCGCGCCACCAGATCGGCGACCGCCTGGAACCGGGTGAACCGCTCCGGGGCGGCCGCCTCGCCGCCGAGTCCCTCGGCCAGCGAATGGCCGCCCGGCGTGCCGCTCACCGCCGCCAGCACCGCAGGCCAGGGCCACAGGGGCGGCGCGCCACCGTAGGGCCAGCAGCGTCCCCACTCGACCCGCAGACCGGCCTGCTCGGCCTGCTCGGCGGCCCGTTCGCACAGGTACGTCTTGCCGATCCCCGCCTCGCCGGAGACGACGACGACCTGACGCCGCCCCGCCGCCGCCCGCGCCGCGAGCCGGGCCAGCAGCGCCAACTCCTCCCGGCGTCCGACGAACACCCCCGCGGCGCCCGGCTCCCGGGCCGGGTTCTCGTCGGCGGGACGCGCGACCGGGCGGAGCAACACGGGTTGGGGCGGCACCGGCTGGGGCAGCACCGGCTGGGACAGCGCGGGGTGGGACAGCACGACGGCGGCGCCCAGGCGGTCCAGTGCCAACGTCGCCCTCTCCCCACCATGCCCCTGCGCAGCACGCCGACGCGGCCGAACGCGGCCACTCCCGCCGATCCTAGGAACGCCCGGGCGCCCGTGGATCGCCCTGTCGTCAGCGCGACGCGCCGGCGGCGGCACACCCGTGGCACATCCGCGGCACGCCCAGACGGACGACGGCCGAGGTCGGAACCGGTCGGCGACGGCCGTCAGGCGCGGCCTCGGCCGGACGAGCATCAGGACGAGAAACAGGAGGGCTGTTGTGGCGAATCATCGGGTGGCGATCGTGGGCACGTTTGTCGAGCCGATCGGCATGGTCCGGTCGGCGGTGGGCGGCGCGATCGGGGGTGCCGTGGGCGCGGCCGTGGCCGCGAGCGGCTCCGCGGACGGCGCGGTGCTGGCCCGAGGCCAGATCGNCTACCTCGGAGTGTTCCCCGGCGAGGTCATCCTGTTTGCCGCCAAGCGGGGCGCCTTCCGGCCGAAGCCCACCGAAACGGTGATCGCGGCGGCGCCGCGACCCGCAGTGCGACTCGCCCAGCTCAACAAGGCAAAGGTGGCCGGCGTGTTCGAGATTCACCTTCACGACGGGACGGCATGGCGTTTCGAGGTGCCCCGAGTGCATCTCGGTGGCGCGCAGAAGGTCGCCGCCGTGCTTTCCCAGAACACCTACTGAGTGGAGCCGTTCCGACACGTCGGTTCGCGATCGACGGTGACCAGCTTTCGCTGGCGGCGGGTCTCAAGCCGCGGCGGGTCTCAAGCCACGGCGCGACACCGTGTCCGCCGGCGGGAGCGTCGGGCATGATCGGACGGTGGGCGGGAGATGGCGCGGGCGGCTGCGGCGCGCCACCGACGTCGGGATCGTGCTCCTGATCGGCCTGTTCCTGGTCGCGGTGGTGCTGGACGAGCACGACCGCACCCGTGAGCCGCTGTTGATCGTCCTTGGCCTGCCGCTCGGGGTCGGCCAGTCGCTCGCGCTGTACTGGCGCCGTACCCGGCCCGGAGCCACGCTCGCCGCCGCGCTGGTCGGCGGCCTCATCATCCAGATCCTCGTCCCCTCGGTCGTGATCCCGATCGCGGCCCTGATCGCCATCAGCTCGTTCGCCGCCGCCCGACCGCCACTGCGATCCCTGCCCGCGCTGACAGCGCTGCTCGGCGTGTGCGCGGTCGACTTCGCTTCCGCCAGCCGCGAGGACACGTACTTCACGATCGTCCTGGCCATCGCCGCCTGGGCCATCGGAGAGATCGCCCGTAATCGCCGGGCCGCCATCGAGGGGGAGGCCCGGCGGGCGGTCGCCGAGGAGCGGGCCCGCATCGCCCGGGAGATCCACGATGTCGTCGCGCACAGCGTGTCGGTGATCATCGTGCAGGCAGCGGCCGCCGACGACGTCTTCGACACCCGTCCCGACCAGGCCCGCCGCGCCCTGCGCTCGATCGAGACCACCGGGCGGGATGCGCTGGCGGAGCTACGCCGCCTGCTCGCCGTCGTCCGTCCCGGCGGCGACGAGGTGGGCCCGGTGCGCCCGCAGCCCGGCCTGGCCCGGGTGGACGAGCTGGGTGAGCCGCTGCGCGCCGCCGGGCTGCAGGTCGCGATTCGCGTGATCGGCGCGGCACGCCCGCTGCCCGCCGGGGTGGACGTCTCGTCCTACCGCATCGTCGGCGAGGCGCTGACCAACACCCTGCGCCACGCACGCGCGTCCCACGTCGAGGTCACTCTCGCCTACACCGCGGCCACCCTCGACCTGGAGATCGTCGACGACGGCGTCGGCACGCCGGGCACGGGGTTCTCCGGCGGAGGCGCGCCGACCCCGTGGCCCACCACAGGTGCCGCAACCGGTGCGGCCATCAGCACCGGTGCGGCCATCGGCACCAGTGCTGGTTCCGAAGGCGGCCCTGAACCGGTCGTCCGCGCCGGCCGGCGCGCCGCGACGATCACGACGGCGCCGGCGCCGACAGGCAGGGGCGGCGGGCACGGCATCATCGGCATGCGGGAACGCGCGGCCATGCTCGGCGGAAGCCTGGAGGTCGGCCCGCGTGACGGCGGCGGATTCCGGGTCCGGGCGAGCCTTCCGCTGCCGACCGAACTCGGCGGGAGACCGGTATGACGACCGAGGCGACCCCGGCGATTCGGGTGCTGCTGGCCGATGACCAGGCGCTTGTCCGAGGCGGGTTCCGCATGATCCTCGATGCGCGGCCCGGTATCGAGGTGGTTGGTGAGGCCGGCGACGGGGCCGAGGCGGTCGAGCTCGTCGGCGGGAGCACACCCGATGTCGTGCTCATGGACGTGCGGATGCCGACGATGGACGGCGTCGAGGCGACCCGGCGCATCGCCGCCTCGGGCAGCGCGGCGCGGGTCATCATCCTGACCACGTATGACCTCGACGAGTACGTCTTCGCGGCGCTGCGGGCGGGCGCCAGCGGGTTCATGCTCAAGGACGTGCGGCCCGCCGAGCTCGTCGACGCCGTCCGCGTCGTCGCCCGTGGGGACGCGCTGCTCGCGCCCACGGTGACGCGGCGGCTGCTCGACCGCTTCGCGCAGACGCTGCCGTCCGTCGCCGATGCCCCGTCTCCCGACGGTCCGGCCGGGCGCCGCCGCGCCGGCGCCGGCTCCCTCGACCGCCCGGTCCGTGCGGTCTCCCCGCCCGAAGTCGGCGGGGAAGCCGGGCGGGGCGCCCGGATCCGGATCGGGCTGGAGGAACTGACCGAGCGGGAGGCGGTGGTGCTCCGGCTCGTCGCGCTCGCCCTGTCGAACGCCGAGATCGCCGCCGAGCTCGTGCTCACCGAGGCGACCGTCAAGACGCATGTGTCGGCCGTGCTGCGCAAGCTCGGCCTGCGCGACCGCGTACAGGCCGTCGTCTTCGCCTACGACCACGGGCTGGTGCGCCCCCGGCCGAACTGACCGGCCGTGGGCGACCGGCCGTGGGCGACCTCGCCCGAGCGGCCCGGCGCCTCGGGGCATCCGACCGGCGGACTGCGACTGTAGTAGGAGGCAGGTCCATACCTGCGGCGGATGTGCCCGGACCACCGTGGATCTAGCTTCCCGAGCATGGACGAACCCGACGNCCCCGCCGCCCACGAGCCGATGCCAGCCGTCTTGCCCGTGCCTGCCGTGCCGCCCGTGCGTTCCGTGCCGCCCGTGCCTGCCGGTTCAGGATCGGTCGACCCGCCTGCGACTGCCGGCGGTCCGCGGCCGGGCGGCCTCGGTTGGTTCGGTCGCCCGGCCGATTGGGCGCGTTGGCGGCTTGCCAGGGTCGCCTCGGCCGTCGTGGTCGGGCTGCTCGTCGCCGCCGTCAACATTCTGCCCAGGCTGGCCGGCGACCTGCCGCACGTCGGCCTGCCCGCGATCGACCTGCCAGATATCGAGCCGCCCGACTGGGTCCGCGGAACCTTCGACGCGCTCCGGCCGGTGCGGATCGCCCTGCTCGGGCTGTTCGTGCTCGCCGCCGCGTTCGGTGAGTACAGCCGGCACCGCAGGTCGGCGGACCGTTCCGCCGGCCGGCACTCGCCTGCGCCCCGCGGCCCGTCGGCTCCGAACGCGTCCCCCGGACCGGCGCTGCCTGCCCCGTCCGCCCTGCCGTCGGGTTCGCCCACGCTGCCGGGTTCTCCCACACTGCCGGCGTCGGGTTCTCCCGCGCCGGACGGCGACGACCCGTGGGACGGGAACGCCGAGCGGTGATCCAGGTACGCGAGCTGACGAAGGTGCACGGCGACACGGTCGCGGTGGACCGGTTGACCTTCGACGTGACGCCTGGCGTCGTGACCGGGTTCCTCGGCCCGAACGGCTCCGGCAAGTCAACCACCTTGCGCCTGATAGTCGGCCTTGACCGGCCCACCAGCGGCCGGGCGACGATCGGAGGCCGCGCGTTGCGCGATCTCGCCGCGCCGATGCACGAGGTCGGGGTGCTCCTCGACGCGAGGGCCGCGCCGGCCGGCCTGCGGGCCCGCCAGCACCTGGCCTGGCTCGCCCGGGCTGGCGGCGTGCCCGCCCGGAGGGTCGACGAGGTGCTCGCCGAGGTCGGCCTTGCCGACCTCGGCAGGCGCCGTGTCGGCGGGTTCTCGCTCGGCATGCTCCAACGGCTCGGCATCGCCGCCGCGCTTCTCGGCGACCCGGCGGTGCTGATCCTGGACGAGCCGGTGAACGGCCTCGACCTCGACGGCGTCCGCTGGGTCCGCGGGCTGCTGCGGCGCTGCGCCGCCGAGGGGCGCACCGTGGTCGTCTCCAGCCATCTGCTCAGCGAGATGGACCAGACCGCCGACGAGGTCCTGGTCCTCGGCCGCGGCCGCCTGCTCGCCCATGGCAGCGTCACCGAGATCACCCGGGCGGGTGCCGGCACCCACATCCGGGTGGCATCGCCGCGTGCCCCCGAGCTCGCGGCGGCGCTGCGGGCAGCCGGTGCCTCGGTGACCCCGGCACCGGACGCCGACGGCGCGCTACTGGTCACCGGCATGACGGCGCCGGCCATCGGCGATCTCGCCGTCGGCCGCGGGTTCGCCCTGCACGAGCTGACCGAGCGGCGGGCAACGCTGGAGGACGCCTTCATCGAGCTCACCGACGACACCGTCGAGTACCAAGCCGTCGACCGGCGAGTTGTCAACCACCAGGGGACCGGTCACCGGGAGGTCGGCCGCCGGGGGGAGAAACCATGAGCCGGGCCCCCGCCGCCCCGCCGCGGTGGACGGCCACGGTCGCCGGGGAATGGCTCAAGCTGCGCGCGATGCGCGGGACCCTGGTGATCGCCTGTCTCGGCCCGATCCTCGGGACGGCGCTGTGCGTGCTGCTCGCCGTCGCGGTCGGCCTCGAGTCGGACGGCTGGTCCGAGCAGGACCGCGCCGAGTTCGACCCCGTCCTGTTCCCGTTGGTCTCGGGGATCGTCAGTGGCGTCCTGCTCGTCGTTCTCGGGGTGCGGGCCGGCGCCTGCGAGTACCGGGCGGGGCTGGTGCGACTGACCCTCACGGTGACGCCGCGCCGTGGTCGGGTGTTGCTGGCCAAGATCGTCGTGATCGCGGTGGCGAGCTGGGTGGGCTTCACGGCCGTCACCGCGCTGGCGGCGCTCGCGGCGCAGCCGGTGTTTCACGCCTACGGCCTGCCGTACGTGACCAACGCCGACCTCGCCGCCGGCAGCGAGGTGCGCACGCTCGCCGCGGCCATCGGGCTGGCCCCGGTCTTTCCGTTGATCGGGCTGGCCCTGGCAGTCCTCACCCGCAGCGCGGCCGGGGCCCTCACCTCGGTGCTCGCCTTGCTGTTCGCCCCCGCGATCGCAGGCGGGCTGCTTCCGGCCTGGTGGGCGGCACACGTGCTCAGCTATCTGCCGGGCCCGGCGAGCGACAGCCTCTCCCTGACCGGGTCGGACGACGCCGGCTTTCTGTCGCCCGGTGTCGCCGTGCCCGTGGTCGCGGCGTGGCTGGCCTTGTTTCTCGGTGCCGCCTGTCGCTGCCTGCAACGCCGCGACGCCTGACCCTGCGGGGCCGGCGATCGCGGCCACGGTGGTGGTGCGCGGCGAGGCCGCGGGCCACCGCCCGGCCGAGCAGGAACAGCACGAACAGCATGCCGGCGGCCGGCAGCGCCAGGACGACGGCGGCTGCGGCGTCGGCGACGGCGGTCAGCACCTGCCCGTCACCGAGTGCCGAACCCGCCGGCGCGAGCTGCGCCCAGACGGCACGCGCGGTGCGGGGCACGACGAACGGCACCGACACGAGCAGCAGCACCAGGTTGACCAGAATCGCGGGCGCGGCCAGCAGCGCCCAGGCGGTCACCACCAGCCGAGCGCGCCGGGTCAGGCCGGTCAACCGCGCACCGCCGCCCGGTCCGGCAGACCCCGCGCCGCCGGCCTGCCCGGCACCGCTGGCACCGCCCGCCGGGGTGGCGCTGCCGCCGGCCGGCTCTCCGGAGGACGGCGGCCGGCGCCGGGCGGGCCGGGCGGAGCGCAGCGCCGGGATCATCCGGCTGAACAGGTCGGGGACGCCGGCGAGGTCGCCCATGATGTAGTAGCCGTCCAGTCGGACGAACGGCGCGAGCTGGCGGGCGGCGTCGAGGTGGGCGAGCACGATCGCGGTCACCAGGACCTCGGCGTGGCTGACCGCGAGCGCGCCGCACAGCATCAGCGCGTACAGCCCGTTGAAGTAGATGCCGCCGAGGTCGGTGCGCAGGCGGCCACGCCGGGAGAGCCGGTAGGAGTCCGTGACATCGGTGAAGAACGCCGGCCACACCAGGTACATGCCGAAGCCGATCACCCCGGGCCGGGCGCCGCCGTAGCGGCAGGCGGCGGCGTGCCCACACTCGTGGACCAGGGCGCCGGCCAGGGTCAGCCCGACGACGGCCAGCATCAGCGTCGGGGTGGCCAGCACCGTGGCCGCGCTGTCGGCGACGCTGTGCCGGCGCAGCATCCAGCCGTCCGCCGCCACCAGCAGGGTGAGCAGTCCGGCGACGACCGGCGGCCGGAACAGCACGGCGAGGACCCCGCCCAACCGGGTCACCACCGGCGCGGGCAGCAGGGTCCGCCGTCCGGCGAGGGTGAACATCGCCGCCGCCCGGGGCATCGGGGTGGCACCGGCCGCGGCGGCGATGAGGCCCAGCGGCATCAGCCGGTCGGCGATCAGGTAGCGGACGTCGGCCCCGCTGACCGTTCGCCCGTCGCGCGCGGCCACCCGGCCGGCGATCGCCTCGATGTCGCGGGTGCCGTCGGCCGCCGCCAGGATGTGTGCGAGCAGCTCGGTGAGCGCGACGACCTGGCCGTCGCCGCGGCGGGCGAGCTGGACCGGTCGGTCCAGGCCGGAGCCGGCGAACTCGCCGAGCAGGGCCAGGCCGTCCGCCCGGCACGGTCGGGCGGGCACCGTGCCGGGCGTGGACAGCGGGCGGATCTCGGTCATTCTCGGCCGTCCGTCGTCGCAGGTTGGTCAGGATTTGTCGAACTGGAAGATGATGTTGATGCTGGGTACCAGCGAGATGAGGATCGGCAGGATCCCGCCGAGGATCTGTGGTTCGCCGTGCGCGTCGATGTGGGCCATGTTCGACCAGGGCGAGTTGACCGGGAAAAAGGTGGGATCGAATTCCCGGCGGCCGATCTCCAGGGCCGCCAGAGTCAGTCTTTCGGGTAGCAGCTCCGCCTTCTCCAGGATGAACTCCGGGTGTTCCACGCCGAGCCCATCAGGTGAATTATAGCGCATTCTTCCCCCGTCGTGATCCAGTCTTTATGACTGCTCGGACGGGTGGCACGCTAGCCGCACGAGAACCTGGCGGCGGGGATTTCAGCCGGGCGTGTCACGCGGTCATCTGCGTACGGTTCAATTGCACTGTGGCCGGCACGCGCGTCGGTGGACAGTGTCACCACTGGTTGACCTGGCTCCAACTGTTGACGATGGACTCGACGACCGATCCGCTGCTGTAGGCGATTTGGGGTTCGCTGTGGTTCTCGATGTAGGAGTTGTTGCTGCCCGGCGAATTGACCGGGTAGTTGCTCGGATCGAACTCGTTGCGGTTGATCTCGACGGCGGCGAGGGTGAGGCGGTCGGGTAGCAGCTCCGCCTGTTCCCGGGCCAGGTCGGCGGCGTTCAGTCCGCTGCCGGTGCTCATCATCTGGCTCCGTTCGGATCGCTCGGGTGCGCGACGCGCGCGCGGATCGATGCACCGGCCGGCTCCGGACCGCGCCGGGCGAAAAGGTCGGCCGAATACAGAGGTCGATATCCGCCTCGGCCGATCGGCACCTCTGAACTGTAGGAGTGATCATTACCTTCCGCAACCTGGCGATGTCGCCCGGTCACGGGTCGGCGTCGGTGCCCGGGCGGGCCCCGCGGCGGGAGGCCGGGCGCCCCCCGGCCCCCGGCCGCCGCCGCGGGGCCGGGGGCGGTGTCCGGCCGGTCGGACATCAGCATGGAGGCCATGAGTTCCCCCGCCGACGCTCACGACCAGCACCGACACCCTGGCGCTGCCGGCCGTTCCCGTTCCCGCGCCCGCATCCGCAACGAGCGGGTCGTCTTCACCCGGATGAGCTCCCCCCAGGACCGCGCGGCGGACCTGATCACGGCGTTCGCCGGATCGCTGCCCTTCGTGTACCTGCACGCCGTCTGGTTCACCGGCTGGATCCTGCTCAACGAGGGCGTGTTCGGTGACGGCGCGGTGTTCGACCGCTACCCGTTCGGCCTCCTCACGATGATCGTCAGCTTGGAGGCGATCTTCCTGTCGACGTTCGTCATGGTCAGCCAGAACCGGGAGGCCACCCGGCAGAACCTGCGCGCCGATCTGGACTTCGAGACCAACCTGCGCGCCGAGATCTGGTCCGTGCACATCGGCCGAGCCCTCGGCCTGGACCCCGCCGAGATCGAACGGCACGTCCAGGAGACCCTCGCGCACGCTCGCACCGAGCTCAGCACCGGTCACCCCGAGCCGACGGACGCCGGCCATCTCTGAGCCGACGTCCGGCCGCCGCCCACCGTCGCCGATCTGCCAGGCGGCGACCACGCCGGCGATGCGGCCGGCGGTGCGGCCGGTTGGCCGGGCGTTTCAGCGGTCGGCGTCGCGGCCGTCCAGCGGGCCCGGCGCGGGACCGGAGATCTCCTCGAGGCGGGCGGCGTGCTCCTCGGGCAGGGCAAGGTCGAATCCGGCGAGATTCTGTTCGTACTGTGCGAAGGTGCGCGGTCCGATGATGACCGATGTGACGCCGGGACGGGCGGCGGCCCAGGCGAGCGCCACCGCCGCGGGCGTCGTGTCGAGCTCGGCGGCGACCACGGCCACCGCCTCGGCGATGCCCAGCCCGCGCTCGGTGACGATCCCATCGGCGAAACGCCGGGCGGCCGGGGCGCCCCACGCGCGCAGGCGGGCGACGCGGGTGTCGGCGTCCGGATCTGCGCCGCGGCGATAGCGCCCGGCGAGGATCCCGCCGGCCAGGGGACTGTAGATCAGGGTGCCCACGCCGTGGCGGGCGCAGACGGGCAGGACCTCGGCCTCGATGCCGCGCGCGACGAGGGAGTACTGCGGCTGAAGGCTCACGAACGCCGTTCCGTGAATGCGTTCGGCCGCCCACTGCGCCTCGACGATCCGGCTGGCGCTGTAGTTCGAGCAGCCGAGGTAGCGCACCTTGCCGGCGCGGACGAATCCGTCCAGGGTCGCCATCGTCTCCTCGATGGGCGTCTCGTCGTCCGGCTGGTGCACCTGGTACAGGTCGACGTAGTCGGTGCCGAGCCGGCTCAGGCTCGCGTCCAGGGCGCGGGTCAGGTGCACCCGGGACGAGCCGCGGCCGTTCGGGCCGGGGCCGGCGGGCATGTGTCCCTTGGTGGCGAGGACGACCTCGTCACGGCGGGCGGCGATGGCGCGTCCGACGATCTGCTCCGACTGCCCGCCGCTGTAGATGTCGGCGGTGTCGATGAAATTGTGCCCGGCGTCCAGGAAGGCATTGATGATCCGGGTGGCCTCGGTCTCGTCGCAGGACGCGAGGCCGACCGCGCCGAAGTTCATCGCGCCGAGGCACGCCTGGGAGACCTTGAGGCCGGACCGGCCCATCGTCCGGTAGTCCACGTCGATCCTGCTTTCAGTCGTCGCCCGTCGGGAAGGCTCGGTGCCTGCCGGGGTCGGTCGGTTTCCCCGGGGCAGTTCGGCCGGTGGTGCCCGCCACCTCCGCACCGGATGCCCTTCGGGCCGCGTCCTCGTGACGGGAGGCTCGGTGGTCGTCGCCTGCGTAGCCGTCGTTGGTCGAATAGTCGTCGTCACTTGCGTAGCCGTCGTCGCTTGCGTAGCCGTCGTCGCTTGCGTAGTCGTCGCTTGTGTGGCCGTCGCCGGTCTCGGTCGGGTAGGCGGTGAGGTCGCCGGTGTCGGGCCCGCCGGCGGTCTGCGCCCCGGGCGTGGCCGGGGTCGCGCGCAGGCCGGTCAGGGCGAATGCGACCAGACAGAGGGTTCCGGCCGCGGCGAGCGC
Source organism: Frankia sp. ACN1ag (assembly GCF_001414035.1). Taxonomy (NCBI): domain Bacteria; kingdom Bacillati; phylum Actinomycetota; class Actinomycetes; order Frankiales; family Frankiaceae; genus Frankia; species Frankia sp. ACN1ag. The sequence continues at coordinate 10,450 of NZ_LJPA01000002.1, read as the reverse complement.
GAACCACGGCGACCAGCCGCCCGGGGGGTTCCACTGCGACCGGCCGAGGAACCAGACGGGTCCGCCCGTGCCGACGGCGTAACGGCGGGCGTTCGCCCACAGCCCGACGAGGTGGACCGCGGCGACCGCCAGCGGCACCGCGACCTGGATCAGCCGGCGGACCGCGCCCGGCAGCCGGGCCGCCTGCCGGGTGACGATCTCCCCGGCGGCGAGCGGCAGCAACACCGCGAGGGGCAGCAGGTAACGCCCATACACCGGGAAGCGGGTCTGGCGCAGCACCACGACGTCGAGGCCGACGGCCACCACCGCGGCGCCGACGAGCACGGCCACGAACCCCAGCCGGGCCCGCCACGGACCGGTGGCCAGCGCCACCAGGGCGAGGACGACGACGGCGAGCCACCAGATCCGGTACGCGTACGTGGGCATCGGCAGGCTCGCCCAGCCGAACACGCCGACCCACTGCCGCACCCAGGCGTCGGCGTCGTGGGGCAGGCGATGCAGCCCCTCGACGACCAGCGCCCGGCGGATCCCCGGATGCGGCTGCACGGCCCGTTCCCACAGCGCCGTCGCCACGACGCCGCCGGCAGCCAGCCCCAGCCAGAGCACCGGCCACGCCCGCCGCCACCGGGTCGCGCTCCGCCACCGGTCCGCGCTCCGCCACCGGCCCGCGCGCCGCTGGGCGAGCACCAGGCCGACGAGCGGGGCGAGCAGCACCCAGGCGGGTCCGGTGGGTCGCGACAGCGCCAGCAGTGCGCCGACGACGCCCACCGCCGGCCAGGCCCAGCGGGGCGGACCCGTCGCGCGGCCCATCCGCAGCACCAGCGCGAACAGCGCGGTGCAGGCCGCGATCTCGATGCCGTTGGTGCCGAGCACGGAGCCCATGAACAGCACCATGGGCGACGCGGCCAGCAGCACCCCGGCGACCGAGAGCGGGCCGGCCGGCCCGCTCCACGCCGCGGCGACCGCGACGGCGAGCAGCCCGGCCACGAGGGCGGCGGTGACCGCCCGCCCGGTGTAGAGCGCGCCGAGCGCCGTGTCGGTGTGCGCCATCGCCGCGCCCGGGACGGCGTAGACATACGGCTCGTAGGTCCCGACATAGCTCAGGGCTCGCGTCGCCGGTGGGCGGGGGTGCGGCCGGTCCAGGCAGCTCACCGACAGCCAGTTGCGGAACAGGTTGCAGGGGAAACCGGCCCGGCCCGGGTCGAGCCCGGCCGGCAGTCGGAAGACCCGGCTGTTGCGGTTGATCCAGTCGATGCGCTCCGGGGCCCCGGGCTGCGCCCCGAACGCCGGATGCGCGAGCCGCCCGGGCGTGCCCGACCACTGGCCGGTGCCGGCGCCGACCTCCTTGACGAAGTTCGCCGGCTCGTCCGGCCCGAAGCCCGGCGCGTTGCTGCCGACCCACGCCGCGAGCAGCAGGCCGAACCCCGCCACGAGCAGGAGCCGGGCGAGCCGGCCACGACGATGCATGCGCGACGTCCCCCGCCCGCGCCCCGGCGGGCGCGCAGACTGCCGTCCGGGGCGAAATTCTCACCCCATGTCACGACAAGTATGGGCGACAGCGACGGATCGGTCGCCAGGTGGGGACCCGGACCCGCCCATTTCGGGCGGCGCGAACCCGCCGAGGGCGGCGACTTCTATAGCCTTCTGTCATATATGTCCCATACGTTCCTACTTGGGAAATATATACCTGATGTCCTATGGCGGCGGTCCGCCCGATCCCTGGGACAGCGCCGGGCGTTGCTGTCCAATGGTTACGCGCGACTGGGTGGACCATCACAGAAAGAAACTCGTCCGCCGTCCGGATCGTTGGGTTCAGTGCAAACCCCGTCACCATCCGCGGTAGACCAGGTGGGCGTCGTGCACCGCTGACTGCTGGTAGTGACCAGGACGAGAACCATCGGCTACGACGCCACCCTCGGGCCGCCCGTTTGGGTGACCCCCTTCATTGCGCCGATCCTCGAGGAGTTTGGACATGACCCCACCGGTCACCCCGCCGTCGCCGTCGCGGCACAGCCACTCGCCGCCGGTCGAGGCGAGCCGGAAGACCCCGCCGCGCGGCTCGCGCCGGTCGCGGCGGGAGGCGGCCCGCCGGGAGGGGTGGCGTCCCGACCTGCAGGCCTCCCTCGTCGTCTTCGTCGTCGCCCTGCCGCTGTCGCTGGGCATCGCCGTCGCCTCCGGTGCCCCGGTCGCGGCCGGCCTGCTCGCCGCGGTGGTCGGCGGCATCGTCGCGGGGGCCCTCGGTGGCGCCCCGTTGCAGGTCAGTGGGCCCGCCGCGGGTCTGACCGTGATCGTCGCCGATCTCGTCAACACCTACGGGTGGCGGGTCACCTGCATGATCACCGCGGCCGCCGGCCTGCTGCAGATCCTGCTTGGCCTGTGCCGCGTCGCCCGGGCCTCCCTCGCCGTCTCACCCGCCATCGTCCACGGCATGCTCGGCGGCATCGGCCTCACCATCGTCCTCGGCCAGATCCACGTCGTGCTCGGCGGGAAGGCCGACAGTCACGCCCTGGAGAACATCCGGGCGATACCCGAGGCGATCATGAGCCCGCACGGCCCGGCGACCGTCGTCGGCCTGGTCACGATCGCGACGATCCTGCTCTGGCCGCGGCTGCCGCAGGCCGTCCCGGGTGCCCTCCGCCGCATCCCGGCCTACCTCGTCGCCGTCGTCGTGGGCACCGCGTTCGCCGCCGCCGTCGGCTTCGACGTCCCACGCGTCGAGCTGCCCGCCTCCCTGTTCGACTCGATAGCCCTGCCCGAGTTCCCCCACGGCGACTGGTCCGGCATCGCGCTGGGGATCTTCACCGTGGCGATCGTCGCCAGCGTGGAGTCGCTGCTGTCCGCCGTCGCCGTCGACCAGCTCGCGACCTCGAAGGGCTGGCGGGGGCCGCGGGCCGACCTGGACCGCGAGCTGCTGGGCCAGGGCACGGCCAACCTCGTCTCCGGCCTCATCGGCGGTCTGCCGATCACCGGCGTCATCGTGCGCAGCTCGACCAATGTCATCTCCGGCGGGCGCACCCGCGCCTCGGCGATCCTGCACGGCCTCTGGGTGCTGGCGTTCGCGCTGTTCCTCGGGTTCGCCGTGGAGTGGATTCCGCTGGCGGCCCTGGCCGGCCTGCTCGTCGTCGTCGGGCTGCGCCTGGTCGACGTGGCCCACCTGCGCCATGTCCGCCGGCACGGCGAGCTGCCCGTCTACCTGGTGACGCTGGTCGGCGTCGTCTCGCTGGACCTGCTGCAGGGTGTCGCGCTCGGGCTGGTCACCGCGCTGGGGCTGGTCCTGCGTCGGGTCCTGTGGTCGAGCGTCCGCCTGGTGCGCTCCGGCGAGCTGTGGCAGGTGGAGGTCGAGGGGACGCTGAGCTTCCTGTCGCTGCCGCGCCTGGCCCGCGTCCTTGGCCGGATCCCGCTCGGCGCACCCGTCTCGATCGAGCTCATCGTCGACTACCTCGACCACGCCGCCTTCGAGCACCTGCGCGGCTGGTGCGCCAACCACGAGGCGTCCGGCGGAGTGGTCAGCATCGACGAGATCGGCCAGGTCTGGTTCCGTCGGTCCGACCACACCGAACGGCGCCGTTCGGTGACGCCGAACCTGCCGCGCTGGTTCGCCCCCTGGTCGCAGTGGCAGGAGCTGGACGAGATCGACCACCAGGAGGCCGGGACGGCCGACCACGCGCCGTCCGCGGCGGTCCAGGTCGACCACGTCGGCACGATGCTCGTCGGCGTCAACGAGTTCCACCGCCGCGCCGCGCCGCTGCTGCGCGGCACCTTCGACGGCCTCGCCGAAGGACAGCAGCCCTCCGCGCTGTTCCTCACCTGCGCCGACTCGCGCATCGTCCCCAACATCATCACCAGCAGCGGGCCCGGCGACCTGTTCACCGTCCGCAACGTCGGCAACATCGTTCCGCGGCACGCGAGTCACCGTCCGCCGCTTGGCCGGCCCCTCGCCCGCGACCTGGGCCGACTCGCCTCAGCCAGCCCGACCGGCACCGGCGTCGGCATGGCCTCGGGCGTCGGCATGGCCGCCGGCGTGAGCATCGCGCCCGGGGTGGAACTGCCACCCGGTGCCGCCTCGGGGCTCCGCTTCGGCCTGCCGGTATCCGGCGACCTGTCCGTCACGGCCGCGCTCGACTACGCCGTCGACGTGCTGCGGGTACCCGCGATCGTCGTCTGCGGCCACTCCGGCTGTGGCGCCATGAACGCGCTGCTGACCGGCGCGCTGCACGGTCAGCCGGAGTCGGCGCTCGCCGGCTGGCTGTCCCACGCCGCCGCGTCGCTGACCCGCACGCCCCCGGCGGGGACGGAGGACCTCGCGCCGGTCGAGCGCCTCGGCCGGGCCAACGTCGCGCAGCAGCTCGACAACCTGCGCGAGCATCCGGCCGTGCGCCGGGCCCTCGAGGACGGCACGCTCGAGCTCGTCGGCATGTACTTCGACATCGGCGCCGCACAGATCTCGGTCCTCGACGAGGAGACCGGACGCTTCGTCGACCCGGCGGATGCCCGGGCCAAGGCACCCGCCGACCAGGGCCCGGGTCGGCGCTGGGACACGCCGGCACGCGGAATGACAGCACTCGACGGCCAGGACACCGCCGCCGTCGAGCAGGCGTCACCGGCCGCGTCGGGCGCTCGCCGCGGGCGCAGGTCGGCTCCGACGGGATAGCCGGCGCTCAGGCGTCCACGTCCCCGCGGCCCGGGACCGCCGTCGGGGACGTGGACGCACGCCGCTCCGGTGTCGCCAGCTCCGGTGTCGCGAGCCCCGGTGACGGCAGGTCCGGCGGCGGCCCAGCCGCGGACAGGCGGTCAAGCATCGCCGGCACCTCGCTGGTGTGCAGGACGCCGAGGGACCGCGTCGCCCGGGTCAGCGCGACGTAGAGGTCGTGCGCGCCGCGCGGGGACTCGGCGTGGATCCGGTCCGGATCCACGACGAGCACCGTGTCGAACTCCAGCCCCTTGGCCTCCCGGATCCCGAGCACGACGACCGGCGCGGACAACCGGGCGCCGCCGCCGGTCTCGGCGTCCGGCACGGCCGCCCGCACCGCGGCGGTCAGCTCGGCGAGCCGCCCCGCCGGCACCAGCACGGCAAGCTGGCCGGCGGTCAGCCGGTCCAACTCGGCCAGGACCGTCCGGGCGAGTACCGGGCCGAGTTCACCCTCGCTGACCCGCAGCCGCCAGGGCTCGAGGCCGAGCGCGCGCACCGACCGCGGCGGCTGCTGCGGCGGTCGCAGCGTCGCGAGCACGTCGGCGGCCACCGCCATGATCTCCGCGGGAGTCCGGTAGTTCACCGTCAGCGACTCCTGCCGCGGACGTGGGCCCGACGCCGTGTAGGGGGCGAGGACCCGTTCCCACGACGTCGTGCCGGCCGGGTCGCCGGTCTGGGCAATGTCCCCGACGATCGTCATCGACCGGGTCGGGCAGCGGCGCATCACCATCCGCCACGCCATCTGCGACAGCTCCTGCGCCTCGTCGACGACGACGTGACCGAACGTCCACGTCCGGTCCGCCAGCGCCCGCTCGGCGATCGTCCGCAGGTCGGCGTCCTCGTGCCGGTCGGCGAGCCGGGACGCGTCGATCAGGTCGGTCGCCATCATGATCTCGGGGTCGTCCTCGACGTCGCGGGAGATGATGTCGAGCACGCCCTGGGCGTAGGCCACCCGGGCCAGCCGGTCGCGCAGCGCCGCGGCGCGGGCCGCGCGGTCGTCCTCACCGAGCAGCTCCGCCGCCTCGTCGAGCAGCGGGATGTCCGCCGCCGTCCAACCGCCGGCCGGTCGCGGCCCCTCGCCGGGGCCGGGCTCACCGCCGTCGCCGCTGACATCGCCGCTGACACTCTCGGTGCCGGTGCCGGTGCCGGTGCCGGTGCCGGTGCCGGCCGCGGGTCCGCCGTCCGCGCCGGGGTCAGCGCCGGTCGTGCCGTCCGCGCCGGGGCCCGTCGACGCCGCGGCGCCGGCGGTGGCGTCGCGCAGGTCGCGCAGCCAGGCGTCGTCCGGGTCGGTGCCGTCCTCGGCGAGCGGCCGGTGCAGCAGGCGGCGTTCGGCGGCGGTCAACTCCGGCGCCGCGGACGCCAGCGTGCCGGGGTCCGCGTACAGCTCGGCGACGAGCTGCTCGGGGCTCAGCACCGGCCACAGCTCGTCCAGCGCCGCCCGCACGGCCGGATCGGCGCGCAGCTCCCGGCGCAACTGGGCCAGGTCCTCGTCGTCGAGCAGGCTGGTGCCGCCGAAGCCGGCCGGGGCCAGCAGGTCGAGCGCCTCCGGGTCCGCCTCCAGCACCTGCGCGGTGATCGTCTCGGCGGCGTAGCCGTCGGCGACCTGGCGGGCCAGCGCCTCGATCACGGCCCGCACGAAGATGGTCCGGGCCTGGTTGTGCAGCTCACCGGATTCCCGGGCGAGCGCGCGGGCCCGGGCACAGGTGCTGCGCTCGAGCAGCAGCAGGCGTTCCTCGGTGTGGATCTCCAGCGTCTGCCCGCGGGGCAGCCGCTGTCGGTCGCGGACGGCTGCGGCGAGGACGTCGGCCAGCACCGCCCGGCCCTTGAGCTCGGCCAGCGCAGGCTCCTCCGGTCGGTCGGCCCGCACTCCCGGGTAGAGCGCCTCGACCGTCGCGCTGACCACGCTGGTCTCGCCCAGCGACGGCAGCACGTTCTCGATGTAGCGCAGGAACGTCGGGTGCGGCCCGACGACCAGCACGCCGCTGCGGGCGAGCCGGTCGCGGTGGGTGTAGAGCAGGTAGGCGGCGCGGTGCAGGGCGACCGCGGTCTTGCCGGTCCCCGGCCCGCCCTGCACGACGAGGATCCCGCGGTGGTCCGAGCGGATGATCCGGTCCTGCTCGGCCTGGATGGTCTCGACGATGTCGCTCATCCGGCCGGTGCGCGCGGCGTTGAGGGTGGCGAACAGCGCCGGCTCGCCGACCAGCTCGGTGGCACTCGGCTCCCGGACGGCCAGCTCGAAGACGTCGTCGTCGAGGCCGGTCACCTCCCGGCGGCGGGTCGTGATGTGCCGCCGGCGCCGGACGCCGAGCCGCGCGGCCCCGGTCGCCACGTAGAACGGCCGGGCGGCCGGGGTGCGCCAGTCGATCAGCAGGGGCTCGTAGTCCGCGTCCTCGTCGAAGATGCCCATCCGGCCGACGTAGCGCCGCTCGCCGCCGTCGAGGTCCAGCCGGCCGAAGCACAGGCCGTTCTCCGCGGCGGTGATCCGGGCCAGCGTCGCCGCGCACTCGGCGCTGGCCGCGTCCCGCTCGAACCGGGCCCGGGGCAGGCTCTCGGAGTGCCGGAGAACCGTCCGCAGCCGGGACGTGGTGCGCCGGCGAATCCCGTCGAGCCGATCGTAGAGAGCAGAGACGTATGCCTGCTCGGATGCAATGTCATCTGTTGACAAACCGGCCCCATCCCTGCTATTGTCAGGCGCGCATAAATCTATTTCATAGGCTGCCTCTGGTGAAGTCTAGTCAGCCGGTATCAGGCTTCCACAATCGTGCCGGTCTGGCAGCCCCGGCGGGCGATCGAAAGCCATGGCCTGTCGATTCTCGTGGCCATGCGCCGGTGTTCAGGCTCGCGCGCAGCGGGCCGCCAGCCGCTCGTAGGCGTCCAGCGCCCGCTCGTCCGGCCCGTCCATCGCTTCATTATCCGGCACCGGCGAAATGCTCGGCGGTGCCGCCCGTTCGGGGTATCGGCACCGGGAGGCGGGCCGGCTCGGCGTAACAGCCGCCGATCCACGCGAAGACACGCCGATCCCCTCCAAAGCGGGGGTGAGCGGGCGCGGGAAGGGCGACCCTCGCGGATGTGGAACGCACTTCCGAGAACGGCCCGGTTCCCACCCAGCGGAAGGCACCGTCGGCGCCGCTCGCCGCCGAACACGATCCGGTGCTCACCTACGGCAAGGAGGACGACGACGGGGTCCGGCCGTGGGCGCGCCACGACCGGACGATGGCGCAGACCGGGGTACGCACGATGGCCCGGCGGCTGCCCGGACTGCTGCGGCTCGCCTGGTCGCTGGCCTGGGAGGCCGATCGGCGCGGCCTCGTCGTCATGGTCGTCCTGCGGGTGCTCGCCGGGGTGATCGAGGCGGCCGGCCTGCTCGCGGTCGCCGGCGTGCTGACCGCCGTGCTGCGCGACGGCCCGACGCCGCAGCGGCTGCACGACGCCCTGCCCGCCCTCATCCTCGTCGTCGCCGCCGGAACGCTGCGCAGCGGCCTGGCGGCGGCGACCAACCTGGTGCGGGTCCGTCTGGGCCCCCGGGTGGACCGGGTCTGCCACGTCCGGCTGCTCGACCTGTCCACCCGCACGTCGATCATGGCCTTCGACGATCCGCGCTTCGTCGACGACCTTGACGCCGCGGAGCGGGGCGCCGCCAGCGGGCGCCAGCTCGTCGACAACGCGATCGAGATGCTGACGTCCGCCGTCCATATCGCCGCCGCGGGAGGTGTGCTGGGCGTGCTGCACCCGGTGCTGCTGCCCCTGCTGGTGCTGTCGATCCTGCCGGACGNCTGGGCGTCGATGCGCTCGGCTCGGCTCGCCCACGCCTCCTGGCTGGGCCGGCTGCGCCAGGTCCGGCGCCAGTACATGCTCCGGTACCACATGACCGCGCGGGAGTGTGCCGCGGAGATCCGCTCGTTCGGGCTCGGTCGTTTCCTGCTCGACGAGTACACGATCCTTGCCCGCGAGCAGGAGGCCGAGCAGGTCCGCGTGGGCCGCGGACAGGCGCGGTACCGGCTGACCGGGGAGGCGGTGTCCGGGCTCGCCCTCGGCGTCGTCTACGGGACGCTGATCCTGTTGCTCAACGCCGGGGTGATGCCACTGGCCGCCGGCGGCACCGCGGTGCTCGCGATCCGCACCGGCCGCAGCGCACTCGCCTCGGCGCTGACCACCCTCAACACCGCGTACGAGAACTTCCTCTACTTCGATGAGTATCGCGCCTGGATCGCGCAGGCCAGCGGGCTGGTGCCCGAGCCGCGCGACCATGCGGCGCCGCCGCGGCCGGCGGTCGTCCGGGCCGAGAACGTCGCCTACACCTACCCGCGCACCGACACCCCGGCCCTGCGCGGCGTCACCGTCGAGCTGCGCCGCGGCGAGGTCGTCGCCTTCGTCGGGGTGAACGGCAGCGGCAAGTCGACCCTGGCGAAGATCCTCGCCGGCCTGTACGAACCGGACACCGGGACGGTGAGCTGGGACGGCGTCGACCTCGCCGGCGTCGACCCGGACAGCGTCCGGGAGAGCATCTCCGTGATCCCGCAGGACTACACGCAGTGGCCGATGTCGGCCCGGCTCAACATCGCCGTCGGCCGGATCGGCCGGCTCCTCGCGGACGGCCCGGACAGCGTCATCCCCGCGGCCCGCGCGACCGAGGCCGACGAGGTGATCGAGAAGCTTCCGCACGGCTACGACACGTCGCTGGCCCGCCAGTACAACTCCGGCCACGACCTGTCCGGGGGCCAGTGGCAGCGGATCGCCTGCGCGCGGGCGGTCTACCGGGACGCCCCGGTCCTCATCGCCGACGAGCCGTCCGCCGCCCTCGACGCCCGCGCCGAACAGACCCTGTTCACCCTCATCCGCGAGCTGGGCCGGGACCGCACCGTCCTGCTCATCACCCACCGCCTCGCCAGCGTCCGCACCGCCGACCGCATCTACGTCCTCGACGGCGGTCTCGTCACGGACCAGGGCAATCACGCCGAGCTGATGTCCCGACCCGGCATCTACCGCGAACTGTTCACCCTCCAGGCCAGCCAGTACGTCGACACTGAACCGCCCCGGGTCTCGTAGAGGGCCGGATGCTTAGACTTCGGCCCTGCCCACCACCGTGCCCTCGCCGGCACAAACAAGTGATCCGGGTAGGTCGAGTGGCGCTCGGCGTGCTTCCTGGCTGTCTCGGCGGAGCCGGTGTCTTCGAGGCGCTTCTGGTAGCGGCGTTCGTACTCCTCCTGGAACTCGTCCGAGCTGCGCTTGAGGAAGAGCATCCCGAAGATGTAGTCCCGGTACTCCGGGCCGGTCATGCGCCCGCGAAGGACGTCGGCGGCACCGAAGAGATGGGGCTCCAGCTGGGGGAGAGTGAGCAGAACCACGCGCGATGTCCTTTGGCTGATCACTTCTGAACAGAGGGGGCTCTGACGAGTCCGGATGGCGACCGTCCGCGAAGGTATGCCATCCACCCGTGGCCTTCGTCAGCGGGCAGCGGGGACGATGCCGAGCGAGACCAGCAGCCGCCAGACACCGGTCGACGGGTCCTGTCGCAGCGGCGGACAGTCCAGAGCGTGGCCGGAACGCGCAGACCACGCCGGCCAGGCCAGCGGCGGGGCACCGGCAGAACCATGATCCACCCGGTCGACGCTTGCCTGGCTGGCGCTGCAACCGCTGTGCGCACAGGCGTTGACGAGTGCTCGCGGAGCAATGGTTGAGACCTGTGGATCGGCTGGGGAGGGCGTACCTTCCCGGTGATCGAGGTTGAGGTCTCAGTCAGGCCGACGTTGACGCGTCGGT